>JADYYN010000217.1 GCA_020853635.1 Gemmatimonadaceae bacterium
CGAGCTCCTGAAGCCCGAAGCGCTCGCGAAGCACCGCGACGCAGCAAAGCAGCGCTGATCGCGGGCATCGCACGAAGAAAGGACACTCCAGATGCAATGGCTCTTTGATACGCTGCGGCAATACCCGGAGATCGCGATCTTCCTCGCGCTAGGCCTGGGCTACTACTTCGGCAAGTTCACGTTCAAGGGCATTGGGCTCGGCGCGGTGACCGCGACGCTGATCGCGGGCGTGGTCATCGGGCAGCTCGGGATCACGATCAACCAGCCGCTGAAGGCCTTTTCGTTCCTCATGTTCCTGTTCGCCGTGGGGTACGGCGTGGGCCCGCAGTTCGTTCGCGGCATCGCGAGTTCGGGCCTTCCGCAGGCGCTCTTCTCAGTCGTGCAGTGCGTCTTCAGCCTGGCGGCCTGCGTCGTGATCGCGAAGCTCGCGGGCTACGACCTGGGCTACGCCGCGGGCTTCTATTCGGGGTCGCAGACGATCTCCGCCGCGATGGGCCTGTCGACCGACGCCATCAACCGACTCGGTCTGCCCCCCGACCAGGCCAAGGCGATGCTCGACTCGATGCCCATCGCCTACGCCGTCACGTACATGTTCGGCACGATGGGCTCGGCGATCGTGATAGCGATCATCGGACCCAAGCTCCTGGGTATCGACCTCGTCGCCGCGTGCAAGGATTACGAGGAGAAGTTCGGCGGCGGCAAGAAGGCACTCGGAGGGCCCGGCACCGGCTGGTACCAACGCGTCCTGCGCGCCTACCGGATCCGTGCGGGCGGCAAGGCGGTCGGCCTGCGCGTGAGCGAAGCCGAGGCGCTCGTCCCCGAGTCGCGCCTCTTCATCCTGCGGCTGCGCCGCGACGGCCAGATCACGGAAGCCACCGGGGACACGGTTCTCAAGGAAGGCGACGTCGTCGTGGTCGCGGGCGATCGAGAGGTTATGGTGCGGGCGCTGCAGAACGCGGAGGAGGTTGACGACCGCGAGCTCCTCGCGGTGCCGGTCGAGGGCGTGGACGTACTGGTCACCAGCAAAGCGGTCGACGGCAAGACGCTCGTCGAGCTCGCGGCGCGCCAGGAGGTGCGCGGGGTGTTTCTGCGCAAAATCACGCGCGGCGCCACCGCGACCGACATCCCGGTCATGCCGGGTACCGAGGTCCATCGCGGTGACCTGCTCACACTCGTCGGCCGCACACCGGACGTCGCCGCCGCCACGCGGATGCTGGGGGTCGCCGACCGGCCGACCGACGTCACCGACATGGCCTTCGTCGGAGCGGCCATCGTGGTCGGCGGCCTGATCGGCGCAGTCATGTTCAAGATCGCGGGCGTACCCATCACGCTGTCGACAGCGGGGGGAGCGCTCATCGCGGGAATCGTCGGCGGCTGGTTGCGCTCGGTGCGGCCGAAGTTCGGGCGCATTCCCACGCCCACGGTCTGGTTCATGAACTCCGTCGGGCTCAACATCTTCATCGCCATCGTCGGAATCTCCGCCGGTCCCGGCTTCGTGAACGGCCTGAAGACCCAGGGCATCGGCCTGTTCCTGTGGGGTGTGGCAGCCACCACGATCCCGCTGGTTCTCGGAATGCTCACGGCGAAGTACGTGTTCCGCTTCCACGACGCGCTGAACCTCGGCATCGTTTCCGGCTCACGTACGACGACGGCGTCGCTCGGGCTCGTCTGCGACCAGGCGAAGAGCCAGATTCCCGCACTCGGCTACACCGTCACCTACGCGGTCGGGAACACGCTTCTGACAATTTGGGGCATGGTCATCATCATGCTGCTTTCCTGATCGTACGACCCAACCGCGCATCGAGCACGCAAGGAGCCTCCGCATGAACGACCTGAAGCTCAAACAGTACGAGAAGCTGGGCCCGTTCGAGATCAAGGACTTCCTCCAGAAGGCGGCGTCGAAGGCCGCGAAGGAGGCGTCGATCTCCTACCTCAACGCAGGACGCGGCAATCCGAACTGGGTCGCGACTGAGCCGCGCGAGGCCTACTTCCTCCTCGGGCAGTTCGCCGTCACCGAGTGCAAACGTGTGCTCGACCTTCCGCCGGGCGTGGGCGGCATGCCCAGGGCGGCCGGTATCGCGAGCCGCCTGGAAGCGTGGCTCGCGAAGCACCTCGACATGCCCGGCGCGCCTTTCCTGCAAGCGATGGTGCCGTGGGCGGTGAAGCGGTTTGGCTTCGACGCCGACGCGTTCGTGCACGAACTCGTGGACTCGATCATCGGCGACCACTACCCGGTGCCGGACCGCATGCTCGTGCACAACGAGCAGGTCGTCCGCGAGTACCTGCAATGGGCGATGTGCGGGAATCCGCGCCCGAAGGGAACGTTCAAGCTCTACGCGGTGGAGGGCGGCACCGCGGCGATGTGCTACATCTTCAAGTCGCTCAAGAGCAATCGCCTGCTCAATCCCGGCGACACGATCGCACTCGGTGTGCCCATCTTCACTCCCTACATCGAGATGGCGCACTTGGAGGACTACGACCTCAAGTTCATCGAGGTGCACGCGAAGCAGGAGGTCAAGTTCCAGTACCCTGACGAAGAGCTCGAGAAGCTCCTCGATCCCAAGATCAAGGCGTTCTTCATCGTCAACCCGGGCAATCCGTTCGCGGTGGCGCTCGACGCGCGCACGATCGGCAAGATCGGCGAGGTGCTCAGGAAGCGTCCGGACCTGATTCTGCTGACCGACGACGTCTACGGCACGTTCGTCCCAGGATTCCGATCGCTCATGGGCGCGTTCCCGAAGAACACCATCGGGGTGTACTCGTACAGCAAGTACTTCGGCGCGACCGGATGGCGGCTGGGCACCGTGGCAGTCCACGAGGACAACGTCTTCGACGAAATGATCGCGAAGCACCCGGAGTCGATCAAGAAGCTGCTCGACAAGCGCTACGGCGGCCTCACGCTAGAGCCGCGCAAGCTCGCTTTCATCGACCGCATCGTGGCGGACAGCCGCGACGTGGCGTTGAACCACACCGCGGGCCTGTCGCTGCCGCAGCAGGTGATGATGTCGCTCTTCTCGCTTTACGAGCTGATGGACGAAAAGAAGGACTATCAGAAGGCCTGCCTCGGAATCGTCAAGAAGCGTGTCCAGGCCACGCTCGAGGGGCTCGGCATCGAAGTCGGCGCGAACGATCAATTCGACTACTACTACGGGCTCATCGACTTCGAGTTCTGGGCGAGGAAGTACTTGGGCGACGAGATCGTCGCGTGGATGAAGAAGAACGTGCATCCGCTCGACATCGTGTTCCGGCTGGCCGAGGACCACGGCATCGTGCTGCTGAACGGCAGCGGCTTCGCCGCTCCGGACTGGTCGGTGCGCATCTCGTTCGCAAACCTCGACGACCACGTCTACGACGACATCGGCCGCGCGGTGCGCGCGATCGCGCGGGGCTACCGCCGGGCCTACGAGGCATCGCGGGCCGCGGGCGGCAGGGAGGCCGTGCCCGCGAAGGCCGCGAAGCCAGTCAGTGCCGCCGGAGGGCGGAAGCGTGCCGCCGCGAAGCGCAAGCCGACCTGAGCGCGCCATGATCCGGATCGCGTTCGGGTGCGCTTGCGGAGCGACGCGGTGAAGACCCATGCCTTGAACCGTGCCCTACGCATCGCCCCATGCGCGTGGGTCGCCGCACTCGGGTTCGCGGCCGCCACGCCCGCGTTCGGGC
>JADYYN010000218.1 GCA_020853635.1 Gemmatimonadaceae bacterium
CGCCGGTGATCCGGTGGTGTTGCTCGGTGTGGCCGTGCTGTTGCTTGCGACGGTCACACTCGCCAGTTGGGCACCGGCCCGTCGCGCGTCACGGATCGAGCCGGTGGAGGCCATGCGGGGCGGGAACTGACTACCGCAGGAGGGTGATGCGATCGGACGTGGTGGCGGCGAACTGGTATCGCACACCGTCCTGCGTCTCCGGGAACGTGAACGCATTCAACTTGCGACGTGCAGTGCCGGGATCGTAGACCGTCGCGATCACCGGCGCGGCGCCGCTCCGCCCCATGCGATTGCTGATCACCAGCGATGAATCCGACGTATAGATGAACGTATCCGACTCGCTCGGCGCGAACACCTCGTAGTACGCTGCGCCTGGCACCCGCTGCCACCGCACCACATCGGTGCCGTTCTGCACCTCGTGCGAGAGTCGCGGCACGCCGGGCACGATTAGGGTCGCCACGACACTGCGTCGTCCGGTGGCGATCGTGAAGTCGAGGGTGTCACCGGGGTGCAGGTCGCGCAGGCCGAGTCGTCCGGCGCTGCCGGTCCAACGCAGCGCCCAGTTCGGCCGCATCTGGCCGTTGTCGCCGAGCGCAGACTTCGTCCCCGGAATCGCCTCCACCCAGTCGAACGCGCCGCCGTCGCTGCGACGCGTCATGCGGAACTCTTCGACCTCGAGGTGTCGCGCGCCGTACGGCCCCCGAGCGTCGATGATCGTCGAGATCCCGACAGCGCCCGCCGAGTCGAGCACGCCGTTCTCATGATCGAGCCAGATCGTGACGTAGGCGTACGGCCCGTTCGCTCCTGCCTGCGTCGGCGAATCGCCACACGCGGCGCCGGTGAACAACAACACCGCGCCGATCACGGCGTGGGCCAGTGGGGAGCCGTGCATCGTACCCTCCGATGGGACCGAGTGGCTTGCCTGACGGACGACCAGTTCGTACCGCGCCGCGCGCCGATGGTTTCCTTCACCGGTCACGTGATACCTTGCAGGGTGCCTGCTTCCGACGAAACCCTACCCACGGGACGCTTCGAGCGTCACATCGACGTCACCGCCGCCGACTTTGACGAACTCGGCCACGTGAACAACGTCGTGTACCTGCGCTGGGTGCAGGACATCGCCACGGCGCACTGGCAGGCCGCCGCGACGCCGGCGCAGCTCGAGCAGTTGGCCTGGGTCGCGCATCGGCATGAGATCGACTACAAGGCACCCGGTCTGCCCGGCGACGCGTTCATCGCGTCCACCTGGGTGGGGCTCGCCGAGTCGGTGCGGTTCGAGCGCTTCGTTGAGATCCTGCGTGCGCGTGATCGCAAAGTGCTGGCGTCCGCGAGGACGTTGTGGGTGCCGATCAACCGCGCCACCGGCCGCGTGACACGCGTGGACGACGACGTGCGACGCGTGTTCTCGACCTAGCACGCGCCGCACGCTGAGTCAGTCGCGGACTCGCTCCGCGTGCGCATACGCCGTCATGCGCCCCTCGCGCACGAAGCCCACCAACGTCAGCCCACTCTCCTCCGCAAGCCGCACCGCCAGCCCCGTCGGCCCGGAGATCGCCGCGAGCACTGGCGCGCCGAACATCGTCACCTTCTGCACCATCTCGAAGCTCGCGCGACTCGTCACCACGACGAACCCGCTCGCGGCCTCCACACGCGCCACGAGTAGTGCACCGATCAGTTTGTCGAGCGCGTTGTGTCGTCCGACGTCCTCGCGCAGCAACGTCACCGCGCCATCGGACGTGGCCCACCCCGCGGCGTGCACCGCACCGGTCGCGGCGTTGAGCTCCTGTCCCGCGCCCAGCGCACGCATCGCGCGCGAGATCGCCGCGGGACTCACGGTCGCCGACGATCCCACCCGCCGCACGTCCTTGATCACCGCATCAAAACTCTCCGCCCCGCAGATCCCGCAGCCCGTGCGCCCACCCATCCGCCGCGCGCGCGCCGCCACCGCCTCGCTCACCTCCGGCGCGACCGTACACTGCAGCTCGATCCCCTTGCTGTAACGCACCACCTCCACCGCGCGGATCTCATCGGCGCGCGTCACGACACCTTCGGTCACGCTGAACCCGATTGCGAAATCCTCGAGATCGCGTGGCGTGGCCATCATCACCACGTGCGGAACACCGTTGTAGATGAGCCCCACCGGGACTTCTTCGACGATGGTCTCCACCTGCTCGACGGGCGCCGAGGAAGCGGAAGCCGAGGCGGCCGCGCCACCGTCTCCCGGTACCTCGAATCGAACCGCCGGCACACCGAGCGTCTCCGCGGCGTACCCCAGCCGGTGCATCCCAACCTTACCGTCGGTCACAGCGCTCGCCCCCGGTCGTCCCGTAGTAGCAGGAAAGGCGCCCCGGAGCATTTGCGGCCCGGGCGCTTCTGGACGAACTTATACCATAGATGGCCGCGGCCGAACCCGTCCCCCCCGGACGGGTCAGCCGGGGCCGCTCCCCCCGGTACGAAGATGCCTGTGCGTTCGGAACCAGTCACCGACGCGGTCGAGACGGCGCTCGCGCGGCACAAGGAGCGCCCCGGCGCCCTGTTGCCGATCCTGCACGACGTGCAGCACACGCTCGGCTACGTGCCCGACGACGCGATCCCGCCGATCGCTCTCGCGCTCAACCTGTCGCGCGCCGAAGTCCACGGCGTCGTCAGCTTCTACCACGACTTCCGCCACGCCGCACCGGGCAAAGTTGTCATCAAGGTCTGCCGCGCCGAGTCGTGTCAGGCGGTGGGCGGCGATACCGTGATCGCGCATCTCAAGCGCACACTCGGCATCGAGTTCGGACAGACTACCGCGGACGGCCAATTCACACTCGAGCCGGTGTACTGCCTCGGCAACTGCGCGCTGTCGCCAGCACTGGTGATCGGCAGCGAGATCCACGGCCGCGCGACACCGGACCGTGTCGATGAGCTGCTGCGCGCGGCGCGGAGCGGCGCATGAAGCCGATCATCTACGTGCCGCGTGATTCCGGCGCGCTGTCGGTCGGTGCCGAATCAGTCGAGCAGGCCATCGCCGCCGAAGCATTGGTGCGCGGCATCGAGATCGAACTCATCCGCAACGGCTCGCGCGGCATGTACTGGCTGGAGCCCCTGGTCGAAGTTGCGCTCACACCCGGCGGCGAGCGCACAGCCTACGGCCCCGTGCGTCGCAACGACGTCGCCTCGCTCTTCGACGCGGGCTTCCACACCGGGGCCGCCACCGCGCGCGAGCACAAACGCGCGCTCGGCCCCACGGAACAGATCCCCTACCTCGCCAAACAGCAGCGGCTCACGTTCGCGCGCGTGGGCGTGGTCGATCCCATCTCCATCGTCGACTACGAAGCGCACGGCGGCTGGCGCGGACTCACCGCCGCGCTCTCGCTCGATCCCATGGCGATCGTCGAACACGTGACGACGTCGGGCCTGCGCGGCCGCGGAGGCGCGGCATTCCCCACTGGCATCATGTGGAAGACCGTCGCCGGCGCACACGGTCCGCAGAAGTACATCGTCGCCAACGCCGACGAAGGTGACTCGGGCACGTTCTCCGATCGCATGGTGATGGAAGGTGATCCGTTCATGCTCATCGAAGGCATGACCATCGCCGGACTCGCGGTGGGTGCGACGCGCGGCTACATCTACCTGCGCTCCGAGTACCCGCACGCACACACGGTGCTCAATCAGGCCATCGCCGCCGCGACGGTGAAGGGTTACCTCGGCCACAACATCCTCGGCAGCGGACGCGACTTCGATCTCGAAGTGCGACTCGGCGCTGGCGCATACATCTGTGGTGAGGAGACCGCGCTGCTCGAGAGCCTGGAGGGCAAACGCGGCATGGTGCGGCCCAAGCCGCCACTGCCCGCACTCGAAGGACTGTTCGGCTGCCCCACGGTGGTGAACAACGTCATCACACTCGCCTCGGTGCCGTTCATTCTCGCCGAAGGTGGTGCGGCGTACCGCGACCACGGCGAAGGCCGCTCGCGCGGCACGCTGCCGCTGCAACTCGCCGGCAACATCAAGCAAGGTGGTCTGGTCGAGCGTGCCTTCGGGATCACGCTGCGCGAACTGCTGTATGACTTCGGAGGTGGTTCGCTCTCCGGGCGACCCATCCGCGCAGTGCAGGTCGGTGGCCCGCTTGGCGCGTACCTGCCCGAATCGCAGTTCGACACACCGATCGACTACGAAGCCTTCATCAAGATCGACGCCATGCTCGGCCACGGTGGCATCGTAGTGTTCGACGACACCGTCGACATGGCGCAGATGGCGCGCTACGCGATGGAGTTCTGCGCGATCGAGTCCTGCGGCAAGTGCACACCCTGCCGCATCGGCTCCACGCGCGGTGTGGAGGTCGTCGACAAGATCGTCGCCGGCACGGAGCGCGAGGCCAACACCGCGCTGCTCCGTGATCTCTGCGACACGATGGTCGGGGGCTCGCTCTGCGCCCTCGGTGGCATGACGCCGTACCCCGTGCTCAGTGCGCTCAATCACTTCCCCGAGGACTTCACCAAGTCCTGACCTCGAGGATTGGAGAGAACAGCCATGACGACCATTCCGATCAACACACGAACCGACGTCGACTACGGCACGCCGCTGCCGACGAGCACCGAAACCATCACGCTGTCCATCGACGGCGTCGATGTCACCGTGCCCAAGGGCAGCTCCGTGATGCGAGCCGCGGCCACCGCCGGCGTGATGGTGCCCAAGCTCTGCGCGACTGACTCGCTCAAGTCGTTCGGCTCCTGCCGGCTCTGCCTCGTGGAGATCGACGGCCGCAAGGGATACCCCGCAAGCTGCACCACGCCCGTCGAAGCCGGCATGCAGGTGCGCACGCAGTCCAAGAAACTCGGCGATCTGCGCCGCGGGGTGATGGAGTTGTACATCTCCGATCATCCGCTCGACTGCCTCACCTGCTCCGCCAACGGCGACTGCGAGCTACAGGACATGGCCGGCGCAGTGGGTCTGCGCGAGGTGCGCTACGGCTACGAAGGTGAGAACCATCTCGACGCCAAGAAGGACACGTCCAACCCGTACTTCGAGTTCGACCCCGCCAAATGCATCGTCTGCCAGCGCTGTGTGCGCGCCTGTGAGGAGGTCCAAGGCACCTTCGCCCTCACCGTCGACGGCCGCGGCTTCGCGTCGAAGATCTCGCCGGGGCAGATGGAATCGTTCATGGAGTCGGAGTGCGTAAGCTGCGGCGCCTGCGTGCAGGCCTGCCCAACGGCGACGCTCATCGAGAAGACCGTCGTCGATGCCGGCACACCCGACTACGACGTCGTCACCACCTGCGCGTACTGCGGCGTCGGCTGCTCGTTCAAGGCCGAGATGAAGGGGCGTGAGGTGGTGCGCATGACGCCGTACAAGGACGGCATGGCGAACCACGGCCACTCCTGCGTGAAGGGCCGCTTCGCCTGGGGCTACGCCACGCACAAGGACCGCATCACCACGCCGATGATCCGCAAGAAGATCACCGACCCGTGGACGCCGGTCTCCTGGGACGAAGCCATCACGTACGCTGCATCAGAGTTCAAGCGCCTGCAGTCGCAGTACGGGCGCGGCTCCGTGGGTGCGATCTCCTCGTCGCGCTGCACCAACGAGGAGACCTACCTCATGCAGAAGCTCGTGCGTGCGGCGTTCGGCAACAACAACATCGACACCTGCGCGCGCGTCTGTCACTCGCCCACCGGCTTCGGACTCAAGACCACGCTCGGTGAGTCGGCCGGCACGCAGAACTTCGACTCCGTGCAGCACGCCGACGTGATCGTCGTCATCGGCGCCAACCCCACTGACGGGCACCCGGTGTTCGCGAGTGCGATGAAGCGTCGCATCCGCGAGGGCGCCAAGCTCATCGTCATCGATCCGCGTCGCACGGACATCGTGCGCTCGCCGCACATCGAGGCGTCGCATCACTTGCAGTTGCGCCCCGGCACCAACGTCGCGGTGCTCAACGCACTCGCGCACGTGATCGTCACCGAAGGCCTCGCCGACGACGCGTTCGCCCTCGCGCGTTGCGAGCCCGCGAGCTACGCGCAGTGGAAGGACTTCGTCTCCAAGCCCGAGAACTCCCCTGAGGCACTCGAAGCCGAGACTTGGGTGCCGGCGAGTGTGGTGCGCGGTGCAGCACGGCTCTATGCGTCCGGCGGCAACGCCGCCATCTACTACGGACTCGGCGTCACCGAACACAGCCAGGGCTCCACCGCCGTGCTCGGCATCGCCAATCTCGCGATGGCCACCGGCAACCTCGGCCGACCGGGTGTGGGCGTGAATCCGCTGCGCGGACAGAACAACGTGCAGGGCTCCTGCGACATGGGTTCGTTCCCGCATGAGCTGCCCGGCTATCGTCACGTGCTCGATGACTCAGTGCGTGCGTTGTTCGAGGGCCGTTGGAACGTCTCGCTCGAGAAGGAGCCGGGCCTGCGCATCCCCAACATGTTCGACGCCGCACTCGACGGCAGCTTCAAGGGCCTGTACCTCGAGGGCGAAGACATCGCGCAGTCCGACCCCGACACCACGCACGTGACCGCGGCACTCGAGGCCATGGAGTGCATCGTGGTGCAGGACCTGTTCCTCAACGAGACCGCGAAGTTCGCGCACGTGTTCCTGCCGGGCTCGAGCTTCCTCGAGAAGAACGGCACCTTCACCAACGCCGAGCGTCGCATCTCGCGTGTGCGGAAGGTGATGGAGCCTGTGGCGGGCAAGGAGGACTGGCAGGTGACCGTCGCCCTCGCCAACGCACTCGGCTACCCCATGCACTACAATCATCCGTCCGAGATCATGGACGAGATCGCGAGCCTCACGCCGACGTTCACGGGTGTGAGTTATGCGCGCATTGAGGAGCTGGGTTCTATTCAGTGGCCCTGCAACGACGCCGCACCTGAGGGCACGCCCGTGATGCACGAGCAGCAGTTCGTGCGCGGCAAGGGCAAGTTCGTGCCCACGCAGTACGTGCCGACCACCGAGAAGGTGAATCGCAAGTATCCGCTCATTCTCACCACCGGCCGCATCCTCTCACAGTACAACGTCGGCGCGCAGACGCGTCGCACGTCGAACGTCGAGTGGCACAACGAGGACCGCTTGGAGATCCACCCGCACGACGCCGAGGAGCGTGGCATCCACGAGGGTGATCAGGTGAGTGTGACCAGTCGTGCGGGCGAGACCAGTCTGCGCGCCCACATCACCGACCGTGTGCAGCCCGGCATCGTGTACACCACGTTCCACCATCCGGAGTCCGGTGCGAACGTGATCACCACCGAGAACTCCGACTGGGCGACGAACTGCCCCGAGTACAAGGTGACCGCCGTGCAGGTGTCACCGGCGCTCAAGGGCAGCGAGTGGCAGGAGCGGTTCCAGAGCTTCACGAGCGAGCAGTTGGGCCACTTGGAGCGCGCCGTGGGCGTGCGGAGTCCCAAGCCGTGAACTTGAACAAGCTGATCGAGATGGCGAACCAGATCGGTCGCTATCACGCCGCGTTGCCCGACCGTGCCGAGGCGCTGACCGGCACGGCGATGCACATCAGACGGTTCTGGGAGCCGCGGATGCGGCGCGAGCTGCTCGCGCACATCGATGCGACGGGCGGCGAGGGGTTGGAGCCGATTGTGATCGAGGCGATCGGGGCGAATCGGGCGGAGTTGCAACCGGCGCAGTGACTGCGAGTGCGACGGGTCGCGTCAGGAACGTTCGACGCGCCTAGTATGTCCAGATCAGGATCACCCCACAGCCGTTCCGATCAGTGAAGCGTGGCGGAGCGAACGCGGCCCGGTAGATCTCGATCCGCTTCGCCAAGCGAATATAGATGATCGGCTCACCGCGATCCGGCTGCCCGACATCCATCCCGTCCACGAACCATCGCACGGCGCACCGTCCCGCGCCGCTGCCCAAGTATACCTTCTCCGTATCGCTCGAGACCCGCGGAAATTGTAGGAAGTTCAGCGTTCGCTGAGGATTCCGTGCGAGGGTCTCGTCATCGAGGAAGTAGCCGTTCTCGAATCGGCGACGCTCGTCGAACTCCGCACGACGTGCCGTCGTACGATTGGCGTTGACGCGCACCGCCGCCAGTGCCTGCGCCCCGTCACTGTCGATCTTGGAGAGCGTCAGGTCCGCGACGAGGGGCGGCTCGCCATGCGGATCGACGCGGAGCAGCCCGGGCTCGAATCCGATCGCTTGGACCCGCAACTGCTGACTCCGCTGAGATACGATGAGTGCAAAACGTCCACTCGAATCCACGACCGCCGATCGCGTGCTATCGTCCAACGCGTTCACGCGCGCGCCGATGATCGGGTCGCCCTTCTCGTTCAGCACGCGCCCCACCACGCGGAGCTCTGCGGACGAATCGCCGACTACCAGATCACGCCGCACGATCGCCTGATCGCCTTGGCCGTGCACCAGCTTGCCCGTCCCGCGAGCGGGTGTTCCCGCCCAGAGCGTGAACCCGTCCTCACGCGGCACGCCGCAGAGTGCGTAGCGCCCGCCGACCGTCGACGTATCGACCACCGCCTGCGCGGACTGCTCGATCGCACCCGGCACGAGGACGGTCACGGTCCACTGGGCCGCGACTGCTTCGAGCCCGACCGGCTCGCCGATTGCGGTGCGAAGTTCGCCGAAGACCACGGACTCGTCAGGCCCGATCGCGCGCCCGCAGAGCGATTGCTGCAGCGTGGCGATCGACGGGGTGGCGAGTGTGACCGTCTGTGTTCGGCCTGCCGCCACCCGCACGCGCTGTTGGAGAGGCGACGCGCCGATCGAATCGAGGAACAGCGGCGCAGCGGCAATCGTGTACTCGCCGTCGTCGAGCGACTCGAACCGAAAGCGCCCAGCCGAGTCTGCAACCGCGCGTCTAGCGCCGGGCATGAGTGAGACCTCGACTCCGTGCCAGTTGCGGCTCGGCGACACGGAATCGATCAATGACCCCGTGATGGCGCCCGACGCCAGCGTTCCCTCCAATACCTGCGGCCCCGGAAGCGCGGATCCGCAGACACCGAGCGCGGTCGCGGCCAATGCAATGACGGGGGCGTGTCTCACTCAGACCTCAGGGGCGCAAGTCTCGCGCGCGACGGCTCGGTACGTCGGCGACGCAGTTGATACCCTCCAATTCTACGATTCGGTCCCGGTCCTTGGTCGATGGTCGGCTGCACGTCGCAGGCCCCGCGTCCTTGCGCGCTATATTAGTATTTGTATACTGCCGTTGATGATGAAGCCCAAACCCCGCCCATCCCCCCGAACCGTCTTCGCCGACCTCGGATTCTCACCCGTCGAGGCCGAGAACCTCAAGGTGCGCGCCGAGTTGATGGTCGCACTCACGAAGCTCATCCAGTCGCGCGGGCTGACGCAATCCGCCGCCGCGCAGCTGTTCGGCGTCTCCCAGCCACGAGTCAGTGACCCCGTGCGCGGCAAGATCGACCGCTTCAGCGTCGATATGCTCATCGCGATGCTCGGTGCAGCGGGCGCACACGTGACCGTCATTGTGCGCCGCGCTCGCGCCTCCGCGTAGCAGAGCCCGTCTCGACGAGGTGCTACGGCGCCGGGAACGCCTCCGTCAACCGCCACGTCCCCCGCACCGCCGCCACATCATCCCCACGCACGTCCATCGGCTGACATGTCCACTCCCCCTCCAGCAGCACATCTCCGCTCCCACGTCGCCCCCGAAACACCCGCACCTCCTCCCAGAAGCGTGAGTCCGTGACCCGCGGGATCGGCACGCCGTCGCGGTAGCTCACCAGCTCCACCTGCCCGAGCGCGCCTTCGACGATGTGCACGTCCGAGTGTGCCTGCGCCCAGAAGACCAGGCCAGCCTGCGACGCGTCGAGCACCGAGCGACGCACCTCGCCACCGAACGACCCGGTGTACACCGTGCCGTCGTCGCGCACCTCGCGCTGCACGTTCACCGTCATGTCCATCAGGCAGTCGACGTCGAGACCGTTCACACGACCAACCGCGGTCGCCTCGAGGCGCATCTGCGTCGGGAGCGTGATCGTCGGTTCGAATGGTCCGTCATCGCAGGCCATCGCCAGCGCGCCGAGCGCAACGCAGGCCGCTGACGAACGCCGCGCGAGCCAACCCATGCGAGCGGCGCTCATCGTGCACTCAACCGAGGCAACACCACCCACCACGGCGTCGCGTTGCTCGTCGGATGCGCCTCAGTCGTCACGTAGACGCCGGCATACCCACTCCCATCACTCGGCGCGAACAGCACCGCGTATCGCCCGCTCGGGAGCGTCGGCATCTGGAACACGCCGAGCGAATCCGTGAACACGTGGGCGATCGGCAAACCGATGTCGGCGGTGACTTCACCGACCACGCCGTCTCGATTCAGCGGATACGCCGTCACCCGCACGCCCGCGATGCGAGGGGCCGTTGCGAGACTGTCGTTCCCCGCCCCAGGCGCCGAGGGCCCGAGCACCGTCCCGCGGAAACTCCCTGGCCCGGTGCCGGTGGGCGGAGGCAGTGGATTACCCGCGCTGTCGGTCGCGGTCGCCTCGGCGAAACCGTCAAGCGGGCTTTCGATCTCCACGTCAGTCGTGCCGCACGCCGCGACGCCGAGTGTGAGTGCAAGCGCGGCGCTCGCGAGCGCGCGACCGGTATGCGCGAGTGTCCAGCGGAACGAGCGGACGATAGGCATCATGTGCTCCTGTGGAGTGACTGATACTCCGTCTACTCCGGCCAGCACACCCCAGTCACACCGATTGGGACGAAGCGTACGCCAGGAGTGACGTACGCCGCGCCAACACACTCAGGCCGCTCACCAGCGCCATCACCAATCGGTTCGCGACCCCCTAGTACGTCCAGATCAGCAGCACCCCGCATCCGTCGCGATCCTGATAGCGCACGGGTGCGAACGCGGCACGGTACAACTCGATGCGTTTCGCAATTCGGATCCAGTACGTAGGCTCTCCACGCTCCGGTTGGCCGATGTCCATTCCGTCAATGTACCATCGCACCGGGCATGTTCCTGCTCCTTGCTGCAGGGCGACACCCTCAGGGCCGCCGAATACTCGAGGGAACTGCAGGATCGCCGGCGTGCGATACGGTACCTTCGCCAACTCCTCGTCATCCAAGAAGTACCCCTGCTCGTAGTACCTTCGTTCGTCGAACTCCGCGCGGCGTTTCGTAGTCCGATCCGCATTGATCCGCACCGCAGCCAGCGACTGTGCACCCCTCGTGTCGAGCGTCGCGAGCACCGTCTCTGTGATGAGGAATGGCTCACTGAGCGGGTCGACGCGGAGTACGCCCGGCTCGAATCCGATCGCGCGGACCTGCAGCTGCTGACTCCGCTGCGATACGCTTAGTGCAAAACGTCCGCTCGAATCCGCGACCGCCGTGCGCGTGCTATCGTCCAGCGCGTTCACGCGCGCTCCGATGATCGGGTCGCCATTCTCGCTCAGTACGCGCCCTATCACGCGGAGCTCCGCGGACGCGTCGCCGAGGACGAGATCACGTCTGACAATCGCCTGATCGCCTTGGCCGTGCGTCAGCTTGCCCGTCCCGCGAGCGGATGTTCCAGCCCAGAGCGTGGACCGGTCCTCGCGTGGCACCCCGCAGAGCGCGTAGCGCCCACCGACCGTCGACGTATCGACCACCGCCTGCGCCGACTGTTCAATCGCTCCCGGTACGAGCACCGTCACGGTCCACTGGGCCGCGACCGCTTCGAGCCCGACCGGCTCGCCGATTGCGGTGCGAAGTTCGCCGAAGACCACGGATTCGTCAGCCCCGATCGCGCGCCCGCAGAGCGAGTGCTGCAGCGTGGCGATCGACGGGGTGGCGAGGGTGACTGTCTGTGTTCGGCCTGATATCACGCGCACGCGCTGTTGGAGAGGCGACGCGCCGATCGAATCGAGGAACAGCGGCGCAGCGGCGATCGAATACTCGCCGTCGTCGAGCGACTCGAACCGAAAGCGCCCCGCCGAGTCTGCGTGGGTGCGGCGCGCCCCTGGCATGAGCGAGACTTCGACGCCGTGCCACACGCGGTCAGGCGACACCGAATCGATGAGCGACCCAGCGATCGCGCCCACTACCGTTTTGGAGTTCAGCACGACACCGGTGGGTGAAGCCGACTTCCAGATGGCGAGAGTTCCCGCCAACGCGATGATGGGAGTGCCCTTCACGTGTCCTCGCGACGTCTGATGGCTGCGGACAGAACCACTCGCAAGCGAGGGCGCGTAGACTACCCCACCGTTTGGGCTGCGTTCCGAGTTGCGATCGAGACTGCCTCGAGGACTTGCTCTCAGTGCTCTGGGGAACCGATGTAGTTCGGGCAGTTCGCCGTGCACTGTGCGTTCGCGGCGACCCGCCAACAGTTCATCAATCAAGCGTAGTCGACCGCTCACCCCTTCACGCGCTGCAGTTCCACACTCGCCCGCCGAGCCAGCACACTCAGGCCGCTCGCCACCGCGAGCAGCAACAACAGGATCCCCACCACATTCCGCACCGCCGCCGCGTATCCGATGGTCGGCACATCGATGAAGAAGTACGGATACCGCCCCAGCACCTCCCCGCGCGCCATCACGTACACCGTGTACGCCGTCGGGTACACCATCACCGCGCGCAGCACCCGCGCCGACAGCGCCTCCTTCGGCGACGCGACGAACCAGTAGAGCGTGAACCCGACGGGCACCAGCGTGTGCAGCGCGGTATCCGACACGAGTTCCCAGCCATGCGGTTCCCACTGACTCGCGAGCAGCGCGTGATACACCGCCCCGACGATCACAATCGACGCAACGGCGCTCAGGTGCACCCCACTGCAATCGAACAACCGCCCGATCGCCGACCGCGGCCACACGCGCGGCAGCGTGAGCACGAGCGCCACGAAGATGTTCGTCAGAATGGTGAAGTAGCCGAGCAGGTTCACGAACGCGAGTGCGACCCCCTCGGCGCGGATCGAGAGGGTGAACTGCAACGCGAGCGTCGCCCAAGTGAGTGCGGCGAGGATGAGGCGGAAGTAGGTCACCAAGGGTGGCGGCGGAGGCGGATCACGTCGTCTTCGTCTTTCACAGCGATGTAGAGGGACTTCGGGCCGGCGCCGACGATTGTTTCATTGGCGGGGAGGGAGAGCTCGCCGACGAGTTTGCCGGCGCGGTCGACGACGAAGTAGTGGGAGGCGGTGTAGTCGGCGCTCGTGTGGCGCTTGATGATCAGAAGCCCCGCTGGCCCGGCGACGAGCACGGATGAGATCCCGAACGGCGGAACGAATTCCGGATACTCACCCAAGCCTGGCTGTGGGGGCATGTTCCTCGGTAGCGGTCCCTGCTGCGCCTGCGCCGCGGCGCGACGCCCTGCGTGCGCGCTCTTTTCGCGGGCGTCGACCGGGATGCGCTTCACCGGAAGCGCAGCACCCCGCACCCACTTACCGTCGGCTGCGCGCCAGTCCACGCGAAACGGTTCGAGCCGCGCGATTCCAAGCCATCCGTCCGCGAACAGGATCGCCTTCTCTTCCGACGGGAACTCGCCGATTACCATGTTCGACGATGAACGGATGACTTTCTTGTCATCGCGCTGGACTTCGCGTCGCGTCGGCGCCTTTCGCAGCCGCGCCATGGAGTCGACACCCGCGCGCGCCCGGTTCACCAGCAGTACGATCTGTGAATCGGCGAGCGTGGTGGTGCTCACCCCATTGGGCGGCTCCGCGAGATCGAAACTCAGGATCCTGCCGAGCGCGTCGGATCCAAAGACGTACCCCTTCGTCGCGACGAGTGCGGGATGATCGGGCGGTACGGTCGCAACGACACGCGGCCCATCCAACAGCAGTAGCCGTCGCAACAGAATATCTCCCATCACCGACGAGTCTCCTCCGGCCGGGTGGAGCTGGAACACCATCGAATACTCGTTTGGCCCGTTTCCCTTGCGCCCGATAGGCTCTGCGGTCTGCTTGGCAAAGTCGAGAATCAAGAACCGCTGTTCACGCCCATCGGTCATCAGCACCCGCCCGTCGCTCAGCTCGCGCAGCGAGGTCACGTACGTGAACTCCTCCGCGTGCGTCGCGTTCGCCGGCTTGAGCGTGAGCGGCTTGCTGGTCTGCGCCGCGACCGGCTCGGTCACCGCGAGCCACACGCCTAGTCCCACGATCGCCAGCACCGAACTCCTCATCGTCCGCATCGCGATACCCCCGACTGAGAACCGAGTCCCATGGCGGGACAGCGTGAGCCCCCGAGGCTCATGGCTCTCAAGATTCCGCCGGGTACACGCGAGCGCAATGTCCGCCACCGCGGACGGGCTCCAACGAACTCATCCCACCCGCTGCTGCATCGACCCCTAGGTAGAAGCTGATCACACTCGTCACGTCCTTGTTAGGATGCGCCACGTCGATCAGATGCATGGGGATATTTGAATCAATGAAGATCAGGCGCCGCCGAGGTAGCCGCGTTCCGCCTCGGCAAGCATGAGATCGAGGTCGGAGGTCGGGTACGCCGCGGCAGCCGCCTCACGCACCGCGGCGAGCTTGCGCTGCGGCTCCACTGACGGCTCGTCCCGTCGCGCGACACGCAGCGCCTGCCGCACCCACTCGGCCACCGTCATATGGTGGCGCTCGGCGATGCGTCGGATATCGTCGAACTCGGATTCGTCGAGGAATACTTGGAGACGTTGACTCATGTAGATGAGCATATATGACTTTTGAGTGGAGTCAAGCAATATCAATGACTCGCATAGTGTCGGGCCCCCGCCTCACCATTTGTACTCGGAGATATCAACTCCAGGCCGCAGGGCGGACGACTCCGCGGAGACCGGCAGAGGGATCCGCGGCGCAGTCTTCCATCCGATGTCTACAGGCTCGGATTCGTTCACTCCGACGCCGCGACTCTGTTCGCGACTCCTGATGAAGTCGAGGACAGGAGTCACCTTGACACCGGCTACGTCACCATCGACGA
>JADYYN010000219.1 GCA_020853635.1 Gemmatimonadaceae bacterium
GAGAAATCGTTCTCGTCGGCGCCGATCCACCCCGAGCCGGTGCCGTCGTTGGTGCGCACCGTGAGCGTGTAGTTCGAGCCCGTGCTGCGGTGATAGGCGAAGAGTCCGCTGCTCGACCCGATCGCCGTGGCGTTGGCCGAGCATTCGATGAACCCCGCCACCGTCAGGTCGCCGGCCTTGCGCGCGGGCTCGAGCGCCGAGAGCGCGGCCTTCGCACGATCCTCGGCGGTGAGGTTCGCGGTGGAGTCGAACCAGGCGGGGATGGTCGCGTACGTCTGTGCGCCGAGCTCCGGCATGAGCTCCGGGTCGTCGGGCGAGAGCTTGGCGAGCGCCTCCGCCTGCGCGACCGCGCGCGCGAGCCCCTCCGGCGAGGTGTCGTTGGTGGTGACGCTCGCGCGCTTCTTGCCGAACACCGAACTGATGGTGATCGACGCGTCATCGGAGATGCCCGACGTGGACATCTGGTTGTCGGCGAAGCGCAGGTTGGTCTGGTAGCTCGAGCCGACGTTCACGCGACAGGCGTCGGCCTTGCTGAGCTTGAGCGCGCGCTGGACGATGTCCTCGCACTCGGCGCGCGAGAGCACCAGCGCCTCGTCGAGCACGCCATGGCGTGCCGCGGCGGTGTGGGCGATGAGGCGCTTGGGCGCGTCGGGGATATGGCGAAGGGTGCTCACAGCTGACGCCCCGTGTTGATCACGTTGATGTTCTTGAAGCGCACCGGCGGGCAGCCGTGGCTCACGGCATTGCTCTGGCCGGGCTGGCCCTTGCCGTCGTTGAAGGTGCCGCCGAGCTCGTAGCTCGACTTGCCGCCGAGCAGGTCCACGGAGTTCCAGAAGTCCGGCGTGCGCATCACGTACGCGACGTCGCGCAGCTGGCCGACGACCTTGCCGCCCTTCACCTCGTAGCAGACCTGCGCGCCGAACTGCGCATTGTAGCGCTGCTGGTCGATCGAGTAGGACGAGCGGCCGATCATGACGATCCCCTTGTCCGTCGCGGCGATCATGTCGTCGAGCGAGCGGTCCACCTGCTGGTCGGGGACGATGGAGACATTGGGCATGCGCTGGAAGGCGACATCGCTCCAGCTCTGCGCATACGCACAGCCATGCGAACGCACCGGCATCTTGTTCTTCTCGTACCAGGGCCGCAGCCACTCGGCCTGTTCGCGCGTGGTCTGGTAATCCCAGAAGATGCCGTTCCTGATGATGTCGAACTCGTCGGGCTTCACGCCGTCATCGTCGTAGCCGATGGTGGCGAGACCATCCTTCTCCGAGCGGTTGCCGCGGATGGTGAGCATGTCGGGGCCCAAGCGCAGCTTGCCGAGCACGTCGTCGGGCGGGGCGATGAACGAGGTGCCGGCGTAGTTGGCCTCGTAGCCCATCGCGCGATCGAGCTCGGTCGGGTGCGCGATCGACTCGTGGATGGTGAGGAAGAGCTGCGACGGATGGAGGATGAGGTCCCAGCGGCCCACATCCACCGGGCGCGCCGTGAGCTTCTCTCGCGCCTGCTCGGCCCACACGGTGGCGTTCTTCACGATGTCGTTCTCGAGCACGTACTCCCATCCGCGTCCCATGGGCTGCACCACCTCGGGGCCGCGCGTGGCGGTCTCGGTGCGGTCGTCGCTCACGGCGGTACAGCTCATCGTCACCCAGCTGCGGACGACGTCCTGCGAGATCATCGACCCTTCGCTGTTGGCGTAGGAGCGCTCCTCCTTCACGAACGCGAGGTTGGAGGTCACGAAGCGGATGTTCGGCACCTTCATGGCCTGCGCGTTGGCGGCCATGAGGAGTGCGACCTTCTCCTCGACGGGGACGGACCAGGGGTCGATGGTGTAGCCCGACTTCCAGGTGGCGTTGGGATGCACGTCGGTGGGCGCGAGGCGCACGATGCGTTCGCGCGCGACGCGATTGGCCTTGGCGAGCGAGACCGCCTGCCGCGCCGCGCGCGCGACGCCCTCCTTGGTGAGCGAGCGCGTGGCCGAGAAGCCCCAGGTGCCGTCGACGATCACGCGCACGCCGCAGCCGATGGTGTCGGTGTCGGAGACGTTGGTGACCTGCTGCTCGCGGGTGCCGAGGTTCTGGCGGCGCCGGCGCTGGATGCGCGCGTCGGCCCAGGAGGCACCGGCGAGCTTGGCGGCGGTGAGGGCCTCGAGGAGGAGGACCTTCACCTGCGGGTCGGGCTCCGTGTCCGCCGTGAGGATGGGCGAACGCGTGCCGGCGGCATCGGCGCGTCGCGCGGCGAGCGTGAGGGCGCTCGCGGCGAGGCCGGTGGTGGCGAGGAAGTCGCGGCGGGTGGTCATCGGGGCGGATCGAGAGAGGGCGGCGTGGAGCGGGGGAGAATGTCGCGCGAGGGGCGGGGGATGGCAAACCGCCGGGAGCGCATGCGTCTGGTACGCAGCCAAGCGGATCAGCGATGAGCCGCGCGTCACCGGGTCTGGGCCACGCGGCCGAGGGCCGCGCCTTAATCGAACCCTCATCCACCCCCCACGGCCCCCTCACGCACGCCGAGTAACGTCGGGCGGTCCGAACCCGGTCCCGAGTCGCCGGAGCAACCTTTTGCCCCGGCCCGGCATCCAAAGGCGTGAACCCGGCCGAACCGTCAGCGCACGGGGCGCACTCGCGCCCACCCCTACCCTCGCCGTGAGTGCCCGATGTCCCTGCGGACCCCGTTCTTCGGTGCCCTGCTCCTTCTATTGATGGTGGGCGCGCCGGCGGCGGCGCAGGAACCGGGAGCGGCCCCGCCGCCCGACACGGCGCAGAACGCGGCGCAGAACGCGGCGCTGCGCGCCTTCCTCGACTGCGACGAGCGCGGCTGCGACCGCGACTTCCTCGTGACCGAGCTGAAGTGGATCAACTTCATGCGCGACCGGCTCGACGCCGACTTCCACATCCTCGTCACCTCGCAGCAGACCGGGTCGGGTGGGCGGCAATACGCGGTGGTCGCGATCGGACAGCGCGCCTACGTCGGCAAGGTGGACACGCTCGAGTTCGTCACCAATCCCAACGACGCGAACGACCTGATCCGCCGGCA
>JADYYN010000220.1 GCA_020853635.1 Gemmatimonadaceae bacterium
CCCTGAATGTGAGTGAGGTGACCTGGAAGACGCTAGGCTTCAATCCTCCGCCAAGAGAAAGGAAGCCATGACGTACATCCAGATCACCTCGGAAGAAAGGTACGCGATCTCCGTGCTGCGCAAGCACGGGCACCGCCAATCCGAGATCGCCCTGCTCCTCGGACGCAGTCCCAGCACCATCAGCCGCGAGGTCCGCCGCAACGCCTGGCGGTGGGACGGCACCTCCTACTGGGCCCAGCGGGCCCACGAGTACGCCGTGGCCCGCCGGCGCCGCTCGCGCCGGAACGAACACTTCACCGCCGACGACTGGGCGACCGTCGAGTCCGTGCTGCGCGAGGACTTCAGCCCCGAGCAGGCCGCGGGGTGGCTCGGCTGTTACGGCATCCTGACGATCAGCTACGAGACGATCTACCGCCACATCTGGGCGGACAAGGCCCGCGGCGGCACGCTCCATACGCATCTGCGGTGCGCGCAGAAGCAGCTGCGGAAACGCTATGGCGCGTACGACAGTCGGGGACGGCTCGCCGGCAAGCGGCCGATCACGGCGCGGCCCGCGGGCGCGGCGAACCGCTCGAACCTCGGGCACTGGGAGATCGACACCGTGATGGGCAACAGTCAGGGGGGCGCGTGCATCGTGACGATGGTCGAGCGCGTGACCGGCTTCCTGCTGATGGGCAAACTCGAGCGGCGCGCGACGGCAGAATTGAACGCGCGCCTCATAGCGCTGATTCGACGCGAGACGCGCCCCGTGCGTACGATCACCGCGGACAACGGCACGGAGTTCCATAGCTACAAGGCCGTCGAGGCGCAGCTCCCGGTGAAGTTCTACTTCGCCGCCCCGCACCACTCCTGGGAGCGCGGCTCGAACGAGAACACGAACGGGTTGATCCGGCAGTATCTGCCGAAGGGCGTCAGCATGGAAGAGCTCACGCAAGCCGACTGCGATCGCATCGCGGCCAAGCTCAATCGACGGCCGCGCAAACGCTACGCCTGGTGCACCCCGGAGGAGCTCTATGCCGCGTGACGCTCAGTGTTGCACTTCAAAGTTGACTTCAAGTGGACCCGCGCCGCACAGCTTCGCACAGAGCATCGCACACGCCCCATACAACAGGATGTGACAGGACGCCAACAGTAAGAAGAGTCACCCACAGCGCGACCCGGAACAGAACGCCCGCCCAGAACCGAATCGGCTCCGTCGCGCGCTCGTAGAGGTAACTACGGCCATAGAAGACATCGCGCGCAAATGAGAGATAGACGAACACGCTCATCACGCCGAGGCCGAGAGGAACCGTGCGTTCGCTCAGCATCAGGAGTAGGAAAAGCGCCGTGAGCCCTGTCAGAGCGGTCAGGCTGTGTGCGCTCGCAAATCTCTCGATCGGCATCGCTCGCTTGAGCGCATCCTGATCGTGCGCCCGGCCGAGAAGTCCAGCGGAGAACCATATGCATCCGGCGAGCGTCACAAGAGCACCAAGAATGGAGCTCGCGAGAGCGACGACGTATCCGACGCCGATGGCGAGGAAGAGATGTGTGTCCTTCACGACATTGGATTGGTTCCACCTAACGTCAAGTTGTGCCGCGGCCGCTTTCATAAGATGCAGGTGGGCGGCCGTGCGATACCGAAAGGTACAAAGGAGCACGGCCGCCCACCTGCTCCCCTAGACGGCCGTCGGTCACCAACTGTCGTTAGGTTGCCGCGCGACGAGTCATGTCCTGCCGCGCACGACTCCATGCGAAGCACGTGCTCGACGCGCCGAGAACGAGCCCGATGCCGTACGCGCGCACGGGGAACCACCCGGGCCCGCTTGTGTCTATCGCTCCCCGAAGGATCTCTACAATCGGCCAGGTAGCGCCGCCGAGCGCCCCCAGCACCGCGAGTGGTGCGGGATGCCGAGCCGCCAGTGTGCGCCCTGCGGCGCTCCGATGCACGAGGAGAGCCGTCACGACAAACGGCGCGGGGGCATAGAGCGCATAGAGAACGAGACCCGCAGCGAAGTAGCCGGGCAGCTTGAGTACGCTCGACGGACGTAGCTCTGGAACGAAATAGCCGACGACCACTCCGAGGACGGCTCCGCCGACTATCCACGCGCCGAGCCAGCGGAGAAGCGCACGCCGATCTGAGAGGGGAATCGCCACTGTAGTTGCCCCGGGTTCGTGGAGCGGTGCGGCTTGGGGATTCAAGCCGCGACTGGGGTGGGAGTAAGGTAGGTCTGTTCGAAGCGAAGTGGCGAGCGCTGTCCGAGCGCGGAGTGCCGCCGATGCGGATTGTACCAGCCTTCGATGTAGCGGAAGACCTTCAGTTGTGCTTCGCCGGGCGACTCGAAGCGGTGCTTCGCGAGCAGCTCGGCCTCGAGCGTCGAGAAGAAGCTCTCGGCCATCGCGTTATCGTAGGCGTCGCCGCGCGAGCCCATCGAGGGGCGCACGCCGAGCACCTCGCAGCGATGCCCGAAGGCGATGGCGCGATACTGACTGCCCTGGTCCGAGTGATGGATCACGTCCGTCGGCCGGCGCTGCGCCGCCGCCATCTTGAGCGCATCGAGCACCAGCGCGGTCTGCATCCGACTGTCCATCGCCCAGCCCACGATCCGCCGACTGAAGACGTCGAGGACGATCGCCAGATAGAGGAAGCCGCGATACGTCGGGATGTACGTCATGTCCGCGACCCAGAGCTGGTTCGGCGCCGTCGCGACGAAACGGCGATGCACCAGGTCGGGCGCCGGTGGACACTCCGGCGTCTCGCGCTTGGGGCGCGGCGGGCCCTTCACCTTACTGACGCCGACGAGCTGCGCCTCGCGCATCAAGCGCGCAATGCGTTTCTGGCCGACGCGTTCGCCCACGTCCCGGAGATCGTGCAGGAGCCGCGGGGCGCCGTAGCTCTCGTCCGAGCGCGCATGGAACGCCCGGAGCTGCGGGAGGAGCACCGCATCGCGCTGTGCGCGGGCCGACGGCCCGCGGCGCCGCCACGCGTGATAGCCGCTCTCAGAGACGCCGAGCACGCGGCACATCGTGACAATGCGGAAGGTGGCCTGGTGCGCCTTCACGAATCCGAAGACCGCTCGGCATTCGGAATCACGCCCGTCTCCCGAGCGAACCAGGCCGCGGCTTTTCCCAAGATGTCGCGCTCCACCTGCAGGCGACGATTCTCGCGGCGCAAGCGCGTGAGCTCCGTGCGTTCGGCGCTCGTGAGTTCACCGGGCCGCTCGCCGCGATCGACGGCGGCTTGCGCGATCCAGTTCCGGATCGTTTGATGGGAGGCTTCGAACTCCGCCGCCAGTTCGTGGACGCTTCGGCCGGCTTTGGCCAGCGCGACGATCTTGGCGCGGTATTCGGGGGGATACGGCTTGCGGGACTTGGGCATCGATGGATCCTCCTGACTGGAGAGTAAGGCTCCACCGAAACGGGTCAACTACACCACTCTTCGCTGCTCCTCGACTCCGTGTTGGTCAACCTAACGTCAAGTTGTGCTGTGGCCGATCCAACAAATGCGGGTTGGCGGCCACGGCCGACCCTGAAGTACGATGAGGCCGGGGCCGCCAACCCGCTACCCTAGCCGGCCATCTGCACCAACTGCCGTTAGGTCGCGGCGCGCATGCCTCGATCAGCGATCCAGGAGGTGGAGCGTTATCGAGACGATCCAACCAAGCACCGCCAACCCCATCGCACGCGCCACCTGCTTGCCGAGCTTGCGACCCTCGAGTTCATACACTGGGCCGCCCGGGTTCATTGAGCGTTCCAGCTCCGCTTGACGGACTCGCGCGAACCGTCTCTGCGCGAGATACAGATTGATGAACAGAAACACGGTCGCGACGAAGGCTAGCGTCTTGAACACTGCGAGCACCGACATCTCCTCTCGTCGACCTAACGTTTGGTTGTGCTGTGGGCACTCCATAAGATGCGGCGGCGCAGCCGCCGCTTCCATACCGTGACCATCAGCACCAACCTCCGTTA
>JADYYN010000221.1 GCA_020853635.1 Gemmatimonadaceae bacterium
GACAATAAGGAAGGCTGGGACAACATCGACATCGTCGGGTGGATGGGGTACCCGATGCAGATCAAGGTGAACTTCCTCTGCCGCGACTCCATCCTGGCCGCCCCGTTGGTGCTCGACTTGGCCTTGTTCAGCGATTTCGCCATGCGGGCGGGTCTCAAGGGCATGCAGGAGTGGCTATCTTTCTACTACAAGAGCCCGATGTCCGCGCCGGGGCTGCACCCCGAGCATGATCTGTTCATCCAGCAGACCAAGCTCAAGAACACCCTGCGCGAGCTGATGGGCGAAGCACCGGTCACTCATTCGGAAGGGGATGTATGAGCATCGCTCGCGGACGCCTCACCGCCTTGCTGCTGCCGCTGCTCGCGGCAGTGGTGAGCTGCGGCCCCGGTCCACAGCCTGGCGTGCTCCGCACGGCCACCGACGACTTCGACTTCCGCATCTCGGCGGACGTCATGCCGCCGCGAGCGATCGAGCGCATCACGTACACCGTGGTCGTCCGCGACAAGAAGACGCAGGAGCCCATCGCCAATGGTGAGGGCCGGATCTTCGCGACCAACTCCGACCGCAAGACGGTGTGGAACGGCTTCAAGTACGGTCCGGAGGTGGGCACCTACCGCGCCACGATCACGTTCGTCACGGCTGGTGAGTGGGCGATGGGCATCCAGTTCCGTCGCGATTCCACGCAGGTGCTGCAGCGTACGCACGACTGGCGCCAGCAGGTCAAGAACGAAGTGGCGCCCGGGCCACAGTAACGCGCCCGGCGCCAGCCGCTCCTCCGACTTTCCAACCTCCCCCCACGCTCCGATGCGCCACTTCCATCGCACCTCGCTGCACCCGGATGCCGTGCTCGCCACGGCCGACCAGTTCTTCCCGACCATCGGACTGCGCGCCGCCGGCTCCGGCCCGCGCACGCGCACGTTCACCGGCGTGGTCGGCACGCCGGAAGTGCCCTCGACGCTGCAGCTCTCGGTGCGGATGGAAGGCGGCCACTACACGTTCGTCGAGGCGCACACCGATCAGATGGGCGAGAGCCGCCTCGACCGTAACGTGAAGAAGTTCTTCGTCGAGCTCCACAAGCAGGTCGACGCCGCGCACCACTTCGCGCCCGCGTACTGATGGGCTCCCGTCGCCGCCGGACCTCTGACGGTCCGGGCGGGCAGCATCTCGGGGAGATGCTGCCCCTCGAGCGGAAGCTCGAGCTCTACTACTGGATGCGCTTCACGCGGACACTCGAAGAGCGGCTCGTGGCGCTGTATCGGCAGACGAAGGTCGTCGGCGGACTGTTCCGCTCGCTCGGACAGGAAGCCGACGCCGTCGGGTCCTGCTACGCGCTCGAGTCGCGCGACGTGATGTCACCGCTCATCCGCAACATGGGCGCGATGCTCGTGAAGGGCGCGACGCCAGTGGAGATCCTCAAGCAGTACATGGCCAAGGGCGATTCGCCCACGCGTGGCCGCGAGCTCAACATCCACTTCGGCGACGTGGGTGAGGCCGGCAAGACCCGTGGCTTCCTCGGGCAGATCTCCCCGCTCGGCGACATGGTGCCGGTGATGGCCGGTGTGACGATGTCGTTCAAGATGCGCCGCGAGGATCGTGTGGGGCTGGTGTACGTGGGTGATGGCGCTACGAGCACGGGTGCCTTCCACGAAGGCATCAACTTCGCCGCCGTGCAGAAGCTCCCGCTCGTGGTGATCATCGAGAACAACGGCTACGCGTACTCCACACCCACCGCCAAGCAGACCGCGGCCAAGCAGTTCGTCGACAAGGCGATCGGCTACGGCGTGTACGGCGAGCAGGTGGATGGCAATGATGTCCTCGCCGTGTACGACTGCACCAAGCGCGCCGTCGACCGCGCGCGCGCAGGCGAAGGTGTCTCGTTGCTCGAGTTCATGACGTTCCGTCGGAAGGGCCATGCCGAGCACGACAACCAGTCGTACGTGCCGCCGGGTGAGATCGAGCTGTGGGCCGCGGAGAACGATCCGATCGACCGCTACGTGCGTGTGTTGCTCGACCGCGAGAAGGTCGAACAGGCCACGCTCGACGAGATCGACGCGCGTATCGTGCGCGAAGTCGATGCCGCGACGGACGAAGCCGAGGCCGCGCCGTTGCCGCAGCCGCTCGACGCGCTGATCGGCGTGTATGCGGATCCGCCGGTGGAGAAGCCGCTCTGGTACCGCGAGGGCGCCGACGTCTCCTCGCTGGGCAAGGAGCGTGCGGAAGGCTGGGGCACATGGGATGCCTCGAAGGGAGGGCCCCGCTGATGGCGGAGATCACCTACCTCGAAGCCATCCGCGAAGCGCTCGACGAGGAGATGGCGCGCGACAAGAACGTGTTCATGCTCGGCGAGGACATCGGCGCGTTCGGTGGCGCGTTCAAGGTCACCGAAGGACTCATGGCCAAGTACGGCGAAGCGCGGGTCATCGACTCGCCCATCTCCGAGATCGCGATCGTGGGCGCTGCCGCGGGTGCCGCGCACATGGGCATGCGGCCGGTGGTGGAGATGCAGTTCATCGACTTCGTCGCCAACGCGTACGACATGCTCACCAACTACGTCGCCACGGCGCGGTACCGCGCGTTCCTGCCGTGCCCGATGGTGGTGCGCGGGCCGAGCGGCGGCTACGTGCGCGGCGGTCCGTTCCACTCGCAGAACCCCGAGGCCGGCTTCGTGCACACGCCGGGACTCAAGGTCGTGTATCCGGCGACCGCGGAGGACGCGAAGGGGCTCATGAAGGCAGCCATCCGCGACGAGGACTGCGTGCTCTTCTTCGAGCACAAGTATCTCTATCGTCGCATCAAGGGTGTGATGCCGGCGGGTGATCACGTGGTGCCGATCGGCAAGGCGCGCACGGCCCGCGAGGGGCGCGACCTCTCGATCATCACGTACGCGGCCACGGTGCACAAGGCGCTCGAAGCCGCCGAACAACTCCAGACGGCGCACGGCATCTCCACCGAGGTGGTCGACTTGCGCACGCTCGCGCCACTCGACGACGAAGCGATCTTCAACACGGTGCGCAAGACCAATCGGGTGCTCATCGTGCACGAGGACACCCGCACGGGCGGCATCGCCGGCGAGATCACGGCACGGATCAACGAGAGCTGTTTCGCGCACCTCGATGCGCCGGTGCTGCGTGTGACGGCGCACGACATCCCGCTGCCCTACGCGCCGGCGCTCGAGGACTTCGTGCTGCCGCAGGTGGCGGACATCGTGACGGCTGCGCGGCGGCTCGTCGCATGGTGAGGACGCCCTCCTCGCCGCGGCGGCTCGCATGACCGCGCCCGTGTCACCGCCGCCGGCGCCATCCACCGGGCGCGTCGTTGCCATCGGCTGCTTCATGGCCTGGATCGGCGGATTCTCGGGCTCGATGGTGGGTGTCCTGGTCTCCAAGGGGGTCGCCTACCTGACCCGGGCCCCCCGCTGCGACGGCATTCCGACGTGCGATTGGTACATTTATGCAGCAGTGGGGGGCGCGATCGGCGCCCTCACCCTTCCGTGGCTCGTTGTGTCGGCTCTGCGTCGCCCGCCGGCGCCGGCCAAGACTCCTGACGACAAGAACTGACCGAGGTCCGACCTGTGGCTCGTGTAGACGTGATCATGCCCCAGATGGGGGAATCCATCGCCGAAGGCACCCTCTCGCGCTGGTTGAAGAAGGTCGGCGACGAGGTGAAGCGCGACGAACCCATCTTCGAGATCTCGACCGACAAGGTCGACGCGGAGATCCCGGCGCCGACCGCCGGGGTGCTCGCCGAGATCATCGTCCACGAGGGCACTACGGTGCCGGTGAACGCGATCGTGGCGCGGATCGAAACGGAGAAGGGAGCCGCGGTCGCCGCTCCGGCCGCTGCGCCCGCGCCCGCCGCGTCGGCACCGAGCGCGCCGTCGAAGGCCGCGGCTCCGGCTGCACCGGCCGCCCCCGCCGCCCCCGCCGCTCCGGCGGCGCCCGCACGTCCGGCCGCTGCCGCCGGCTCGTTCGAGGAGCGCATCCGCACCAAGTCGTCGCCGCTCGTGCGTCGCATGGCGGCGGACGCTGGCGTGGAGATCAGCGCGCTGTCCGGCTCGGGTATCGCGGGTCGCGTCACCAAGAAGGACCTGGTGGACTACCTCGAGAAGGGCGTGCCGGCCGCACCGAGCGCGGCGCCGAGCGCCATGCCGAGCGGGCTGCCCTCCGCGATGTCCATCCCGATGGGCTCGCATGCGGAGCCCACGTTCAATCCCTGGCCCGGCGATGTCGTCGAGCCCATGTCGAAGATCCGTCGCCTCACCGCCGACCACATGCGTCAGGCGCGACAGGTCGCGGCGCACGTCACGAGCTTCTTCGAGATCGACCTCACGCGCGTGGCCAAGCTCCGCGCGGGGATGCGCGCGGGCTTCGAAGCTGAGACGGGGCAGAAGCTCACGTTCCTGCCGTTCATCATGCGCGCGGTCATCGAGAACCTCCGCCGTCATCCGGTGCTCAATGCCACGGTGAGCGGCACCGATGTGATCCTGCGCAAGCGCTTCAACATCGGCATCGCGGTCGCACTCGAGCCCACGGGACTCATCGTGCCGGTGCTCAAGGACGCTGACGGACTCAACCTGACGGGCCTCACGCGCGGCACCAACGATCTCGCTGCGCGCGCGCGCTCCAAGAAGCTGAGCCCGATCGACGTGCAGGACGCGACGTTCACCATCACCAACCCCGGTGTGTTCGGCTCGCTCATGGGCACGCCGATCATCCCGGTGGGCACGACGGCCATCCTCGGCCTCGGCGCGATCGAGAAGCGCCCCAAGGTCATCACGGGCGCGGACGGCGAGGACACGATCGCAATCCGCACCTGCGCGTACTTCTCGTTGAGCTTCGACCACCGCGTGGTGGACGGCGCCGACGCGGATCGTTTCATGGCCGACCTGAAGAAGACGTTGGAGTCGGTGACCGGCTGAGATGCCGCGTTCCCTGACCATGCACCGGACCGTGGTGACGCCGAGTGAGCGCGAGCGCTTCCTCGAGCGGGTGCGCGCGAAGGAAGCGCACTATGTCGCCAGCGGCTGCCGGTACTGGGTGTTCGAGGAGCAGGCACTGGCGGGCGCGTTCATCGAGTTCTGTGAGGCGAACGACGCCAAGACCCTTACCGCCGCACATGCGGCCGCCCCGGGACGTGTGCACGACCCGGCGCGCATCTATTCGATCGTGGAGCTGAGCTGATGCCGACCCGCCGTGTGGAGATCGATGGTCGTTCGTGGAGTGTGTACCCGAGCGGTTACATCACGCAGTACGACGCCGATGAGTTCGGACTCATCTTCGTGCATGGGACCGCTGACCAGCGTGAGGTGCGTGTGACGCGCTACTCGCCGGCGGGCAGCCGCTCGCGTGAACAGTCCCTCGCCGAGCTCGGTGAGCCGGAGTTGCGTCGACTGTTCGAGCTCTCGCAGCCGAGTGCGACCTCGCCAGAGGCCGGTTACGCCCTGTGAGTGCTGACGCGGGCGTGCTCACGCCCGGCGTCGCCGCGCCGACCGTCGACCTCCACTCCCATTCGACCGCGTCGGATGGGGCGCATCCGCCGGCCGTCGGGGTGGAACTCGCGGTGAAGGCGGGACTCGCGGCGTTCGCGCTGACGGACCACGACACACTCGCGGGCATCCCCGAGGCACAGGCCGCTGCGGATGCGGCGGGGCTGCGTCTGGTGCCTGGTGTGGAACTCAGCGTGCATCAGGATGCCACCGAGGTACCTCTGCTCGGATTGCACATCCGGGATGTCAGCGCGCTCCAGTCGCGACTGGAGGTGTATCGCGACCGTCGTGTGGCGCGCGCCGAGGAGATCGTCGGCAAGCTGCGGGCGATGGGCGTCGAACTCACGGTGGCGCAGGTGCTCGAGGCCGCGGGGGGCGGTGCGGTGGGGCGTCCGCACGTCGCGCGTGCGCTCATCGCCGGTGGTCACGTGAAGGATTCGCGTGAGGCGTTCGATCGGTATCTCGGAGCGGGGAAGCCCGCGTACGTCGAGAAGGAACGCCTCGACATCGCCGAGGGCATCGCGATCGTGCACGAGGCCGGCGGGATCGCGGTCATCGCGCACCCCGGTGCGGAAGGGCGTCGCGAGCGCATCGAGCCGCTGGTGGCGCTCGGACTCGACGGGCTCGAGGTGCGGCATCCGAGTCACTCCAGCGAGGACATCAAGCGCATCATGGCGCTGGCCGAGTTCTTCGGGCTCGTCCCGAGCGGCGGTTCCGACTGGCATGGCGCACAGCACGGCACGCGTGTGCTCGGTGGGATGCAGGTGCCGCAAGCCTGGCTCGACGCGCAGGATGTGCGCGTCGCCGCGCGGCGTGCCGGATGAACACGGCGACGTCCGTGCGCGGTGTGGCGCTGGTGACCGGTGCGGGGCAGCGCGTGGGTCGTGCGATCGCCGAGGACCTCGCCGCACACGGATGGCGCATCGCCGTGCACTACCATCGTTCACGCGAGGGTGCCGACGCGTTGGTGGCACTGATCGCCGCGGCGGGCGGAGACGCGCAGGCATTCGCGGGTGATCTGCGCGTACCAGCCGACTGTGAGTCGTTAATCACGGCCGTGCACACCCACTTCGGTGCGCTCGACGTGTTGGTGAACTCGGCGGCGAGCATGGAGAAGACGCCGATCGGGACGACGAGCGCGGCGCAGTTCGATGAGATCGTCGCGCTCAATCTCCGCGCGCCGTTCCTGCTCGCGCAGGCGGCCTTGCGCGTGATGCGGCCTGGCAGCGTGATCGTGAACATCGCGGATCACATGGCCGACGAGCCGTGGCCGGACTACGCCGTGCATGGCGTGGCGAAGGCCGGTGTCGTCGCACTCACGCGGCATCTCGCCGCAGCGCTCGCGCCGGCTATTCGCGTGAATGCCGTGGCGCCGGGCTTCGTGCTCGCGCCACCGGGGTATCCTGAGGCGGCGGCCGAGCGCTTCGCTGACGAGACGCCACTCAAGCGCCTCGGCGCACCGAGTGACATCGCGCACGCCGTGCGCTACTTGCTCGACGCGGGTTTCATGACCGGTGAGACGCTGCATGTCGACGGTGGACGCCGACTCCGCGCCTGAGTCGCGGTCGCATCCGCACTACGGCGACATCGTCGTAGTGGGTGGTGGATGCTACGGCGGCTACTACGTGCGCCAGCTGCGTCGTGCCCGCGCGGCAGGCGCGCTCACGTGGCAACGACTGCTCGTCGTGGACCGCGATGCGGACTGCGCCGTCGCCCGCGCCGAGGCGGAACACAGCAGCACCGATCCCGCCGACGCGATCACGCTCGTCGTCCGTGATTGGTCGCTGTTCTTCGGCGGCTACCTCTCGGCGGCAGCCGCGCGCGGTGCCGACGCAGTGGCAGCCGACGCGATCGTGCCCTCGCCGCTCATGCCCCATTTGATGTCGCACTGGCTCGTGTCGCGCGCGCGCGAACGCTGGCCGGGCCGCGGGATCCGCATGGCTCCCACGCTCGATGGCGCACTCGATGTGCCGTGGCAGCGTGGCGGCGATGATGGGTCGCACTACGTCAGCTTCGCGGCGTGGGAGTGCCCGATCAACTGCGTCGAGCCCGTGAAGTGCCCGCATACACGTGGCATCCGCGCGTGGAGTCTGCCGCCGACGGTGCGCACGTTCGTCGCGACCGAGCGGCTGCGGGGTCGGCGACTCGACGGTCCCGCGGTGTTCCACTGTGCGCACCGGGCCTACGGGGTGGGCATGTTCGATGTGGCGGCGGTCGTCCACGCCGATACCCTCGTCGCGCAGGCCGCCGACGGGCGGGCCGCCGAGGTGCTGGTGGGCACGGTGTCGCATTGCCATGGCGCCCTCGCCGTGCTGGAACTGGCAGCGCCGGCGCACGATTCCTCCCGGTAGTCGGACGTGGTGGCGCTCGCGTGCCCCGTCTAGATTTCACCGATTCATTCGACTGGGGAATAGCGCAGTGGCGACGTTCGAATACGAAGTCGTGGTCGTGGGGGCCGGGCCGGCCGGGATGTGCGCCGGTATGTACGCGGGTCGCTCCATGCTCAAGAGTGTGGTGCTCGAGCGGGGCTTCCCGGGTGGCGAACTCCTCAACACCGAAGTCATCGAGGACTACATCGGCTTCGAGCACGTGCTCGGCCATGAACTCGCGCAGAAGTTCCAGTCGCACGCCGAGAAGTTCGGGGCCGAGATCCGCACGTCCACGCCGGTCGATACCGTGCAGAAGCGCGCCGACGGGCTGTTCGAGACGCGCGTGGAGAACGGCGACGTGTTCGTCTCGCCGACGGTGATCATCACGAGCGGCGGCACGCCCATCAAGCTCGACGTGCCGGGCGAGATCGAGTACGCCGGCAAGGGTGTGTCGTACTGCGCGATCTGCGACGGCGCGTTCTATCGCGGGCACACCATCATGGTGGTCGGCGGCGGCGATGCGGCGTGCGAAGAGGCGGATTTCCTCACGCGCTACGCGGAGAAGGTGTATCTGGTGCACCGCCGAGACACGTTCCGCGCGTCGAAGATCGTGCAGCAGCGCGTGTTCAACAATCCGAAGATCGAGATCATCTACGACACGGTCGTCGATGAGGTCGTCGGCAAGGACGGCTTGATGACGCACGCGAAGATCCGCCACGTGAAGACGGGTGCGGCGCGTGACCTCATTGCCACCGGCATCTTCATCTTCGTCGGCTTCAAGCCGAACACGGGCATTCTCAAGGACCACGTGGAGCACGACGCGTCGGGCTATCTCATCACCGACTCGCAGATGGAGACGTCCGTGCCGGGGTTGTTCGCGGCGGGAGACATCCGCGCGCAGCTCACGCGGCAGGTCACCACCGCCGTCGGTGATGCGACGACGGCGGCGATCGCGGTCGAGAAGTTCCTCACTGCCCGCAAGAACGCGCAGCCGTCGCCGGCTGCACCGCCCATGCTGGGCGTGCGCACGTGAACGTCGCATCGTTCGTCGTCGGGGCGTTCGAGGAGAACACCTGGGTGCTGCACGACACGGCCACCGGAGAGGCGGTATTCATCGACCCGGGTGACGACGCGCGCGGATTGGGCATCGAACTGGAACGCCGTGGCGCGCGGCTCACGGCCATCTGGTTGACGCACGCCCACCTCGATCACATCGGGGCGGTGCAGGGGCTGAGGCGCCTGTGGCCCGGGGTCCCGGTGCATCTCCACCCCGAGGACCGCATCGTGTACGAGAACGCGTCGCGCGCAGCGGCGACGTACGGGATCCCGTTCGAGCAACCCGAGCCGGCTGAGGCATCGCTCGCGGAAGGGCAGGTGCTCACGTTCGCGGGGCGGGAGTTCACGGTGTGGCATCTGCCCGGGCATGCACCCGGACA
>JADYYN010000222.1 GCA_020853635.1 Gemmatimonadaceae bacterium
GCGACATGATGGTCGCGATGATGCCGTCGGTCCCGACCGACGACTATTACGCGGAAGGGGACACCGTCCCCGCCGGCGCGCCGATGGTCGGCATCGGCGAGGTGCTGACGAAGGTGGACTCGATCGGTCAGGACCTGCAGGCGCTCACGAAGGCGCTGCGGCGCGAGATGGTCGACGAGGGCGGGCTGCGCGAGGTGCGGCGCACGGTGAACAGCGCGAATGCCCTGATCGCCTCGCTGAACACGATCGCCGAGCAGCAGTCGGCGGAGCTGGTGCGCACGCAACGGTCGATCCAGCGGCTCGCCAACTCGGTGGACTCGGCGAAGGTGGACCAGACGCTCGAGTCGTTCGGCGAGCTCTCGCGCAACGTGGGCCAGCTGACGACCGACCTGCGCGGGACGACGGACCGCCTGAACGGGATCCTCGCGAAGCTCGAGAGCGGCGAGGGCTCGGCCGGGCAGCTGCTCACCGACCCGGGGCTCTACCGCGACGTGCGCGGACTGGTCCAGCGGCTCGACTCGCTGACGACGGATTTCCAGAGGAATCCGCGGAAGTATATCAATCTTTCGATCTTCTGATCGGAGGTCAGTGGGCGGTTGGCAGTGGGCAGGGTGGATGCGGGATGCGAGTGGTCACAGGGGGCTCCCGCAGGTGCGGGGGCCCTTCGTGCTTTCAGGGCTTCGCGCGTTGGCGGATGCGGAGAGTGAGGGCGTGGAGCATGCGGCGGACTTCCTGAACGCGCGTGTCGTACCCGGAGAACTCGGTCGCGTCGATCATGCCCACATCGTGCGCGTAGCGCAGATGATAGCGGAGCTCTGACGCCGAGGCCTGCGCATGCGACAGGTAGCGCGCGAACAGGCCCGGACTGTCGGTTCCGGCGCCCTCGGCGATGTTCGCTGGCACGGATGCCGCGCACCGGCGCAGCTGTGCGCGCAGCTCGAACTCACGCCAGGGCGTACTCGCGTGGAACAGCGCGACAGCGACCGCGTGCGCCTTCTGCCAGACCAGGAGTTGCTCGAAGGGCTGCATGCCCCGAATCTCGCGATCCGGAGCGCCCACGCCCGCATCGTTCGACCGCCACACGTGCCGCACCCACGCGCGCCGAGGTGCGGGCAAGGGAAAGCGGCCAGCCGAAGAACTCGGCTGGCCGCTCCCTGCTGCCTACTGCCCACCGCCTACTGACCTCTGATCAGAAACTATACCGCATGGAAATCTGCATCCGATAATTCGACGCCACGTTCTGCGCATTGGTGAACCGCGCATTCGGGTTCCAGCGGAACCGCGCACGGGCGCCCGACGATCCGACCATCGACCCGGCTTCCTTGCTTACGTACTCGAGGCCGCCGAACACGCCGCCCGGCTGTCCGACCGACTGGTACTGGCCCCAGTCGCGATTGATGAAGTTGGCGAAGTTGAAGATGTCGAGCTGGACCGTGAGGCGCTCGAGCGTGTTGGTGTTGAGCACGTTCCCGAGCCCGAGGCGACCGACGGACTGCCGGACCATCACGTTCACGGTGTTGCGCCACGGCTCGGCGCAGGAGTGCTTGGCCATGATGCGGCCGCGCTGGTTGTTCAGGCAGGCGTTGCTCGAGATGAAGCGGTCGAACGACTCGGCCTGCTGCGCCGGCGTGTACGTGACGCCACCGGTGGTGAAGTTGCCAGCCCAGATGATCTCGTTCTGGTCGTTGACGTCTTCCGGGATGTAGATCAGGTCGTTCGTGATCCCGTCGCCGTTGAGGTCGCCCGAGTTGCCGGCCGCCAGGTAGTGGAAGCGCTGGCCGCTCTCGCCGAAGTAGATGACGGAGACGTCGGTGCCGGTCTTGTTGAAGGTGTACGTGCCGCTCGCAACGATCTTGTGCGGCTGCTCGAAGAGCGAGCGACCCAGCTCCGGGAATTCCTGCGGGAAGTAGCCCGCCGGGCGGCCGAAGCGGTACTGCGAGAAGGCGGTGGACGACGAGAGCGACTGCACGTCGCGCACGCGGGAGAAGGTGTAGAACACCGACCCTTCCCAGTTGTCGCGCCAGCGGCGCTGCAGGCCCGCCGTGTACTGCCAGGAGCGGTCACGCGACTGGTTCTCGACGTCGAGCACCGTGGTGCGGCCCGGAACGCGCAGGTTGGGCGTGAGCGGCGCCGTGCCGTACATCAGGCGGCCGAGACGGTCGGTGCCGAGGGGGTCGCCGAGCGCGATGTTCTGGTAGAACAGCGCGTTGACGGCCTGCGTGAAGAGCACCTCTCCGGTGAGGATGAGGCCGTTGCCGAGATCGCGGTCGTATCCGAGCGAGGCGCGCGCGTTCTGCGGGAACTTGAGGTCCTCGCTGAGCAGGTTGATCTCGCCGCCGAGCGCGGGGCTGAGGCCGCCGGCGCACTGCTGCGGTGCGCTGCCGATGTTGGTGGCGTTGAACACCGGCGCGCCGCCGTTCGGATTGGTGCCCGAGACCGGGTTGCAGGTGAGCAGCGCGACGCCGCCCATGCCGGAGTTCTGGAACGAGTTGCCGAGCCAGACGTACGCGGGGCGGCCAGTGAAAAGGCCGAAGCCGCCGCGGAGCTGGTTGCGCTGGTCGTGCGTGATGTCCCAGTTGAAGCCGATGCGCGGCGAGACCGTGCCGTTGCCGCTGGGGACGTCCGCGGTGTTGCGGTTGAACTGGGTCAGGATCGTCGGGTTCGTCGGCGGCTTGTCGGCGAAGGACGGCGCGTCGTAGCGGACGCCGAACTGCACGTTGAGCCACGGCGTGGCGTTCCAGTCATCCTGCACGTAGGTGCTGAAGAGCGACGACTTGAAGCGCACCGCGCCGTCGCAGCCCGGATCGCTGGGCGGGCAGACCGGCACGCCAACGATGTACTGCCGGGCGTTGCCGGCCGCGAAATCGGCCTCGGTGTCGAACGCCCAGACGCCGAAGATCGACTGGGCGAACAGGTTCCGCGCCTTGTAGGTGGAGTACGAGCCTCCCACGGTGACGCGGTGCTTGCCCATCGGGATCACGAGGTTGTTCGTGATCTCCACGATGTCCTGGTCCAGCTCGTTGCCATGGCTGAAGCGCTCGGCGCCGGAGATCAGGTTGTAGCCACCCATCGTCGCCGTCACCATCGGCAGGCCACCGACGTTCGGCGTGCGGCGGTCACGGATGGTCGTGAGCCCCGCGAAGACCTCATTGAACCAGCCGTTGCTGAAGTTCGAGCGCAGCTGCACCACCGTGCCGCCCTTCCGCGACGTGAACCGGTACCCGTTGTTGAGCAGCGGGAAGTTCGTACCCGTGAAGGAGCGGGTGAAGATGTCGTCCGCCGCTTCGCCGTAGTTGTGTCGCACGACGAGCGACGAGTTGAACGGCAGGTCCTGGATGTCGAAACGGACGAAGACGTTCGCGAGCGGATTCTCGTTCACCCGCGAGGCGCCCGAGGAGCGCGGGAGGCCGTAGCTGTCGAGGATGTCGTTGTAGCTGCGGATGGTCGCCGTGTCCGGCAGGTTGGTCGCGCCGGCGAGGCCGACGTACGGACCCGCGGCGGGCGCCGTCTGCGACTGCAACTCCGCGTTCACGAAGAAGTGGACCTTGTCCTTGATGATCGGGCCACCGAGCGACATCCCGTACTGCTGCTGTTCGAAGTCGCTCAGGTAGGGCTGCGACCGCGTGGTCGACTGGTCGCGGTAGAAGACGAACGCCGACCCCTGGAACTCATTGGTGCCGTTCTTGGTCACGGCGTTGATCAGTGCGCCGGCGAAGTTGCCGTAGCGCACGTCGAAGGGCGAGAGGAGCACCTGATACTGCTTCACGGCGTCGATGCTGATCGACTTGCCGCGGGCCTGACCGCCCGGCTGGCCGGTCGAGCCGAGACCGAACAGGTCGGACTCGGTGGCGCCGTCGATCTGGATGTTGTTGTAGCGGTTGTTCGCGCCGCCGCCCGAGAGGCCGGGGCCCGAGTTCGAGACCTGCGGCGTCAGCGCCACGAAGTCCGTGAAGTTGCGCCCGAGGGTCGGCAGGCGCTGCAGGGCGGAGTCGGAGACCGTCGAGCCGATGCCGGTGCGCGTCGCGGTGATCACCGGGTCGATCTCGGAGACGATCACCTGGCCCTGGAGCACCGTCACGCGCGTCGTCATCTGGAAGTCGACGCGGGTGGTCTGGCCGATCGTGACGTTCTGGTCGCGCTTGGTGAGCGGCTCGAAGCCGATGCGCCGCGCGGTCACGTCGTAGCCAGCGCCGATCTCGAGGCCGAGCACCAGGTAGGTGCCCGCCGCGCTCGTGAGGCCGGTGCGCGTCGCGCCGGTCAACGAGTTGCGGACCTGGATCTGAACGCCCTCGAGGTTGGTACCTGTCTCGTCCGTCACGCGACCGCCGATCGCGCCCGTCGTGACCTGCGCGTCGGCGGCCCCGGCGCTGATCGCGATGGCTGCGAGCCCCGCGAGCATGGCGTTCCTGAGGAGCTTCATCATGAAATGGGTTCCTGAGTTGGTGGAATCGGACTGCATTCGAGCAGGGGAAACTTGCCCCCGCCGTTACAATCGGTCAATGCACCGGCGTAACGGGTCGGCAACCGTCAAGGCGCCGCGGGGCCTGCCCGCCGCCCGACTGTCAAGAAATAGACCGGCACCCCCAGCAGGCAGACCCCGAACACCCCCAACGTCTGCCACCGGCTCGACTCCTGGATGAGCGCATTCCCCAGCAGGTAGAGCACCGCCAGCATGAAGACGGCCGGCACGACCGGGTACCCGGGGCAGCGGAAGACCGGGGTGTACCCGGGACGGCTCCGGAGCCGGTAGATCGAGGCCACCGCGAGGAAATAGAAGGGCAGGAACGCGGTCACGAAGGCGTCGGCGAGCTGCTCGAAGCTCCGGAGCAGCACGAAGGTCGCGCCGAGCATCGCCGTGAGGCCGACCGCCACCCAGGGCGTGCCGAACTTCGGGTGCACCGCCGCCACCGACTTGAAGAAGAGCCCGTCCGCCGCCATCGCGAAGAAGACGCGCGGGCTGGTCAGCAGCACGGTGTTCAGCGTGCCGAAGGTCGAGACCATCACGGTCGCCGACACGAACACGACGCCGGCCGGCCCGATCACCTTCTGCGCGACATCCGCGGCCACCAGCTTCGAGACGCGGATCTCCTCGATCGGCAGCACCGCGAGGTAGGCGAGGTTCGCGAGCAGATAGATCGCGATCACCATCAGCGTCCCGCCGATGAGCGCGCGCGGGAGGTTCCGCTGCGGGTCCTTCACCTCGCCGGCGTTGTACGAGATGTCCGCCCAGCCGTCGAAGGCCCACAGCGTGCTCACGAGCGCGAGCCCGAACGC
>JADYYN010000223.1 GCA_020853635.1 Gemmatimonadaceae bacterium
ATGATGTTGGCGTGGATGTGCGAGATCTGGGCGCCGCCGATCCGGTGACCCTTGAGTCCGCACTGGTCGATCAGCCGTCCGGCACCGACCCCCTCGATCTTCTTGAACACCGACCCGGCACTCGGATGCACCTCGAGCCACGGGTGGCGCGACCCGCGCCACGAGAGGTTCTCCTGCATCACACGGTGCATCACCGCCTGGTCGCCGGTCTCCAAGGCGAAGGTCACGGCCAGGGCGATCTCGGTGCCGCCATGCAAGCGCGAGACGTCGTAGCCGAAGCCCATCGCCTCGCGGCTCACGGTCTCGCAACGGTTCTCGGCCGTGAGCAGCTCGACCGACTCCACCACCTCGGCGATGAACATCGTGCGTTCTCGCTCTGGGGCCGGCGAGAGGAAGTGCAGGTTCTGCCACACGGCGCCACCCACGGTGCTGGGGATGCCGACGTAGTGTTCGAGTCCGGACCAGCCCTGCGCGACGGTGTGCCGGATCAAATCGGCGACGATCACCCCGCTCTCGGCGTGGACGCGAGCGCCGCCCAGGTCGCGGATGTGGGCGGCCCGGTTCCGAATGACCAGCCCGCGGAATCCGAGGTCGCCGACGAGGATGTTGGCACCCAGACCAAGGACGAATACCGGAACACCACTTGTACGAGCCGCGATCAAGGCGCTGGCGAGTTCGTCTGCCGACGTGGCATCGTACAGTACGTCGGCGGGACCGCCGATCCGGAACGTGGTGTATGGAGCGAGTGGGACCTCGAGGCGCAGTCGATCCGCCCCGAGTGCCGGAGAGAGGACGGCCGCGATCTCGCGTGCCGACCGAGTGGTTTCCTTCGAACGTGACGAGTGCATAGGAATGCGCGAAATCAACCCGCGGCCCCTGCGGACCGCCAGCCGTCTCCTTGTGGGCGTCCTCCTGCTGCTCATCGGCGCATGGACGCCGATCGCAGCGCAAACGGACGCCGCCGGCGGCAACATCCAACGCAAGGTCCTCGCGAACGGCCTGGAGATCATCGTCGCGCCGAGCGAAGGGGTGCCGCTCGCGACCGTGGAGCTGGTCGTGAAGAACGGCGCGTTCACGCAGACGCCCGAGTATGCCGGCCTCGCGCATCTCTTCGAGCACATGTTCTTCAAGGCCAACGACGCCTATCCGGAGCCGGATGAGTTCATGGACCGCGCGGCGTCGTTGGGCGCATCGTTCAACGCCACCACCCGCGAGGAGCTGGTGAGCTACTACCTCACCGTGGTGGCCGACTCGGTGAAGGGCGGCATGGAGTTCCTCAACGCGGCGCTCCGCGGCGCGCAGTTCCGTGAGGATGAACTCCGGCGCGAGAAGGTCGTCGTCCTCGGCGAGTACGACCGCGCCGAATCATCGCCGTGGTTCCGTCTCGACGAGCGGATCGGACGACAGCTCTGGGGCGACTTCTGGAGCCACAAGAACACCATCGGTGATCGCACCGTGATCCAGAGCGTGACCCCGCAACAGATGCGCACCATCCGCGACATCTACTACGTCCCCAACAACTCCGCGCTCATCGTCGCCGGTGATGTGTCCGCCGAGCAGGTGTTCCGGTATGCGGAGCAGGTGTTCGGCGACTGGCCGCGCGGGGCAGATCCGTTCGTGCGCGCGCCGGTCCCGCCCGTGCCACCGCTCACCAAGAACCTCGGCGTCATCGTGGAGGAAGCGGTGAACGCGGTGACGGTGCAGATCCAATGGCACGGACCGAGTGCCAGCAAGGACGAAGCCGCGACGTTCGCGGCGGATGTGTACAGCGATGTGCTCAATCAGCCCACGTCGCGGTTCCAGCAGCGACTGGTGGAGAGCGGACTCTGGCAGGCCGTTGGCGTGAACTACTACACGCTCAATCACGTGGGGCCCATCACCGTGAGCGGACAGACCTCGCCGGAGCGACTCCGCGAGGCACTCAAGGCACTCGACGCCGAGCTCGCGGCGACGTTGGAACCGGGCTACTTCACGGCCGAGGAACTTGAGGCGGTGAAGGCGAACCGTGCGGTGACGACCGCGTTCGGTGAAGAGCGCGCCTCGGAGAACGCCCACACCATCGGCTTCTGGTGGAGCGTGATCAGCCTCGACTACCATCTGCGCTACATCAACGAAATGGCCAAACAGACCCCGGCGCAGCTGCAGGCGTACGCCAAGCGCTACATCATCGGCAAGCCGCGCATCACCGGCGTGATGCTGCCCGCCGGCGAGAAGGCGCGCCTGCGCCTGACGGAGCAGGAACTCGCCGGACTGGGGGTGACGCCGTGATCCGCACGACACGCCGCCTCATCGCCGCCGTTGCGGCCACCGCGTCAACGGTGCTGGCACTCCACACAACGACCGCGCGTGGCGCCGAGGCGCAGACGCCCGCGCGCCCAGCATCCGTCGCATCGGACACCGGCACCACCAAGTTCGACGTCGCCGGTGTCACCGTGATCTATCGGCATACCCGCACCTCGCTGTTCGTCGCCAACCTGTACTTGCTCGGCGGCGTGCGGCTGGCCACGCCGCAGACGGCGGGACTGGAGTCGATGCTGCTCGAAGTCACCGAGCGCGGCACCAAGAAGTATCCCGGCGAATCACTCCGCCGCGCGATGGCGCGCACCGGCAGCGAGATCGGCGTCGGTGCGCAGGAAGACTTCACCATCTTCGGATTGCGCACCACCACCGATCGCGTCGACTCCACGTGGAGCATCTACGCCGATCGGTTGATGCAACCCACCCTTGCCGACGCGGATGTCGAGTTCGTCCGCGAGAACCGCATCGCGGCGCTGAAGCAGCGCGAGGATAGCCCCGATGCGCTGTTGGAGTATCTCGCCGACAGCGTCGCGTACGTGAACTATCCGTATGCACTCTCGGCGGTCGGGACCGATCGTAGTGTCGCGTCGATCACCGCCGCGCAGCTCCGCGAGTTCCAGCGCACGCAGATGGTGAAGTCGCGCATGCTGCTCGTGGTCGTCGGCAACATCCCGCGCGCCAAGCTCGAATCACTCGTGCGCGGGACCCTCGGCACGTTGCCGACAGGCGACTACAAATGGGAACCACCGGCGGTGCTCGATCAGCGCCCCGGCAGCAATGTGCACATCGTCTCGCGGCGTCTGCCGACCAACTACATCCTCGGCTGGTGGAGCGGGCCGCCGGCCGGACACCGCGACGTGCCGGCGCTGCGAGTGGCGACCGCGATCCTGCAGGGCCGGCTGTTCGCCGAAGTGCGCTCGCGCCGCAACCTCACGTACGCGGTGGAAGCGCGCTTCCGCGACCGCGCTCTCACCTCGGGCGGATTGTACGTCACCACCACGCGGCCCGACGTCACGCTCGACGTGATGCGCGACCAAGTGCGATCGCTGCAGCAGGAGACCATCCCCACGGAATATCTCGCCCCGCTGGTCCAGCAGTTCATCACCGAGTACTTCCTCGATAACGAGACCACCGGCGCGCAGGCGGACTTCCTCGCGCGCGCTGAGCTCTATCGCGGCGACTACCGTGCCGGCGAGCGATTCATCAACGATCTGCAGGCAGTGACCGGCGAAGACGTGCGTCGCGTTGCGGCCACATGGATGCGCAACATCCGCTTCACCTACATCGGCAATCCGTCGCAGGTCGACCGCTTCAAACTGATGGGGTTCTAACGACCACCTTGTGCGCGCGCGTCGAGCACCGCGCGCACATCGTCGAGCGAACCACCCACGGCTCGCAGCGCGACGAGCGTGTGATAGATCAGATCCGCTGCTTCCTCGGCGGCGCGTGCGTGGTCGCCGTCCACACAGGCGGTGGCCAGCTCTACGGCCTCCTCGCCGAGCTTCTTGAGGCGCAGGTTACGATCGGCGAGGAGTCGCTGCGTGTAGCTCGGCGCGGCAGCCGTCGCACCGGCAGCGTTGCTCGCTGCGGCTTGCATGGCGGAGGCGCGCTCGCCGATCGTCGCATCGAGGATCCCGAACGTCTCCGCCGCGTCCGCACCGAAACACGTGCGCGCACCGGTGTGGCAGGCCGGCCCTGCGGGGACGACCCGCGCGAGGACCGCATCGGCGTCGCAGTCGGGCGTGAGCGAGACCACACGTTGCACGTTCCCCGACGTCGCACCCTTGTGCCACAGGCCGCGGCTGCGCGATCGATAGTGCATCTCGCCGGTCGCGAGGGTGCGCTCCAGCGCCTCGCGGTCGGCGTGCGCGACCATGAGCACTTGCCCGCTCCGTGCATCCTGCGTGACGACGGTGACCATACCGCCGGTCTTGGCGAAATCGAGTGCGTCGAGATCAATCATCGAGATACTCCCGCACGGCGTCCGCGATGGCGGCGTTGGTCGCCACGGCGCTCCCACCGAACGCCGTACGCTTCCCGTGGAGATCGGTGAGCACACCGCCCGCTTCTTCGATGATGGGCATGAAGCACGCGGCGTCCCACGGATTGAGCACGGGATCCACCATGATCTCCGCACGGCCGGTCGCGACGAGCAGATAGCCGAAACAGTCGCCCCACGTGCGCGCGACCGAGACCTCGCCCGTCAGCGTGCGCCACCCATCGCGCGTGCTGGCGCGATGGAACGCGCGTTCGTCCGTGATCAGTGCTGTTGCGCCCGCCAGCGTGCTGGTCTCGCTGACCCGCGCACGGGCGCCGTTCCACCAGCACCCTTCGCCGGGTGCCGCGACCAGCATCTCATCCACTGCCGGGAAGAACGCCGCGCCAGCCAGGACCTGCTCCCCCTCCACCAAAGCGACAAGTGATCCCCACAGCGGCACCCCCCGTACGAATGTCTTGGTGCCGTCGATCGGGTCGAGCAGCCACCGACGCCCCGACGTGCCGGCAGTCTCACCGAACTCCTCGCCAAGGATTCCATCGGCAGGGAACCGTGCGGCGAGCCACTGGCGTGCCGCCTGCTCCGCTTCTCGATCGGCTACCGTGACCGGTGAGCCATCGTTCTTCTGCTCGACGCGTAGTGCGCCGCGATAGTGCCGCAACGCGGCTTGGCCGGTGAGTCGAGCGACTTCCTCGGCGGCTTCCAGCAAGACCCGGCTCATGCGGCCACCTCGCGAATCGGCAGTGCGGCAGCGCGCATCGCACGCTTGAGTGCTGCCACGGTGGTCACACCATCGTGCAAGATGCCGGCGACGAGCGCGGCATCCGCGCCACCTTCGGTGATCGCCGCGACGACGTGCGCTGCTTCCCCTGCTCCACCCGATGCGATCACCGGCACCGACACCGCCGACGCCACCGCGCGCGTGAGCGTGAGGTCATACCCAGTGCGTCGTCCGTCCGCGTCGATGCTCGTCAACAGGATCTCCCCGGCGCCTCGCGCCACACACTCCTGCGCCCACGCGATCGCGTCCAACGGCGTCGGCGTACGGCCACCGGCGGTGTACACCCGGTAACGCTTCCCGTCCCACTTCGCGTCGATGCTCGCCACGATGCACTGTGCCCCGAAACGCTCGGCGCCCGCGGTGAGCACGAGTGGGTCTCGCACCGCCGCGGAGTTCAGGCTCACCTTGTCCGCACCCGCCCGCAACGCCTCGGCGATGTCGGTGACCGAGCGGATCCCGCCTCCGATGGTCAACGGGATGAACAACCGTTCGGCCGTCCGCCGCGCGAGATCCAACAGCGTTGCACGCGCTTCGTGCGTCGCCGTGATATCGAGGAACGTGATCTCGTCCGCGCCTTCGTTCTCGTAGCGCTCCGCGAGCGCCACCGGATCGCCGACATCACGGAGACCGGTGAAGTTCACGCCCTTTACCACGCGCCCGTCCTGCACGTCGAGGCAGACGATGAGTCGTCGACTCAAGGTCATGCGCCCTCCAATGTCACCGCGCCCTTGGTGCTGAACACCGCGCCGCTGTCCACCGCAGACTGCCGCAGTGCGAAGCCGAGCGCCTTGAACGCGGCTTCGACGATGTGATGCCGGTCGTCGCCGCGCAGCACGCGAAGGTGCAGCGTGAACTTGCCCGCGTCGCAGAACGAGCGCATCCAGTGGTCGTAGAGATTGCTCGGGATCGGACCCTCGTAGAAGGGGCGTCCGCCCACGTCGATCACCGCTTGCACCAGCGATTCGTCCATCGGCACCGTGCGCTCGCCGTACCGTGCGGCCGTGGCGGGGATCGCTCGCGCGACCGCGGCGCCCACGGTGAGCGCCACGTCCTCGATGATGTGGTGGCGGAGATCGCCTGAGGCCTCGAGGGTGAGATCGAATCCGGAGTACCGCGCGAGCACCGTCATCATGTGGTCGAGGAACGGTACCGTGGTGTTCACCGCGGCACGTCCGCTCCCGATCGCGACCTCCACGTGCACGGTCGTCTCGCTCGTCTTGCGATCCATCACGACCGGGGCCTGCACACGGGCAGCATTCATTCCGCGAACTCCTCTGCAACGAGGCGCGCGTCGAGCGCGCCGGTATAGAGTGCCATGCCGAGCACGGCGCCCCAGGCGCCGCGCGACTCGAGGTTCCTCAGGTCCTGCATCGATGCGATCCCACCCGACGCGATCACCGGCCAGGGCGCGCGATCCACCGCCCCTTCGATGAGCGGGAGATCCGGGCCGGCCATCTTGCCTTCCTTATGCACGGCGGTGATCAACAGCCCGGCGAGCGGCACCGCCGCGAGATCGTCGATCACGTCTTCCACGCGCCGCGTCGTCCGCGATGTCCAGCCTTTCGCGACCACGTTCTTGTCTCGCACGTCCGCCGCCAGGATGATGCGTCCCGGCCATCGCGACGCATGTTCGGTGAGCCACGTCGGATCCTCGATGCCGCGGGTGCCCACCACGACGGCGGCGGCACCATCATCGAACAGATCGTCGAGTGCGCTCTCGTCGCGCACGCCGCCGCCCACCTGTAGCGGGATCGTGTTGTCACGCAGGAGGTCGCGCACGAGATCGCGATTGTCGCCGCGGCCGGTGGCGGCGTCGAGATCCACCACGTGCAGCCGGGTGAATCCCACCGCGACCCAGCGACGCGCGACCGCGACGGGGTCTTCGAGACGTACGGCCTCGGCATCATAGTCACCGCCGACGAGTTGCACACAGTGCCGGTCGCGCAGGTCGATTGCAGGAATCGCGAGCATCAGGAATCGGAGAGTGGAGGAAGCGCGCCCTGCTGCAGCGCGCGAAGGAACCCATCGACGAACAGGCGACCGGGCGCCGAACTTTTCTCAGGATGGAACTGCACACCGATACAGCGCGCAACACGCACCGCCGCAGCGAATCGGTCGTCCTCGTGTGTCGACCATGCCGTGACGACCGCCGCGTCCGCTGTACGGCAGACGAACCCGTTGGCATAGTATGCAGTGGTGAGCCCGCTCGTCGTAATGAGCGGCTCACGCACCGCCTCGAGGGTGTTCCAGCCGATCTGCGGGAGTCGTCGCGCATGGAGGCGCTCGACGCGACCGCCGAGCACGGCGAGACCGGCGCCCTCACCTTCCTCGCTGGACTCGAACAGTAGCTGCATGCCGAGGCAGATCCCGAGCGTCGGCAGGCCGGCGAGGATAGCGTCGCGCATGGCGGCTCGACCCGGAGCAAGACGCGCGGCGGCCGCGCCGAACGCGCCGACGCCGGGCAGCACGAGGACGTCGGTCGCGAGTGCGGCGACCGGGTCGGTCTCACTGCGGACCTCGCGCTCCGGGCCTGCGAGCGCCTTCATGAGCGAGTGCAGGTTCCCCGCCCCGTAGTCGAACACCGTGATGCGCATCAGGGCCAGAGCTCCTCGATCATCGACGCGACCCGTGTGAGCTGGTCCCACGGCGCCATCCCGATGCGCAGCGCGTCCCCGATCCCGCGCAGCCCACGGAACGCGCGCACGCCGATCCCCCGCGCTTGGAATCGCGCGGCGAGCTGCGTGGCATCGTCGGCGACTTCCCAGAACACGAAGTTGCCGCGCGAATCCCACGGGCGGATCCCCACGCGACCGCGCACCAGCGTGTTGAGTCGGTCGCGGTACTCGCGCGTCTCGCGCGCGACCTGCTGCATCCACGCCGAGTCCTGCTCCACCGCCACCGCCGCGACGCGATCTGCGAGAGCGTTCACCTTGTACGGACCACGCGAACGGATGACGGATTCCACAAGCGCCGACGCGCCGACGCCGTATCCGACGCGGAGCCCCGCGAGCCCCCACGCTTTGGAAAAGGTGCGCAACACGAACACGCGCTCCATCGCCGGTGCCTCGACCCGCCAATCCGTCTCGGGCGCGAACTCCGCGTACGCCTCGTCGATCACCACGATCCCCGGCGCCTCGCGGATGAGTCGGCGCACTTCACTCGCTGGGGTGACCGTGCCGGTCGGATTGTTCGGCGAGCACAGGTACATGATCCGCGCGCCGGTCGCGAGCATGCCGTCGATGTCGGTCGCGCCGTTCTGGAGCAACGGTACGCCGACGGGCTCGAGGTGGTTGAGGCGCGCGAACACCGGGACCATCGAGAACGAGGGATCGGCGTGCGCCACCCGATCACCCGGCGATGCGACCGCGCGGAAGCAGGCATCGATGAGGTCGTCGCTGCCACAGCCCGCGACGACTTCACTGGCGCGTACGCCGAGCGACGTCGCGAGGGTGTCGATCAACCGCGTCGCGCCCACCGACGGGTACTGCGTGAGCAATAGGGGGTCGGCCGCACGGAGTGCCGCCATCGCGTGCGGTGGGGCGCCCCACAGGTTCACGTTGTCGCGCAGGTCGAGATCGACGCCGTCGAGCGGTTGCGGTGCATAGGTCGGAATGCGGTCGAGGCCCGCGCGTGCGATGCGGCTCATGCGCGCCTCCACTGCCGTGCGGCAGCGGCGTGCCCCGGCAGTCCTTCTGCGTCGGCGAAGGTGCCGACGGCATCGGCCATCTGTGCCGCCGCGTCGCGGTCGATGCGCTGCCACGTGGTCCAGCGCACGAAGTCGAGCGTGGACAATCCTGAATACGAGCGCGCGAGTCCGCCGGTCGGCAGCACGTGGTTCGCGCCACTCATGTAATCGCCGAACGCGACACTCGCGGTCTCACCCACGAACACCGTGCCGGCGTTGCGCAGCGCGTCGAGTGTGGCGGCTTCGCGCGCCGCGTCGACGACGAGCAACAAGTGTTCTGGCGCCCACGCGTTGGAGAACGCGACCGCCGCATCGATCGTCGGCGCTTGCAACAGCGCCCCACGCGTCGCCAGCGCTTCGCGGATGACCGCCGCGCGCGGCTCGGTGTCCACACGCGCGGCGAGCTCTCCCTCAACCGCATCGAGCAACGCCGGCGCGTCCGACACGAGAACCACGGCCGCCTTGGGATCGTGCTCCGCCTGGGCGAGCAGTTCGCGCGCGAGCACCGCCGGCGAGGCGCTTGCATCCGCGATGATCAGGAGCTCACTCGGCCCGGCCGGCGAATCGATCGCCACCACGCTCGAGACCTGCACCTTCGCTTCGGCCACGTACGCATTCCCGGGGCCGACGATGCGATCGACCATCGGAACGCTCGCCGTGCCGTACGCCAACGCGGCGATCGCCCCTGCACCGCCGATCGCGAACACCCGATCAACCTCGGCGAGCGCCGCCGCGGCAAGAAGCACGTCACTCGGAGCGCCGCTCGGGCCCGGCGGTGAGCAGACGATGACCTCGCCCACGCCCGCCACGCGCGCTGGCACCGCGCCCATCAGGAGCGAACTGGGATACGTCGCGCGCCCGCCCGGCGCGTAGACACCCACTCGGCCGAGCGCATCCGGTCGACGCCCGATCCGCGCGCCGTCCGCCGTGGTGATCTCCTGCGCGACCGGACGGAAGGCCTCGTGCACGCCGCGGATGTTGGCGACCGCACGCTCGAGGGCACGACGCAGGTCGGGCGCCAAGGTGTCGAGTGCGCGCGTCCACTGCGTGCGTGGGATCTCGAGCGCGTCGAGCGACACCCCATCGAACTCCCGCGCCATCGCGCGGAGCGCGGTGTCACCGTCGGCCCGCACGCGGGCGATCACCGCCGCAGTCGCATCGCGCACAGCCGTGTCACTCGACGTCGAACGATCGAACAACACCGCCCGGTCGCGCGCGCTGAGCGCATCCGTCGACCCGCGCACCGCGATCGGGAGCGAACTCATCTGCGGGCTCATGCGCGGGCTCATGCGAGCAACCTTTCGATGCGTGTGACAAGGATGCCTTCGGCGCCGATCGCCTTCAGGTTGTTCAGCGTGCGATAGATCCCCTCGGCGGGACAGACCGCGTGCACTGCGACTTTCGATCCGCCGTTCATCACGTCGATCACCGTCGGTCCGGAGATGCCGGGCAGGATCCGTCGGACGGCGTCGAGTTGATCGCGCGGGACGTTCGCCATCACGTAGCGCTGGCCGCGTGCGGCCAACACCGATCGCAGGGCCTGCACCAACTCATCAAGGATCTGCGCCCGCTCGCCCGTCGCAGCGCGCCCACTCGTCGGCCCGGCGACGATGAGATGTGCCGTGGACTCGAGAACCGTCGCGATCTCGCGCAGCCCGTTCACCCGCAACGTCGATCCCGTGCTCGTCAGGTCGAGGATCACATCTGCGATCCCGAGATGCGGCGCGATCTCGACCGCTCCGGAGACCGATGCGAGTTCGACCGCTTTGCCCACCGAGGAGAAGAACGCGCGCGTGACACGCGGAAAGACCGTCGCGACACGGGTGCCCGGCGCGAGATCATCGATGGAACGGATGCCGCTGTCGTCTTTCGCGGCGACCACCAACCGGCAGCGACCGAAGCCCAGGTCGAGACGCGACTCCACAGGGCGCTCGGACTCGCGCACCAGATCCCAGCCGGTGATGCCGGCGTCCGCGGCGCCATCGGCCACGAACTCCGGGATGTCCTGAGCACGGACGAAGATGGCTTCAAACTCTCCACCGAGCGAGGCGACCAGGGCGCGGTCCGACGCGGCGCGGACCGCGAGTCCGGCATCGGAGAGCAATGAGCGGGTGTCTTCGTTGAGACGACCCTTGTTGGGAATGGCGAGACGGAGCATGGCGATGATTGACTGATGAAGTGGGGGCGGCGTCCGGGCAAAAAAAAGAACCCGTCCGCAAGGCGGACGGGTCGGGCGGACAGCGGTGATTCGCGGTGAGGCGCGGTTACACGGCCTCGGCGTACGCCACCCATCCCCGACCCGTCGGGCCGTGGTGATGATGGGTGTGGGCGTGGCGCAAAGAACGCATCGTGACCGAAGCCTAGTCGCACGAGTCAGAAGGAGCAAGTCATTGCGTACGAGAATCTTCTCAACGCGCGGCTCCCCCTCGTGTTCCCAACTCGCTGATGGCCAGCGCTCGTCCCACGCCACCGATCCCCGCTCCGACCACCCCCCCTCGGCTCCTCGAAGGGTCGGAGTGGCTCATCGCGCGCGCCTCGCTCGCGTTCCGACGCTCCCTCCGGTTCGTGAAGTTCTGGGTGCCGATCGTCGGCGGACTCGCGCTGCTCGCCTTGCTGGTTCCGCTGGCGACCAGCGATCCTTCAGCGCCGGCGCGCTCACGCCTGCAGCGCCAGGCGGCGGACACACTCCGCAGTGCCGGTCGGCTGCGCACGGCAGAGTTCACGGTGGCAGCGGCGGAGTCGGCGCTCGTCGTGGCGCGGAACGTCGGCAGTGCGCCGGCCACGCGCGAGGTCTCGCGCCCGGCGCCAGTCGTCGCGGCACCTATGGTGCGTTCGATCGAACCCAGCGTCGCCGAGTTCGAGCGTCTGATCACCGAAGCGCGGCAACTCCGCACGCCTCCGTCGTGGCTCGCCGTCGCGGCGCATCCGGCGGTCAACTCCGGGCCGCGCATGCGCAGCTTGGCCGATACCCTGGCCGGCCTTGTCGCCCAACAGGAAGCGTTGGGGAGTGGCCCGCAGCGCGAACAACAGATCAACGAGATCGCGCGGCGTATCTCGCGCACCGGTTACACCATCATCGCGATCGCGGAGAACAAGCGCGACGAGCTGATCGCGTCCGGCACGACGATGGTGGCACCCGCGCCCGCCGTGACCACGCCGGTGCTCACGCCCATCGCACCGCGCGCGCGCGCGGTCGCGCTCAAGCCCGATACCGCGCGCGTGTTCGCGACCCTGCTGGCCGCACGAGACACGCTCGCCCAGATCCGCCGCCAGCACGACTCGCTTCGGACGATCGTCATCGCGCTCGCAGGTGAAGCGATCACGCCGACGACATCGAGCCTCGCTGCGGCGACCCCGGCCATCGCGCTCTTCGTGCTCCTGTTCGCTGGCCTCGCCATCCGGCTTGGCGCGGCGCTGAGTCAAGAGATGCGTGCGCCGACGGTCGCTCATGCGGCCGAAGCGACGGCCGTGTTCGGTTCACCGGTGCTCGCCACGGTGCGCGACGCGCTGCTCGATGGTCCCGCGCGGTTCCGCCCGAGCGGTGTGGATCCGTTCCGCATGTTGTACCTCGGTCTCACGGCGACCGGCACGCGCGCACGCACGGCGATCGTCACCGGGAGCGATTCGACGATCGCGGCCGCCGCCGCCGCGCGACTCGCGATCGCGGCCGCGGCCGATCATCGCACCACGCTGGCGATCGATCTGGACCCTGCGGAGATCGCCCTCGCGCGCACGTTCCGCGAGCGACCCGAGCCGGGCTTCACGGATGCACTGGCCGGGGCGTTCCGGTGGAAGGATGTCGCGCGTCCCGTCGGATCGAGTGACGGACTGCCGATCACACTGATGCCGGCCGGGACCGAGCGTGACGACGTGTCGCCGGCGATGACCATGGACGCGCTGCGCGAGGAGTTCACCAAGTTCCGCACGCAGTTCGAGCTCACGATCGTGGTGTGCCCGCTCGATCGCGTGGCGACGGCGCTGACGTTGCTGCCCTCGAGTCCGGTGATCCATACCGCGGTCGCGGGCGAAACCCCGGTCACGCGGTTGATGGAGGAAGGGTCGGACGTGCGCGCACAGGACCGGCGTGTGCAGGGGCTGGTGTTGTGGGATGCGCCGCGTCCCGAGTTGCCGACGCGAGCCGAGCTTGCCGCGCTGCTGTCGAAGCGAAAGGGTCGTACTCCGGGCGGATCGTTCGAGGCGGTTCGGCGCGCAATTCGCGAGCCAAACTAAGTCTGTAACAGGCCACTATAATGTCACTAGAAGGCCAGTGGGCGGATGCACTACTGCAGTTCGAGCGGCTGCACCTGTTCAAGCTCGCACTGTGGGCGGCCATGAGCGTTGTTGCCGGAACCGGCGTCCTGGCACTCCTGCACCTGCGCCGCGCGGAGTCGCCGCTGCTCCAGCACTTCGCAATCCAGAGCATGGCGTGGGGCACCGTCGATCTCGCCATCGTCATCGCCGCCCAGCGAGGACTCGCACTGCGTAGTTACGCCGAGGCAGTCGCACTCGACCGCTTCCTGTGGCTCAACGTGGGGCTGGACGTCGGCTACGTGGCAGTGGGAGCCACCCTCGCGATCTCTGGCTGGGTGATGGGTCGTCGACTTGGCTTGGTCGGCGCAGGGCTCGGCGTCATCGTGCAAGGGGTCGCGCTCGCCATCCTCGATCTCCAACTCACCGCGGTAGTCCTGCGCTGAGCCGTCCCGTCGGCTAACTTCCCAGTCTGTGATGACTGGCTACTCCGATCGGATCAATCACGCTTTCGCCTTCGCCGCGAAGCACCACGACCGCCAGGTGCGGAAGGGCACTCGTCTGCCCTACCTCACCCATCCGGCGAACGTCGCGCTCATCCTCACGCGCTATGGCCGTGACGACGAGACCATCATCGCCGGCATCCTGCACGATGTGATCGAGGATTGCGTGCGCGAGGGCTGGACGCGCGAGATGCTCGAGGAACGCATCGCGGCGAAGTTCGGCGCCGACGTCCTCGAGACCGTGCTCGCCGTGACCAAGCGTCGCTCCGACGATGACGGGATGGAGTTCTCGCGCGACGAAGCACGCGCGGACTATCTCGCTCGACTCGGCGCGGCGAGTGACGCAGCCCGTTGGGTCTGCGCCGCCGACAAGGTGCACAACGCCGGTTCGATCTTCGCGGACCTGCGCCGCACGATCGATGCCGACACGGTGTGGGGACGGTTCAGTGGTGGACGTGACGGCACACTGCATTGGTTCCGCAGTGTGCACACCCGACTGCAGGCGCTCGGCTTCACCGCGCCGATCATGGCCGAACTCGAAGCGCTCGTCTCGGCCCTCGACGCGGCCTGAGTCGTGCGCGCTACGCGCGCGCGACGGCAGGATAGGTCTTCGCGACGTACTCGTTGAGGATCTCGAGGAACTCCGGTACGATCGCATCACCCTTGAGCGTCACGCGCAACTTCCCGTCGACATACACGGGCGCCTTGGGCTCCTCGAACGTCCCCGGTAGCGAGATGCCGAGGTTCGCGTGCTTCGACTCGCCCGGCCCGTTCACGACGCAGCCCATCACCGCGACCTTCATCTCCTCCACGCCGGGATGACTCTCGCGCCAGATCGGCATCTGCTCCCGCAGATAGTTCTGGATATCCTCGGCCATCTTCTGGAAGAACGTCGAGGTCGTGCGACCGCAGCCGGGGCACGCGGTCACTTGTGGCGTGAACGAGCGGAGCTCGAGCGACTGCAGGATCTGCTGCGCGACCAACACTTCTTCGGTGCGATCGCCGCCGGGACGCGGCGTGAGCGAGACACGGATGGTGTCGCCGATGCCTTCGCTGAGCAGGATCGAGAGTGCAGCCGTCGTCGCGACGACGCCCTTGGTGCCGAGGCCTGCTTCGGTGAGCCCGAGATGCAGCGGATAGTCGCAACGCGCCGCGAGCCGACGGTAGACGGTGACGAGATCCTGGACCTGCGAGATCTTCGCCGAGATGAGGATCTGGTCGTGCCGGAGTCCGACGTCCTCGGCGAGTGCAGCCGAGCGCAGTGCGGACTCGAGCATCGCTTCGAAGTACACCTCTTTCGCATCGAGCGGCTCGGAGCGCGCGGCATTGGCGTCCATCATCTGCGTGAGCAGGTCTTGATCGAGTGATCCCCAGTTCACGCCGATGCGCACCGGCTTCTGGTACTCGACCGCGACCTCGACGATGGTGCGGAAGTTGTCATCGCGGTGTTTGGTGCCGACGTTGCCGGGATTGATGCGATACTTCGCGAGCGCCGCGGCCGTCTCGGGGAACTTCCGCAGCAACAGGTGCCCGTTGTAGTGGAAGTCGCCGACGATGGGCACCTGTACCCCAAGATCGGCGAGTCGCTGCGCGATCTCGGGCACTGCAGCGGCAGCCTCGTCGTTGTTGACCGTGATGCGGACGAGCTGCGACCCCGCACGCGCGAGTGCGGCGACCTGCATTGCGGTCGATGCAGCGTCGGCGGTGTCGGTGTTCGTCATCGACTGCACGACGACCGGCTGGGACGATCCCACGAGAACGCCGCCGATGTCGGCGGTGACGGTCTTTCGGCGCGGTTTGAACGGAAGCACGGAAGCGAGTCGGAAGAGGGCAGGGAGAATCCGAGACGCGGAGGCACTCGCCACCGCGCCCTCAGGTGAACAACTTACCACCGGCGACGCGTTTCCTCCTTCTCCAGGCCTTCCGATGTCTTCCCCAGATACTTCCGCCCCTGTTCCTCCGACGACCCCCACTCCGGAACCGCGTCCGGGCTTCGGGCGTCGGAACTGGGGCAAGCTGACGCTCCTGACCCTGCTTGGATTGCCGATCCTCGTCGTGACCATCTGGGCCGGCGTCGCGCTCAGCTATACGTACTCGACCGGCGTGCGCACGGGATACGTCCAGAAGCTCTCCAAGAAGGGTTGGCTTTGCAAAACCTGGGAGGGCGAGCTCGCGATGGCCACCGCCCCGGGCGTCTCTCCGGAGATCTTCCAGTTCTCGGTCCGCAGCGACTCGCTCGCCTCGGCGATGATCGAGGAGATGGGGGAAGGGCGATTGGCCCTCACGTACGACGAGCACCGTGGTGTGCCCACCAGCTGCTTCGGCGATACGCCCTACTTTGTGGTGAGCTACAAGAAGGTGGGCGACGGAGTCGAAGCGCCGCCTCTGCCGTAGCGTCAGAGGGGAGTGCCCGGGACGTACCCGGAACGCTCCGGGGACGGGAAAAAGCGGGTTTCTCGCGGTCCGTTGCGGAAACCCCGGGCCAAGAGTCCCTACTCACGTCAGCACGGTCGCGAACGCGGAGCGACGCGGTGTCCTGGGGCGTCGAGCCCTCGGCGCAGGCAAGGGGCGGGTACGGGTCGAAAAACCCTGCTATTGCGGCCTTGCCACCGTTGACCTAGCTTTCCCAGTGTCCCTTGGGCTCTCCAAGGGATGGTCCAGCACGGGGGATCATTTTCGTCCCGTGAGCTCGATTGTGCAGGGTCGGCGCGTTCCGCTCCCGGCGACAATCAACAAAATCAGGAGTAGGGAATGCGTACGACCGGCAAGGTGAAGTGGTTCAACGATGCGAAGGGCTTCGGGTTCATCACCCCCGACAACGGCACCAAGGATTGCTTCGTGCACTACAGCGCGATCCAGGGTTCCGGCTTCAAGTCGCTCGCAGAGGGCGACTCCGTCGAGTTCGACATCGTGCAGGGGGCCAAGGGCCCGGCTGCCGAGAACGTCTCGAAGGTTTCGTAAGCCACGCCGGCACGATTGAGGGGCGCCCGGAGCTTCGGCTCCGGGCGCTTTTCTTTTGCGGGTAGGTCCCGATCCATCACTTGGCGAAGATCTGCCGGACGCTGAAGATCAGTGACCCTGCGAGGGCGTCGCAGGGCGGGCAGGATTCCGGTCCGCCGCGTCCCCGTGCGGGCTCCGTCGTGGGCGCCCGCGCGGGCGTCGAACGACCGTCGCGATCGCCGACTCGAGCCGCGCCGAGATGTCGCCATGGATCCGATCGATATCGGCGTGGATGCTCAGCCTGGGGCCGATCGCGCGCTCTCCGGACATGAGCCGCTGCGCGAGGGGGAACGCCTCTCGGATCGGGGTGCCCAAGTGACTCGAGAGATCGAGCGCTAACGCTATGATTGGCAATAGGTTAGCTGGAATTCTCCGTTCCAGACCCTGACGCCCCCGAGGCACCACCGCGCTTCCGAGACGAGAGATCGCGTTGTCGAGCGTCTTTCGGTCGATTCCGAGAGCAACGGCCGCGGTCGCTGTGGTGACTGCTCGCATTTTACACTCGGAACGAAGTTTTAATTGAATAACAGAACATCAATATTGACAACAAGTTACGACTATGAAGAAACTGCCAAACTCGCGGGCGTACAGGCCAGCTCGTAATTAAACTTCAGTCTATTCAACAAAACCACAAGTTGTCAACAATTATACTTGCTTGCAATGTACAATGCAAGTCATTTCATTGCATGAAGTTACAAATTGTCTTCAATTCTGAGGGCCAAACTCCGTTACAGAAGGGCTCGGGCAGCCTCAAGCTGCGATCGGACCGCAGAAAGCCCCG
>JADYYN010000224.1 GCA_020853635.1 Gemmatimonadaceae bacterium
ACCGTCACGCTGCGCATCGCACCGTAGGTGACGCCGTAAGTCGACTAGTCATTGGCGCAGGTTGGCGTGTTGTCTCGTCGTACTCGGACGGACGTCGCCGTTCCGGGTCGACACTCAACCTGGATCCCTTCAATGACTCTTGCGCATCTCACGCGCCGCGCGTTCGTCGCGACGGCTCTCCTCGCCACCACCTTCGTCGCGACCGCCTGCGATGACGATGATGATCCGACCGGCCCGCGGCTGACGATCACCGAGACGGCGGTCGCCACGCCGGATCTCTCGACGCTCGTGGCCGCACTCACCGCCGCGAATCTCGACGAGACGCTCGATGGCGACGGCCCGTTCACCGTGTTCGCGCCGGTCAACGCGGCGTTCACCGCGCTGCCGGCCGGCGTGGTCACCAACCTGCTCGCCTCGGGCAATGCGGCGATCCTCACCAAGCTCCTCACGTTCCATGTGGTGCCGGGCCGACTTGAGGCCAGCCAGCTCACCAACGGGCAGGTCCTGACGACGGTCGAAGGCACGCAGCTCACGGTGTCGATCACGGGCGGTCAGGTCCGTGTCGGTGGCGCGCTCGTGACCACGGCGGACGTCGATGCCTCCAACGGTGTCGTGCATCTCATCGATGGCGTGCTGCTCGGCAGCCTCGACATCGTCGACCAGGCGACCATCCGCGGCTTCTCGTCGTTGGTCTCGGCGGCAGGCACGGCGGGTCTCGTGACAGCGCTGCGCGGTGGCGGCACGGCCGGTCTGACGGTGTTCGCACCGACGAACGCGGCATTCGCCGCGATCCCGGGCGGGGCGCCTTCTGATCCGACCACGCTCGCGAACGTGCTGCGCCTGCATGTCGTCGGCGCGCGTGCGCTCGCCGCGTCGCTCAGCAATGGGCAGACGCTCGCGACCCTGCAGGGGCCGAACCTCACCGTCGGCATCGCCGGTGGCAACGTGACGATCACCGGCCCGAGCAACAGCGCCGGCGTCACGGCGACCGACATCGTCGCGAAGAACGGTGTGATCCACGTGATCAACACGGTGATCCTGCCGTAACGGCGACCGACGCGCGGAGCATTCTGCGCCGACGCCCCTGGTCCCGCTCACAACGAGCATGGACCAGGGGCGTTCTGGCAAGTCGGCAGGTCCCCCACGCACCACCGGGGTTTCCACCGCTTGCCGACTCGCCGCCGGAGAGCGAAGCTATGCCCAACCCCCCGGAGGGCATACGCACGATGGCGTCCACCGATGTGTCGGATCCGCGGTACTACCATAAAGTCGTCGACTGTCAGTGGGCGTGCCCTGCCCACACCAACGTGCCCGGCTATCTGCGCCTCATCGCGCTCGGGCGATTCGACGACTCGTACCTCCTGAATCGCGAGTCGAACGTCTTCCCCGGAATCCTCGGGCGGACCTGCGACCGCCCGTGCGAACCCGCCTGCCGTCGCGGCCGCGTGGAGGAGAAGCCGGTCGCCATCTGTCGACTCAAGCGTGTCGCGGCCGATCATCGAGGCGACATCACCGACCGACTCCCCAAGGCACCCGCCGTCAAGAACGGGAAACGCGTGGCACTCGTCGGTGCGGGCCCATCGTCGTTGACCGTCGCCAACGACCTGCTTCCGCTCGGCTACGACGTCACCATCTACGAACGCAATGCGCAGCCGGGCGGCCTCATGCGCATCAACATCCCGGCGTTCCGCCTGCCGGCGCAGGTGCTCGACGAGGAATGCGGCTACATCATCGACATGGGCGCCACCATGAAGTACGGCACTCCCGTCGAGAGCATGCGCGCGCTGCTCGCCAAGGGCTACGACGCCGGGTATGTCGGCAGCGGCGCGCCCAAGGGCAAGGAACTCGACATCCCCGGACGCTGGGATGCGCCGAAGCAGATCCACATCGGCATCGAGTGGCTGGCCAACGTGCACTTCGGCCACGTGGAGCGGATCGAACCGCGTGTGCTCATCATCGGCGTGGGCAACACCGCCATGGACTGCTGCCGCACCGCGAAGCGTGTCGGCGCCACCGACGTGAAGGTCATCGCACGCCGCGGTCGCAGACACTTCAAAGCCTCCCCATGGGAACTCGAGGACGCCGAGGAAGAACTCGTCGAGATCGTCGAGAACCACGCGCCCAAGCGATTCGTCATCGAGAACGGTAAGCTCGTCGGCATGGAGTTCGAGCAACTCACGTGGAGCGTGGACGCGGCGGGGAAACAGGTCAGCACGGTCACCGGCACTGTCGTCATCCCGTGCGACGCCGTGATCCTCGCGATCGGCCAGGACAACGCGTTTCCGTGGATCGAACGCGACATCGGCATCGAGTTCGACCCCAAGTGGGATATGCCGATCGTCGACAAGACCACACACCAGAGCACACGCGCCGGGGTCTTCTTCGGCGGCGACGCCGCGTGGGGACCGGAGAACATCATCTGGGCGGTGGCGCATGGGCACGCAGCCGCCATCTCCATCCATCAACACTGCGAAGGGCTGCCGGTCACGGATCGACCGCCCGTGGGCATGACGCTCACCTCGGCGAAGATGGGCATGCATGCGTGGGCCTACGACAACGACTACGAAGGCGCCAAGCGCGCCAAGATGCAGCACGAGGCGCTCACCAAGCGCTTCACCAGTGTCGGTGTGGAAGTAGAGCTCGGCTTTACGGCCGAGCAGGCGGCGACCGAGGTGCAGCGCTGTCTGAACTGCGACATCCAGACACACTTCACCGCCCCGCTGTGCATCGAGTGCGATGCCTGCGTTGATGTGTGCCCGACCAACTGCCTCACCATCACCACCAACAGCACACCGCTGGATGAGCTGCGCACGCGCCTCTCGGCGCCGGCGCTCAACACGTCGCAGGCCGTCTACGTGTCCGACGCACTGCCGCAGACCAAGCGCATCATGGTGAAGGACGAGGATGTCTGCCTGCACTGCGGGCTGTGCGCGGAGCGCTGCCCGACGGCCGCGTGGGACATGCGCACGTTCGATCTCATCCTGCCGTATGCGGGCCGCGCGCTCGCGGGAGCATCCTCATGAGCCGTGCGCACCCGCAGCAGAGCGGCGTGAACGACTTCGCGTTCAAGATGGGCACGGTCAATGGCACCGGGTCCGCCAGTGCGAACAGTCTGCTCATGCAGGCGATCTTCCGCATGGGCATCCCGGTCACGGGGAAGAACATCTTCCCGTCCAACATCCAGGGACTGCCCACGTGGTACGAGATCCGTGTGAGCAAGGACGGTTACACCGCGCGTCCCTCCGCCGTGGACCTCGTGGTCGCACTGAACCCGTCGACGTACGCGAAGGACGTCGCCACCGTGCGCCCCGGCGGCTACCTCGTCTATGACGCCACGTGGCCGCTCGACCCGGATCTCGTGCGCGAAGGCATCACCATCCTCGGCATCCCGTTCGGTCGGCTCTGCGTCGAGCACTTCGAGGGGGACCGCGACCGTACGCTGCTGCGCAACATCGTGTACGCCGGGTCGCTCGCGGCGTTGCTCGACATCGACATGGGCGTGATCGAGACGATGCTCAAGGAGAAGTTCGGCAAGAAGCCGAAACTCCTCGAGTCGAACTACACCGCGATCAAGCTCGGCTACGACTACGCGAAGGCGCACTTCAGCTGCCCGCTGCCGTTCCGTCTCGAGAAGATGGACGCGACCAGGGACAGCATCCTCATCGACGGCAACGCGGCGGCGGCACTGGGCGCGGTGTACGCCGGGGCGACGGT
>JADYYN010000225.1 GCA_020853635.1 Gemmatimonadaceae bacterium
GAAATCGCCACGTTGTGCGCCGGGGTCGAAACCGAAAGATCGAGCCGGAACTGCGCCGCGCGGCAGTTGAGGTCGGCCACGTGAAACTGAAACCACTCGCCCCACGTCGGCGATCCACCGGGATCGTCATCGGTCAGTCGGGCATGCAAGACCACGAGCGCGTCGTTGATGGCCGCGTCGTCTCCGTCGAAGAGCCCGTCGGCAGCGTCGAAGTTTCCCTGCGCGGCGTCGAAATACTCGCCGTTGTCAAACCCCGTCATCGCGATGTCCGCCTCGAAGCGCCTCACCGCGACCGTCGCAAGATCGAGCGGGCCGAATGTATACGTGCCGCTCGTCTCCTGTCCGCCGAAGGCGTCGAAGTTGCCAGCCGCGTCGTCGAAGTTCCCCGAGGCCGAGTCGAAGAGCACGCCAGAGGAAAGCCGCAGGGTGCTCGACACGACCGCGCAGTTGACCTTCGTCCCGGAGAATGTCGGAGCCTCGGTCAACGTGTCGACGGTGGTAAAGCCCGTTACCATGCCTTCGGTCAACACGAACGAAACAGCCCCCTCGCTGTAGTGCTCGACCGGGTCAGCGGAGTCGACCGCCTTCGCCATGTAGGTGCCGGTGACAAGCGGCAGCGGCCCGGTGACGGCGTTCCCGTCGAACGACTTCATCACGACCCCGTTGTTCCATGCCGCACCGCTCGTGACCGCCTCGTGCCGGATCTCGATCCGCCCACCGATCCGCACGTCGAGCGCCGGGTGCAGATCCCAGCTCGCAAAGGCGAAACCACTGGATGCGATCACGGTGAAGCCGGTCACATCCGTTGGTGGCTCGGTCGTGCCGCGCGCTTCGACCGTGGCTTGCGCGTAGTCGCTGGAATTGCCCACCGTGCCGATGGCTTTAACCCGGATGTCGTAGACGCCCGGGGTCACGTCGAGAATCTCGAAGCTCCTGCCAGCCGTGTTCGCGATCACCGTCCAGGTGGTATCGTTGTCCGCCTTCCATTCGAGCTGGTACTGCGCCACGAACGCATCCGCCGGCGCCGCCCAGCTCACCGTCAGTTTTGACTTGAGACCAGCCGATCCGCTCGTCTCGTAGAGCGTCTCGATTACCGAGGGGACGCCCGGCGCGGTAATGGCACCCGGATCAGGCAGGTTCGTGTTCGGCGCGTCATCGACGTCGCCCTCCTCGTCCGTGGACCAGTCGTAAACCGCAGCAGCCGTCTCGCGCAGGAGGTGGCGCACGGCGAGCGTCGGGTTGCCCTCGTCGTCGTCGACCACGGAGAGCTCGGTGTCCTGTACCTCGAACGCCTTCGCGCTCCAGCCGTACTGCGCGTCCGTGCGCGCGACGCTCCTGCCGGGCACCGCGGCCCAGCCTGTCATTTTGAAGGTCGCCGATTCGGTCAGCGCCTGGCGCATCCGCAGAAGGTCTATCTTCGCGAGGCGCTGCGCCTGGGTGACGGAGGTCACGAAGGCGGATACGTCGATGTCCTTCCAGCGCCGCTCCCCACCGTCCTGCTCGAGGTAGGCGTCGGAGGTGATCGGCGGGAAATCATCCGGCTGCCAGTACGCCGCCGGGTTGGTGAAAATCCCCTTGATCGCGTTCGCGCTCTCGCGCAGCGGAACGTGAGCCTGCACCTGGCTCGCGCCGGCGAGGTCGCTCTCGTCGAGCGTGATGGTGGGGACGTGGTAGACGCCCGCGTTGATGTGCCACCGATCCCCGAGGTTAACGGCGCTGCCGGCCATCGCCGCGTTGATGCGCAGGATCACGTCCTTCGGCGTCTCCGCGACGAGGAAGGCGCCGTTCACGGTATAGCGCGGCTCGTCGTAGAGGTCGATGCGCAGCGTCCCGCTGCCGGAAGAGAGCGAGATGATGGTGCCGCGGCGGGCATCCGCGAGGCTCGCGGCGAGCTTGAACTCGCCGTTCTCATTGCCGGCGGTGACGACGTAGTAGGTGACACCCGCGGACAGATTGTTAGGCAGCGCGCTTGTGCCGACCGCCTGCACGCGCACGCCCTGACCTGTGCGCGGCGTCATCCACCGGGTCTTGGAGCCCGGCGTGATCGTGACGAGATTCGCGGAGGCGTCGACCGTGAAATGCGCGTAACGATCCGCGCCGACGGGGACGCTCTCGTCGCACGCATTTGCCGCCGCAGTGAGATCGTCCTGGTGGATCTCGTCGTCGAAGTCCGCGCCGAATCCGATGGTTGGCTCGGTCAGGTAGTGCGAGAGGAGCAGCGCCGCGTTGTTCGTCCAGTCCGTGACACCGGTGCGGTGGTCGTAGACGAGAGCGCCTCGCACCTGGAAGCTGAAGTTCGGCACGCCGGCGGGGAACTTCTCCAGGTCGGCGTGCAGTCGCACCCACACCTTCGTGCAACCGGACTGCCGGTGACTGTTCGACCACCGCCCATTCGACTCGGAGACGAGATCCGGGAACGGCTGCCCGAGTTCGTCACCGAGCGAGATTTTCACGCGAACGCGATTCTCGTATTTTCCGATCGCGCCACCAGACTCATCGAGTGGCACCTCTTCGTTGCCAATATAGACGCGGTCAACCGCCTTGCATGGGTGCCCGGCAAGCGTCAGCACCATGTGCCAGTAGGTCTTGTCCGAGCTGATGTAACGGAAGGTGAGCACCCCGCCGACGCGGCACTCGCCGAAGACGATCTGCCACGGCGCGATCGGCTGGCGCGTCGTAATGAGCCGGCCCTGAGAGGCCGCTCCGCCGGAGAACGACGGGCCTTGCGGCTTCTTCTGCATCGCATGGGAGATGCCGCCGAGGATCAGCGCCGACGCGAACGCCTTCAGCGAGAACCCGAGGGTGATGATCCCGCCCGCGATCGCGCTGCCGCCGAAAATACCGGCCAGTGCTGCCCCGACAACAAACCCCGGCATCAGCCGATCCTCCAGCACACCTCGCACCCCGATATCGGTGCGAAAAGAAGCCCCTCCTCACCCAGCACTGCCACGGATGACCCGACGCACACCCCGAGGTGCGGCTCCGCGTCGACGTACTTCACGATGTCACCGCGCCGGGCGAGCGAGACGGGCTCCACAGGCACACCCCAGAGTGCGCTGAACGCCGCATCGAAGCTCCCGCCATACGCCGCGATCAACCGCAACGCCTCGCGCCGCGTGCCGTAGCGCCCGGCGAAGGACGGCCAGTGGTTCACCCCCGTCAGCGCCGCCA
>JADYYN010000226.1 GCA_020853635.1 Gemmatimonadaceae bacterium
AAGACCTCCTCGGCGCTCGCGCTCGTCAGGTCATGGCTCATGACCTTCCCGTGATACGACGCCGTCCGCATGTTCATGACCATGTCGCGTGGATACGTGTCGCTTCCGATGGTCAGGTTGACTCCGGCTTCGCGATACTTCTTCCAGGAATCGAGCACGCGCGCCCTGCGGACGATATTGATCGGGCAATGCGACACCGACACCCGACTGGAGCCCATCAGCGCAAGATCGCGTCCGCCGGAATAGTTCAGCCTCGGGCTATCCGAGATCAGATTGCCGTGACCGATGTTCAGGAGCGGACCGAGCATGCCGACGCTGTCGAGCAATTCGATCGGCGTCTTGCGGTGTTCCCTGACCGTCTCGTAGAACTCAATGACGTTGTAACCGGCGTGCGTGGCCATCGGCACACCCAGCGCCCGCGCGGCGTCAACCGTTCGCCGCAGGATGTCGGGACTACAGTTCTCCACCTCGCGCGGTACCAGGATGCCATGCACAAGGTCGTTGCCTGCGGACTCGACACGCTCTATGAATGCAACGGCTTCGTCGAAGAGATGCTGCCCGCCGTCCGGATACCGCGAGCGGGCGAGGTTTCCGTGCTCGTCCGACACCCAACGCCCGCTGTCGTACCCCGGCCCCAGGTAGCCCCGGACACCCAGTAATTCGCATTGCTGCCTCAGGGCCTCCTGCACGATCACATGCCCGCCGAGTTCCACGAAGGTCGTGACACCGTTGCGTAGCAGTTCGGCCACCGTGAATGCCGCGTGAAGCGCGACTCCCGGATCGGTCACAGCCTCGTCGCGTGTCAGGTAGTTCGGATAACCGCGGATCCTCGTCCCCGGGCGCGCAATCGTGACCTCCATGTAGGGTTGCCCGAAGAGCTCGGGACGTCCGGAATCAGCAAGCAGCCGGTGGAGGGCTCGATGCCCGGAATGGACGTGTGTGTCGACGAAGCCGGGGCAGACCAACGAGCCGGGCAGATCGATGACCGCATCTACTTCACCGCGGTAATGCGCGCCGACGAACTCGATGCGCTCGCCTTCGAAGACCACGCAGCCACCGTGCAGCAGCCGATGATTTCCGTCGCCGAATCCGACGATCCATTCTCCGTTGATCCGAGTCCTCATCGTCCTCTCGATTCGCCGCGGCGCCGGACCGCTTCCGTTCGGAAACAGTATGACTGCGCGTCTGTGCCATTTCGATTCCAGAATGGAATAATTGGCGATCGAAGCCGAGAATCGCCCCGGACGATTCATCGGCGCGATTACCGCGTCGAGGCCGCGTGGTATCGAATCCGCGAACGGATGGCATTGCTGGGAGAGCGGTGATGGACGGCAGACACCTGGACCTGCACTTGCTGGCGATTTTCGACGCAGTACTGCTCGAGGGAAACGTCACGCGTGCGGCCGCCCGCATCGGGATCAGCCAGTCTTCGGCGAGCAAGGGGTTGTCGCAACTGCGGCAGATCGTCGGCGATCCGCTCTTTCTCCGCAGTGGGCGCGGTGTCATCCCCACACACAAGGCGATCGAGATCGCGGACAAGGTGCGGCTAGCGCTCGGTTCGCTTGGCTCGCTGGCATCGCCGAAGGATTCCTTCGATCCAGCCACTTCCCGGATCCGGTTTCACGTCGGAGCCACCGACTACGTGTCTTTCGTCCTCCTGCCCGTTCTTGCGCGCAGGCTCGCGAAGCTTGCGCCCTTCGTGTCGCTCGAAGTGCACCCAATCGAACCGGCCGTTCCCGAGGAGCTGCTGCTGCTCGGCAAGGCGGACATCGTGCTTTCGTCGGTACGCTCGGTCAGCCATCCGATCTACCGTCAGGAGTTGTTTCGCGACGGCTATGTGTGCCTGTGGCGACGCGGACATCCGTTCGGCAAAGGTCCGATCACGATCGAGCAGTTCGCTGCTGCCCGGCATCTCGCCATGCCGCGCCAGAACGGCGCTCGCGAGCGGGTGCTGCAGGACGTCATGCAGGGACTCGGGATCTCCCGGGACGTCGCGCTGCAGGTTCCCCAGATGCTGGCCATCCCGGCCACCTTGTCGGAGACCGACATGATCGCGACCGTGGCGCGGCGCACCGCACTCGCATTCGCCAATACCTACGCGCTGCAGATCTCCGCGCACCCACTCCCGCTTGGACGGTTCTCCGTGTCGCAGCTATGGCACGCGCGAACGCAGTCGAGCCAGTCCCAGCGGTGGCTGCGCGAGGTGATCTCCTCAGTGGCGCAGGCCCTCTGACCTTGAGCCCCCGCCAAATGCCGGCGAGACCGTGCCGGCCGACCGACCGCGGCTAGGCGCCGTGCTCGCCGACCCGAACGATCTTGAGGGTATTGGTGCCGCCGGACTTGCCGATCGGCTCGCCGATCGTCAGCGCGATCAGGTCGCCCTTCTCGACGATGCCGGCGTCGACCAGCCGCTGCTCGGCCTCGAGCAGCAGTGCCTCGCGCTCCTGCGCGTGGTAGGTCATCACGATCGGGTGCACCTCGCGGTACAGGCACATCCGCCG
>JADYYN010000227.1 GCA_020853635.1 Gemmatimonadaceae bacterium
CGGGCGAGATGCGCTGCCAGCTCATGCCGGCGTCACGCGTGCGCAGCACGTACTGCGAGCCGTGATAGACCGTATTGCGGTCGTGCTGTGAGACGAGGATCGGCGCGACCCACTGGAAGCGGTACTGCAGGTCCTTCGCCGCCTGACCGAGTTGCAGCTCGGGGTACGCGATGACGTTACGACGTTCGTCGGTGCGTGTGTCCCAGCGATTGATCGCGCCACCATAACAACCGCCCCAGATCACCTCGGGGTTCTTGGGGTCGAGTGCCACCGGGCCGGTTTCGCAGCCCGAGGCGTAGTCGTAGTCGGCGAACGGATGCAGTGAGTTGGACGACGACCACGCGGGCACGCTGATGGTGGTGTTGTCCTGCTGCGCCGAGTAGACGCGGTAGGGGAAGCGGAGGTCGGTGATGACGTCGTAGAGCTCGGCGGTGGGCTGATTGAAGTACGTGGACCAAGTACGGCCGCGATTGACCGAGATCTGTCCACCGCCGTCGTTGGCGACGATCATGCGGTTCTTCTCGGTGGGATCGATCCAGAGGTCGTGCACGTCGCCATGCGGCACGGCTACGGGCGTGAACGACTTGCCGCCATCTATGGAGCGATAGAGCGAGGTGTTGAGCGCGTACACCACGTGCTCCTCAGCGGGATCGGCGACGATGTGCGTGTAGTACCACGCACGCTGCCGGAGATTGTTGTCGCTGTTGGTGCGGGTCCACGTCGCGCCGGCGTCATCGCTGCGGTACACACCGCCCGCGGGCTCGGCTTCGATGATCGCCCACACGCGATCGGGATTCGCCGGCGAGACCGTGATGCCGATCTTCCCGGTGAGACCGGTGGGTAATCCTCCACCGAGCTTACTCCACGAATCGCCACCATCCACCGACTTCCAGATCCCACCTTCTGCACTTCCCGAAATGAGCGTCCACGGTTTGCGCTCAGCGCGCCAGATGGCGGCGTAGAGGATGCGTGGGTTGCGCGGGTTCATCGCGATGTCGCTCGCGCCCGTGCTGTCGTTCACGTAGAGCACTTTCTGCCAGCTCGTGCCACCGTCGCGTGTGCGATAGATGCCGCGGTCGGCGCTGCGGCCGAACGGGCGGCCGAGCACGGCGGCGAAGGCGACGTCGGGATCGGCGGGATGCACGACCATGCGTCCGATCTGTCCGGCGGTCTTGAGGCCGATCGACTTCCATGTGCGGCCGGCGTCGGTGGAGCGCCACGCGCCGCGGCCCATCGACGTGTTGCCGCGGATGTCCTGCGAGCCTTCGCCGACGTAGACGACGTTGGCGTCACTCGGTGCGACGGCGATGGAGCCGATGGAGCCGCCGAAGGTGCCGTCGGAGATGTTGGCCCAGGTGTGGCCGGCATCGTCGGTCTTCCAGACGCCGCCGCCGGTGGTGCCCATGAGGAAGGTGTTGGGCGCGCCGGGGACGCCGGTGACGGCCGTGGAGCGTCCGCCGCGATAGGGGCCGAGCATGCGCGTGCGGAGGCCGCGGAGCGCGAGGGTGTCGGGGGCGGCTGCGTTGGTGGCGGCCGCGTTGGACGCCGCACTCGACGCCGTTGTCGCTGGGCGCTGGGCGTCGGCCGGGATCGCGACGGTGGCCGAGCAGAGCAGGGCGGCGCCGAGGAGGCTGGCGCGGGCGACGAGTCGGAGGGCGGGCGCGTGCATGGGTCTGGCGGGTGGGCGGGTGGGGAGAACACCGGGGCCGTGCGGGGAGAAGGTCTCGATAGCGGGCGCCGGCCGCAATAGGGAGGCGGTCGGTGACAATGCGATGTGCCGGTGGGTATGCTTCGACAGCGACCTGAATCCTGGAGCCACCATGTACGCACGTTCGATTCTCACGCGTGTTGTTATCGTGCTGTTCACCGGCGCTTGCGGTACGAGCGCGCCGACCGGCACCCCTGCGGAACTGACCGCACTCCCGCGCCCGCTCACCAACGTCGAGTCGCAACTCGTCGCACGTTCCAATCGCTTCACCTTCACGTTGCTCAAGCGCGTGGATGATGATCCGTCGGAGAATCTCTTCCTCTCGCCGCTGAGCGTGTCGATGGCGCTCGGCATGACGATGAACGGCGCGGCGAATACGACACTCGACTCCATGCGTACCGCGCTTGGCGTCGACGGGTTGTCGCGCGAGGAGATCAACGCGGGGTATCGCGGCCTCATCGATCTGCTGCTCGGCTTGGATGCGACGACGCAGATGCGCGTGGCGAACAGTGTGTGGGTGCGGCAGGGGCTCACGGCCGATCCCGCGTTCGTGAGCGCCGTCGGCAGCAGCTTCGACGCCGATGTGCGCACGCTCGACTTCGCTTCAGCTTCCGCGGTGAACACGGTGAACTCGTGGGTCGCCGAGGCGACCAACGATCGCATCCCGAAGGTGCTCGATGTGATCCGTGATGAAGACGTGATGTTCCTGATCAACGCGCTGTACTTCAAGGGCAAGTGGCGCGAGCCGTTCGATCCCAAGCGGACGGTCGATGGGCCGTTCACGCCGGAGACGGGTGCACCGCAGACCGCGCGCATGATGAACGCCGAGCGCGTGCCGATCCGCGTAGCGCGTGGTCCGGCGTCGACGGTGGGCGAGCTGCCGTATGGCAACGGGGCGTTCACCATGGCGATCGTGCTGCCGGATGAGGGCGTGTCGTTAGCTACGGTGGTGGATTCACTCGATGACGCGCGGTGGGCGGCGATCACCGCCTCGCTTGCACCGCAGCAGATGGATGTGTCGATGCCGCGGTTCACGATGCGGTACTCCTCGTCGCTCAACACGGCGTTGCAGGCGCTGGGCATGGGGATCGCGTTCGAGGACGGTCGGGCGGACTTCCGTCAGCTCTTCACGCCGAACGAGCCGGGGCCGTTCATCAGCTTCGTGCAGCACGATGCGTTCGTGGCGGTGGATGAGGTGGGCACCGAGGCCGCGGCGGTGACGACCGTGGGGGTCGGCGTGACGAGCCTGCCGCCGAGTTTCCGCGTGGATCGGCCGTTCCTGTTCATGGTCCGGGAACGGTTGTCGGGAACGATCGTGTTCGTGGGCCGGGTGGCACGCGTGCCGGAGTAAGTCCGAACACCGCGACGACACGGGGCCGGACAGCGTGTCGCTGCCCGGCCCCGTGCCCCGGTCGGTGGCTTCGACTACGGCCGACCCGACCCCACATACACCTCAGTCACCGCACCCGCGACCACCCACACGATGTCGTCGCGACCGTCACCATCCACATCGCCAACCAGCAACCCGCGGTTCCCGGTCGAACTCCACTGCGCGCTGGCCGGATGGTTCGGCTGGATGGCCGGCGGAGGGAACGTCCGCGCGGTGGTGCCGAACGCGACGCGCACCACGTTGCCGCCGGTGAACGTGTTGAGGATCACGTCGTCCACGCCGTCACCGTTCACGTCGCCGGTGTACGGCTCCCAGAACGTCGACACGTAGGGCACGTTCGCGCGCCAGAGGGGATCTGAGGCATACGCCGGGAAGGTGAACGCGTTCACTCCGTTGCTATAGGCGCGGTGCAGGCCACGGGTGGACGGGATATTGATGAACTGTGCGATGTCCGCGCGCAGGTCGCCGTCGAAGTCGCCGACGATACGCTGGTACGGTGTCCAGCAGCAGGTAGTCGGATGGTCGCGCCCGGGCGTCGGGAATGTGAACGACCCAACGGAGTCGGCGATGCCCACATAGAAGCGATTGGGACCGTCGTTGCGACTGTTCCAGATGATGTCCTCGTCGCCGTCGCGATCCACGTCGCCGATGAACGCTTCGTAGGAGCTCCAGCCACTCGAGGGATGTGTCTGGCCCGCCGCGGCGGCGGTGTTGAACGTGCCGTCGCGGTTCGACAGCGCACGCCACGTGAAGTTCTGCGTCCCGAGGAAGTTCCACACCAGATCCTTCGCCCCGTCGCGATTGATGTCCGCGAGGAACGTCCGGTACACCGGGCTCCATGACGTGGACCCGACGTTGAACGGGGCCTGGAAGGTCACCGCACCGGTCGCGGCGCTCAGTCCGACGTAGTTCAGGTTGCCGGTGTTGTCCTGACGGCTCCACACCATGTCGGCGCGACCGTTGTCGGTCACGTCACCCACCACGAACTCGAACTCGGCCCAGCCTCCGGCCGGGGCACCCGCCGCCTCGCTCACCACTGCGGCCCCGAACGTCCCACCGATCATGCCCGGCAACACCGCGACGACGTTGCGCGTGGGGCTCAGGTGATTGAGGATGAGATCCGCGCGTCCGTCACCGGTGACATCCGCCATGCGCCGCGTGAACGGCGTGGGGACCGGCTGCCCGATCTGCTGCACCGAACGATACAGGAACGGCGAATCCTCGAGCGGCTGACAGGTCTTGATGTTGTAGTTGGTCGATTCGCTCACGCCGGCGATCTGCCCGGTGAGCGTCTTGAACGTGTAGCTCAGCGGCAGCGCGTCGGAGAGCCGCACGGTCTGCGTGAAGTACTCACGCCAGTCGCCGCTGCGGATCATGGCCTGCGTGCCGTTGCGGTCGCCGCCGTACGTGGTGATGGCGATGCGCGACGAGCTCAACACCTCCTGTTGCCGCGCACTCAAACTCGCCGACGCGCCGCCCACCAGACCATCGTACGACGCGTTCACGATCGCCTTCAACTCCGACGACGAGGCCTCGGCCGTCATCGTGAACATCATCATGCGGCCGTAGACGATGTTGGATACGTACACCGGCTGATTGTCGGGCCCGAGTCGGCCGAGGTTCACCTGTTGCTCGAGCTTCTGCTGCGAGAAGGCGCCGGTGAAGAAGCTACTCGGCGTCTGCGGCGGGGCGACGACCACTTCGTACAGGCGCTGGATGTAGCGCACGGCGATGGTCGTCTC
>JADYYN010000228.1 GCA_020853635.1 Gemmatimonadaceae bacterium
CAAGGTCGCACGCCTGATGGACAAGGGCGTCGTCGTGGATGTCGGCAACGACATCGAAGGCTTCGTGCCGCTCTCGCACCTCAGCACCTCCGGCGCGGTGATCAGCAGCCCGGCGGACGTGGCGTGGGAAGGCATGGCGATGAACGTCCGGATCCTCGAGGTCGACCCGATCCATCGTCGGATCGTGCTCGGCGTGATCGACATCCCGGCGGGTCAGGAGCGTCCGGCCGAACCGTCCAAGGTGCACACCGAGGACGAACTCGCCGCGATCCCGGCCGATCTCGACGCCGAGATCGACGGCTGAGCCCGACGGACCCCGTGATGAACCGCGCCCCGGTCGACGTGAGTCGGCCGGGGCGCGGTGCGTCTGCGCCCGCTGGGTGCCGCGCGTGACGTCGGCGTGTCCCGTGGGGTAGTTACTGGCATGAATCTCTTCGTCGTTTCGCCGCGCTTCACCCGGTCCATTGTCGCCATCGCAGCTTGCGTGCTCAGCGCCGGCTGTGAGGGGAACTCATTCGCCCCGATCGGAGAAGCCCCGCTCGTCGACGTCCTCGCCACGAAGGCCACGGCGGGTTCGCTCATTCCGGTACGATTGGAGAATCCAGGTAGCAGCGCCTGGAACTACAACCTGTGCCTGGACGCGACACTACAGCGTCTGGTCGACGACGCCTGGATGCCTGCGCCGCCACCGCTCCGGCTCTGCACGCTGGAGATGCACACGCTTCCGGCAGGTGGGAGCCTCGAGTCCGGGGTCTACGTTCCGCTCGGCTACGAGGCCGGCACGTACCGCGTCGCGGTGGAGTTCAGCCGGAACAAGTTGGGATCAGCCACGGCGCTGAGCGGCGCCTTTGCGGTGGAGTAGTCCGCCCCGCGGGGCTAGGTTTCGCGCATGTCCATGCGCGAAAAACTCGAGCTCCTCGAGCGCCGCCGTGCCGAGTCCGAACTCGGCGGTGGCCCGGAGCGACTGAAGCAGCAGCACGCCAAAGGGAAACTGTCCGCCCGCGAGCGCCTCGATGTGCTCCTCGACGAAGGCAGCTTCGTCGAACTCGACCGCTTCGTCACGCACCGCTCCCACGATTTCGGGCTGGAGACACAACGCCCGTATGGCGACGGCGTCGTGACCGGCTACGGTCGCGTCGACGGTCGACTCGTCTACGTATTCTCGCAGGACTTCACCGTCTTCGGCGGTTCGTTGTCGGAGGCGCACGCCTCGAAGATCTGTAAGGTGATGGACCTGGCGATGCAGAACGGCGCGCCGGTCATCGGGCTCAACGACTCCGGCGGCGCGCGTATCCAGGAGGGCGTGGTCTCGCTCGGTGGCTACGCCGACATCTTCCTGCGCAACACGCTGGCCTCTGGGGTCGTGCCGCAGATCTCGGCGATCCTCGGGCCCTGCGCGGGTGGCGCGGTGTATTCGCCGGCCATCACCGACTTCGTCTACATGGTACGCGGCTCGTCCTACATGTTCGTCACCGGCCCCAACGTGGTGAAGACGGTCACCCACGAGGACATCTCGATGGAGGGCTTGGGCGGCGCCGATACTCATGCGGGCACCTCCGGCGTGTCGCACTTCACCGCGGACTCCGAGTTGGAGTGCCTGCAGGGGATCCGCAGTCTCATGCGCTTCATCCCCAGCAACAACGTCGATGGCGCGCCGCGCGGCACCGCGCGCGACGCACGCGACCGTCGTGACGAGGCGTTGCTCGACATCCTGCCCGACAGCGCGAACAAGCCGTACGACATGCATGATGTGCTCAAGCGCATCGTGGACGACGGCGAGTTCCTCGAAGTACAGGCGGATTTCGCCGGCAACATCCTCTGCGGATTCTCGCACCTGGGCGGACATTCTGTCGGCATCGTCGCCAACCAGCCGGCGGTGCTTGCGGGTGTGCTCGACATCAACGCGAGCGTGAAGGCCGCACGCTTCATCCGCTTCTGCGATGCGTTCAACATCCCCATCGTGACCTTCGAGGACGTGCCGGGCTTCCTGCCCGGCGTCGCCCAGGAGCACGGCGGCATCATCAAGCACGGCGCCAAGCTGCTCTATGCCTACTGCGAAGCGACGGTGCCGAAGCTCACCGTCATCACTCGCAAGGCCTACGGCGGCGCGTATGACGTGATGAGCTCCAAGCACATCCGCGGTGACGTGAACCTCGCATGGCCCACGGCCGAGATCGCGGTGATGGGGCCAAAGGGCGCGGTGGAGATCCTGTTCAAGAAGGAGATCGCCGAGGCGAAGGACCCGCAAGCGGCGATGGACGCCCGCGTGGCGGAGTACACGGACAAGTTCGCCAATCCCTACGTCGCCGCCGCCCGCGGCTACGTGGACGATGTGATCGATCCGCGCGAGACGCGGCCACGACTCATCGACGCGCTCGATGTGCTGCAGGGCAAACGCGCGAAGAATCCGCCCAAGAAGCACGGCTGCATCCCGCTATGATCCGCAAAGTGCTGATCGCCAATCGCGGCGAGATCGCGCTGCGCATCGTGCGCGCGTGTCAGGAGTTGGGCGTGCGCTCCGTTGCGGTGTACTCCGACGCGGACGCGCAGGCGCCCCACGTGCGCGAGGCCGACGAGGCCGTGCACATCGGGCCCGCGCCGGCGAGCGAGAGTTATCTGCGCGGTGATCATCTGATCGCGGTGGCCAAGCAGGTCGGTGCCGACGCGATCCACCCGGGCTATGGCTTCCTCTCCGAGCGTGAGTGGTTCGCACGCGCCGTGCGCGACGCTGGATTGATCTGGATCGGCCCGCCGGCCGAAGCGATCGCCGCGATGGGTTCCAAGACCGCCGCGCGGACGCTCGCAATCTCCGCTGGCACCCCCGTGGTGCCGGGCACCACCACTCCGTTGCGTGACGCGGGGGAAGCGGCGGCGACGGCGGCGCAGTTCGGCTATCCGGTGTTGCTCAAGGCCGCCGCCGGTGGCGGCGGCAAGGGGATGCGCGTGGTGCGCGAAGCCGGCGAGATCGCCAGTGCCCTCGCGTCGGCGCAGCGTGAGGCCAAGAACGCGTTCGGTGATGACGCCGTGTACGTGGAGAAGTACATCGAAGGACCACGGCACGTGGAGATCCAAGTCCTCGCCGATGCCCACGGGAACTGCATCGCGCTCGGTGAGCGTGAGTGTTCCATCCAGCGCCGGCACCAGAAGATGGTGGAAGAAGCCCCGAGCGTCGCCGTGTCGCCGGAGCTGCGCAAGCGCATGGGCGACGCGGCTGTCGCCGCCGCGAAAGCCGCCGGCTACGTGAACGCCGGCACCTGCGAGTTCCTCCTCGACAAGAACGGCGACTTCTACTTCCTCGAGATGAACACGCGCATCCAGGTCGAACACCCGGTCACGGAACTCGTGATGGGGATCGACCTCGTGCAGTGGCAGTTGCGGATCGCGTCGGGCGAACGGCTGCCGGTCCTCGAGTCGCCGCAGCCCAAGGGCTGGGCGATCGAGTGCCGCATCACGAGCGAGGATCCGGCGAACGGGTTCCTGCCGTCCACCGGTCGCATCGCGCATCTGCATCTGCCGAGTGGTCCCGGCGTGCGGTGGGACGGCGGGATCGAAGTGGGCAGTGTGGTCGGGTTGTCGTACGACCCGATGCTGGCCAAGCTCATCGTCTTCGCGCCCACGCGTGAGGCCGCGATCGCGCGCATGGAACGTGCGCTCAAGGAACTGGTGATCGACGGCGTGGAGACCTCGCGCGAGTTCCACCTGCGGGTGATGGCCGACGCCGACTACCGGGCGGGCCGAGTGGATATCCAGTGGCTGGAGTCGCGGCTGCCGACGCTGCTCGCGCAGCAGGCCCCGGCCGAGACGCGCGCGGCGGCGGCGATCGCTGCCGCGCTATTGGCCGACCGCGAACGCGGTGGTCGACGCGTCGCGGCGACGCCCGAGGGCACCGCGAGCGTCGCGTCGACGTCGACGTCACCGGCGGGGACCACCGGACGTGCCGGAGGCTCCTCCACGTGGGCGCAGCTCGCGCGCCTCGAATCGCTCCGCAGTTGACCCTCGCTACGTTCGACATCACCGGCCTTGCGGCGGGCGGCGATGGCGTGGGTCGGCATGACGGCCTCGTCGTGCTCACCCCACGCACGGCGCCGGGCGATCGCGTGCGTGCTGACGTGCGCGTCGAGGGGCGCGTGGGGCGGGGCACCTTGCAGGTGGTCGAATCGGCGGGGCCCGCACGGATCGAGGCACGCTGCGCGCACTACGCGCCGCCGGACCGCTGTGGCGGATGCCAGTGGCAACATGTGGACATCGACGCGCAGCGCGCGGCGAAGGCGCTAATGGTGCAGGACAACTTCCGCCGGATCGCCAAACGTGAGGTCGCGCTGCCGGCCATCATCGGGGGCGAGGCCTGGCGCTACCGCCGCACGCTCACCCTCGCCATCCGTCGGGTGGAGGGACGCACGTGGGCAGGGATGCGCGCGTTCGACGATCCCGAAGCGGTGTTCGATCTGGTCGACTGCCATATCACGCACGAGCAGGTGCTCACCGCATGGCGTGCGATCATGGCGGCGGCTGAGTGGCTGCCCGACACCGCGCGGCTGCGCGGGACCGTGCGCGTCCTCGATGAGCGCCCACTCTTCGTGCTCGAAGGCGGCACGGAGTGGCCGCAGATCGCCGGGTTCCTCGACGCGGTGCCGTCGCTCGCCGCGATCTGGTGGCAGGCCGACGGCAAGCGTAGGCGACTGGTCGCCGATCGACGCCCGATGGACGTGCCCGGGGCGTCGTTCGCCCAAGTGAACGCAGCGATCGCGGCGCAGATGCACGCGTACGTGCGCGATCGCGTGCGCGCACACGCACCGACGTACGTGGTCGACGGGTACAGCGGTGCCGGTGACCTCGCGGCCGCGCTGCACGCCGACGGCGTGCGTGTGACCGCGATCGAACTCGATGAAGAAGCGACCGCGTACGCGCGGACGCGACTGCCCGCGCCCTCGCGCGCCATCGCCGCCCGAGTGGAGGACGCACTGCCGTCCGTGCTGCCGGCGGACGTCATCGTGTTCAATCCGCCGCGGGCCGGCGTCGATGCGAAGGTGCTCGACACGCTGCGTCGCGCAAAACCGCCGCGCGCCATCATCTACGTCAGTTGTGATCCCGCGACGCTCGCGCGCGATGTCTCGCGCCTGCCCGGGTGGCAGGTTCGATCGCTCGAGTGTTTTGACATGTTTCCACAGACCGCACACGTCGAAACGGTGTGCGAACTCGTGCCGGAGGCGTTGTGAAGTATCTCGTGGACCTTGGTGGCGAACGCGTCGAGGTCGCACTCGACGCCGGCGGTGCATCGGTCGATGGCGTGCATCACACGGCCCATCTCGCTGACGTGGAAGGGACGTCGGTGCGTCTCGTGACGATCGGTGGGGTGCAGCACCGGGTGGTCGCACGCCGCGGCAACTCGCGTGGGCAGTACACGCTGTGGATCGACGGCTGGCGCTTCGACGCCGAGGCCCTCGACGAACGCACCCGCGCGATCCAGGCACTCTCCGCAGCGTCAGCAGGTCCCAAGGGCCCCGCTCCGGTCCTCGCGCCCATGCCCGGACTCATCGTGCGCGTGCAGGTCGCGGTGGGCGACACCGTACAAGCCGGCCAGGGAATCGTCGTGATGGAAGCGATGAAGATGGAGAACGAACTCCGTGCGCCGTCGGGCGGGGTCGTGCGCGCGATCCACGCCGTACCGGGGAAGGCGGTCGAGAAGGGCACGACGCTCGTGGAGTTCGAACAGCCGGCCTGAGCGGACCGCTAGTGCGCGTCCGCGCCTTCGTCGGCGCGCGCCGCGGCGGGCTCGCCGGATGATCCCATCGCGGCGCGGACACGCTCAAGGAAATCCGGGAACGGGAAGGGTTTGGCGAGCAGATGTTCGGGCGCCCATGGGGCTCCTGCCTCGTCGGGGGCGAGCGGTTCCGCCACCATATGCCCCGACATGCAGAGCACCGGCAGGGCGGGGCGGCGCTCGCGGAGGATTCGCACGAACTCTCGCCCGCTCATGCGCGGCATGACCATGTCGGTGACCACCACATCGACCTGCCACGTGCGTGCATCGAGGATCGCGAGACCCTCCTGCGCGGAACCGGCGGCCAACACCTCGAATCCGTGCTTCTCGAGGAACCGCTCGAGCGCGCGTCGTAGTCCCGCTTCATCGTCGACGACGAGGATCACCGGGCGACCGATCGTCGGGGTGTGCGCCGGCGTCAGCGCGCGCGGCGCCAACGCGGCGTCGGCCATCGCCGCGGGGATCAGCACCCGCATCGTCGTGCCGCTCGACGGCGCACTCGTCGCGTAGACGTGCCCGCCGAGCGCGCGCACGATCCCGCGCACCGTCGTGAGGCCCAAGCCAGTGCCGAGTCCGCTCGGCTTGGTCGTGAAGAAGGGCTCGAACAGTCGCGCCAGCGTCTCCTCGTCCATCCCCACGCCGTCGTCGTGCACCGTGAGCTCGGCCCAGCGACCGGGGAGTGCGCCGGGCAACTCCGCGCGGGTCTCGCCCGGGCGGATGGTCAACGCGCTGAGCGCGATGCGCACCACACCGCCCTCGGGCATCGCGTCGCGGGCGTTGATCGCAAGATTCATGAGGATCTGCTCCATCTGCCCGTCGGCGGCGCGGATCCACAACTCCTCGCCGGGGAGGATGAGCTCGAGTTCCACCTGACTCACGAGGAGGCGCCGCAGCATCGGCTCCATGCCCTCGAGCACTGGCCGCAGCGGTTGGACGTGGGCCTCGCCCACCTCGGGGCGACTGAACGAGAGCAGTCGGCGCGTGAGGGCGGCGCCACGCTGGGCGGTCTGCTCGATCTCGAGCAGGTCCGTGGCGCGGGCGTCCCCCGGTTCGAGGTCGTCGCGCACGAGCTGCGCATGCGTGATGATGGCGGCGAGGATGTTGTTGAAGTCGTGCGCGATGCCGCCGGCGAGACGGCCCACGGCTTCGAGCTTCTGCGCCTGCCGGAGTTGCTGCTCCAAGCGCACCCGCTCGGTCACGTTGCGGGTGTTGAGCACGAACGAGCGGACATCCTCGTCGAGCGTGAGGTCGGTGACAACGCTCTCGACGTCATGCCAGTGGTCCGGGCGACCGATACGCCAACGCAGAGCAGCATTGCGCGCGAAGGGTTCGCGCGCATTGGCGAGGAACACCGCAAGCGCATCGCGGTCGTCGGGATGCGCGAGGTCGGCGATGCGGCGTCCGACGAGCAGCGCCGGGATGGTGCCGGAGAGTTCGCCGGCCGACGGACTCGCCCACTCGACGACGTGGTCGGTGGACACCTGCAGGATGGCGTCGGAAGACCGTTGCACCAACGAACGGAATCGCGCGTCGGCGGCCATGCGCTCGCGCGCGAGGCGCATCGTCTCGTGCCGCGCGAGATGCTGACGGATGAGCACGAGCACGAGCAGGACGATGATGCCGGTGACGTGGAACGCGAGATGCTCGCGACCCTCCTCGTGCCCCCACGCCAGTTGCAGGAGAGGCAGCGTCGCCGCCATGATCGCGATCGGTGCGACGATGTGCCGGCCCTGTCGGATGGCCGTCCGCGGCTCCTCGTGTTGCGCGATGTGCCGTCGCTGTCGATCGAGGCCGATGAGCACCAGCATGAACGAAAGCGCGACGAGGGCATCCACTACGCCGCCATCCACCGCGGTGCGATTCCGGATCTGCTGGTCGAACACCAGGTCCATGATCGAGATCAGCGCGAAACCCAGCGTCATCCAGCCGAGGCCCACCCGTGAGATCCCCTCGGGGCGGCGGAACCACACGGTGCCGACGAGCCAGAGCGAGAATAGGTCGCTGATCAGGAAGACGACGAACAGCCAGCGGCGCGGGTTGAAATCGCCCGAATCGAGCGGACTGCCGTCGGACACGAAATGGGCGACCAGCATGAAGCCGGCGATGACGATGACGGCCGAGTCGAGCCAGTCGGCGCCACGCCCGGGATCATGCCGAAGGCGCGCGAGACGCCAGAGTCCACTGAGCAGCGCGAGGCCTTGGGGCACCGCGAGGCCCACGGAGAGGATCGGCGGCAGCGGGCCACCGGCGCCAAGGCGCAGCAGATTGGCGATGACGCCGATCCCGAAGCCGAGCGCGATGTGAGCCCAGGCGTTCCTGGCGCGGCTCGCGTGCGGCTCGCGGCCGGCGAGCTGCCAGGCCAAGGCAGCGCAGCCGAGTCGGAAGGGGAGCAGCGCCGCTTCATCGACCCAGCGCTCCCACGCCGTCTCGAACGGTGGCGCCACCGCGCTCCACAGCGCGTACGCGACCATCGCCAGAAGCGCGGCCGGTGTGATGACACCGAGCACACTGGACACGGACTGGACCGTGGTTGCCGGCGAGGAGTCGTTCGAGGGGGGAGCCACGCGGGAAGTATCGGTAGCGGGACTCGTGAAGGCGAGGGTGTCTCAGCAGGCCTACCTCATTGTCTGGCAGAGGGTTGACCGCTCCGACTCAGTCCGGTATCCTTGGTGTCTGTATCAAAACGCCTTCGGGCGGCCGAGACCCGGGTTGCATCCCGCACCGGTGAGGCGCAGGACCTCTCGTTCCAAACAGAAGATGAAGACGACGTACACGGCGAAGCCTGCCGACATCGAACACAAGTGGTTCGTGGTCGATGCAGAAGGCATGATCCTCGGTCGCTTGGCCACCGAGGTGGCGCGGATCATCCGCGGCAAGCACAAGGCGATGTTCACGCCCCACATGGACACCGGTGACAACGTCATCGTGATCAATGCGTCCAAGGTGAAGGTGAGCGGACGCAAGGCGGAGCAGAAGAACTACTTCCGCCACACCGGCTACATGGGCCACGAGCTGTACACGCCGTTCGCCACGATGCTCGCGAAGCACCCCGAGCGCGTGATCGAGAAGGCGGTCTTCGGCATGCTGCCCAAGACGGCGCTCGGCCGGCAGAAGCTGCGTTTGAAGCTCCGTGTGTATTCGGGTGCGGTGCACCCGCACGGCGCTCAGCAGCCTGAGACGATCACCTTCGCGAAGGCAGGGGCCAAGTAATGGCGGACACCTCGATGATCCATACGATCGGCCGCCGCAAGGAAGCCGTGTGCCGTGTGTTCCTCACGCCCGGGTCGGGCAAGTGGAGCCTCAACGGCCGTACGCTCGGCGATTACTTCCCGCGCCCGGCGCTGGTGACGGCGATCCAGCAGCCGTTCACGGCGACCGACACGCTCGGTTCGTACGATGTGCAGGCGAACCTCACCGGTGGCGGTCAGACCGGGCAGGCCGGGGCGCTCCGCCTCGCGATCGCCCGCGCGCTGGTGAAGATCGACGAGACGCACCGCCGCAAGTTGCGCGATCTCGGACTGCTCACGCGCGATGCGCGTGCGGTCGAACGTAAGAAGCCGGGCCGTCCGAAGGCACGTAAGCGGTTCCAGTTCAGCAAGCGCTAAACGCAGGACAGATGGGAGAAGGGAGATGGGAGATGTGGCACTGCGCGCATCTCCCCTCCCGGACTCTTCTGAATCTCACAGTCGGTCCGAGTGTCCCCTCGGTGCTGCGCCATCCGGTGCGGTGAGGAACACGATGAAGGCCGGCGACGCTCTCAACCACTCATTCGGTCACACCACATGCCGCAGCCCACGCTCGAAGAACTCCTCAAGGCCGGTGTCCACTTCGGACACCAGACCCGCCGTTGGAACCCCAAGATGCGCCGCTTCATCTTCGCGGAGCGCAACGGGATCCACATCATCGACCTCCAGAAGACGCTCAAGCAGATTGAACTCGCGCAGAAGCTCGCGCGCGAAGTCGTCCTCCGCGGTGAGAACGTCCTCTTCGTCTGCACCAAGCGTCAGCTCGCGCAGATCGTGACCTCCGAGGCCGATCGTGCCGGCGCGATGTACGTCACCGAGCGCTGGCTCGGCGGGCTCCTCACGAACTTCTCGACCGTCAAGAAGCAGATCAAGAAGCTCAAGGACCTCGAGGCCGGGTCAGAGGCCGGCGGTGCCTTCGAGAACTACACGAAGAAGGAACAGCTGATGATGACCCGTCAGCGCGACAAGCTCGCGAAGAACCTCTCGGGCATCAAGCCGATGGGTCGCCTGCCGGGGCTGCTGTTCATCGTCGACGCCAAGAAGGAGCGCATCGCGGTGGACGAGGCCAACAAGCTCGGCATCCCGATCGTCGCGATCTGCGATACGAACTCCGATCCGGATCTCATCACGGTGCCGATCGCCGGCAACGACGACGCGATCCGCTCGGTCGAGCTGATCACCGCGGCGTTCGCCGAGGCGGTGCTCGAGGCGCGTCGTGAAGCGCCGGTGCGCAACGAAGTCGAGGAGTCGGGCGAGTCGACCACGTGGTCGTCCGAGCGCGGCACGGAGAAGGAGAGCGATGAGGACCGCCGCCGCAAGCGTCGCCCGCGTCGCCGTCGTGCCAAGCCGGAAGCGATCGCTGCGCGCCTCAAGGGCGGCGCGGACGCTCCCGATGCGGCCGAACCCGATGGGGACGACGCCGCCGAGTGATCGGCGGTTCGGTAGTGCAGGGAACACTCCCTGAGTAACTTTCCGTCGCCGCCGGATGAGTCTCACCACTCCCCGGCGGCGATCTCACACGTACCGTCACGCATCACTGAGAGATATCGATGGCTGTCACCGCAAAGGATGTCGCTGAGCTCCGCGCCCGCACGGGCGCCGGGATGATGGATTGCAAGAAGGCGCTCGACGAGGCGAACGGGGACATGGAGGCCGCGGCCGACCTGCTCCGCAAGAAGGGCATCGCGAAGGCCGACAAGCGCGCCGACCGCGCCGCCTCCGAAGGGCAGATCGTCACGTGGACCAGCCCGGACGGCACGGTCGCCGCGATGATCGAAGTCAACTGCGAGACCGACTTCGTGGGCCGCAACGATGACTTCATCGCGCTCTCCAAGCAGCTCGTCGAGCAGGTCGCGAAGGACAGCGCGGTCGACGGTCTCGTGGCCGTCGGTGCCGATGGCGCGTACCTCGGCACGCCGTGGTATGCCGACAAGGCGCAGACGGTGGGCGACGTCGTGAAGGCCGCGTCGGCCAAGACCGGCGAGAAGGTCGAGCTCCGCCGCATCGCGCGCTTCCAGACGGCGGGCACGGTGGGCACCTACCTGCACTTCAACGGCAAGGCCGGCGTCATCGCGGAGATCACCGGCGGCAAGGGTGAACACCCTGCGCAGCTCGGCAAGCATGTCGCGGAGCATGTCGCGGCCGGCGTGCCCACGGTCGCGGTCGCGGTGGACAAGGACGGCGTCAGCGCCGAGTTCATCGAGCGCGAGCGTCAGATCTTCATCGCGCAGGCCATTGAGTCGGGCAAGCCCGAGGCGATCGCGCAGAAGATGGTCGAAGGCCGCATCCAGAAGCTCTACAGCGAGATCACGCTGCTCGGGCAGCCCTGGGTGCGCGACGACAAGCAGACGGTCGGCGATCTCGTGAAGGCCACGGCGAAGGACGCCGGTGCGCCGCTCGCGGTAAAGCGCTTCGTGCGCTTCAAGATGGGCGAGTCCTGACCCCCGCCTGCTGATGACCACGCTGCGCTATCCGCGCGTCCTGCTCAAGCTCTCCGGCGAAGCCCTCGCCGGAGACAAGGGATTCGGATTCGATTTCGAGTCCCTGCGCAACTTCGCGCGTGAAGTGAAGGCGATCAGCGACATGGGCGTCCAGGTCGGTATGGTGATCGGCGGCGGCAACATCGTCCGCGGGTCGCAGATCTCCAAGATGGGCATGGACCGCGTCTCCGCCGACTACATGGGCATGCTCGGCACGGTGATCAACGCCCTCGCGTTCCAGGATGTGCTGGAGCGCGAAGGGCTGGATACCCGGGTGATGACGGCCATCCGCATGGAAGAAGTCGCCGAACCGTACATCCGCCGGCGCGCGATCCGTCACCTTGAGAAGGGGCGGTGCGTCATCTGCGCAGCAGGGACCGGCAACCCGTATTTCTCGACCGATACCGCGGCGGTGCTGCGGGCCATCCAGATGAAGGCGAATGTCATCATCAAGGCCACCAGCGTCGACGGCGTGTACTCGGCCGATCCCAAGAAGGACTCGACGGCCAAGCGCTACGATCGCATCTCGTATCGTGACGTGATGGCTGGGGAGTTGGGCGTGATGGACCAGACGGCGATCACGCTCTGCAAGGAGAACTCGCTTCCGTTGATCGTGCTCAACATCCACACACCGGGCATCGTCGCACAGGCGCTGCGCGGCGAACCCGTGGGGACCCTCGTCTCATGAACACCATCCAGTCGATCCTGAAGGACTGCCGCACCGCCATGGACAAGGGCGTGGAAGCGGCCAAACGCGAGTTCGCCTCGGTGCGCTCGGG
>JADYYN010000229.1 GCA_020853635.1 Gemmatimonadaceae bacterium
GCGCGCGCGTCGAGCCTCGTCGCCGGTGAAGCCGAGCTTGCCGTAGCGCATCATCGATCCGGCACTCGCCGTGATCGGCGACAGTCGGTGGAGTTCGAGCATGTGGCGGATGCTCGGATCCGCGATCTGGTCGTACAGGTCCCACCGCAGGGTCCACTCGTCGGCCGGCGCGTCCGCTCGGCTGGGGCCTGTCCCCTGCGCGCCCGACTTCACGCCGCCGCGGCACCCGACGACCGCGAGGCCGACGACGAGCGCCGGGAGCCAGGGACGAGACCTGCCGTGCCAGCGCCGCATGCGGGAGACGATACCGGCGGTGCCGGGGGACGTCCCTCGGCGGGCTGGACGCACGACAGCGCGAACGCCGTGGCACGCGCGCGGAGGACCATCACGATCGAGCGGATCGAGGCCGAAGCGCAGCGGCGTGGGGTAGGCTCGGCCCGGCGGACCCGACCCACTGGACGGGGAGCGCGTATCCGTGGCGCTCGCGAAGGGCGGAGGGCTTCGGCCCGCGCCGGTGGACTCTCGCGCGTAGACTCCCTCGGTGCGCCGTACGACCCGATTCGCGCTCGTCGTGCTCGGGGCCGGTTTGGCGGCGTACGCCGCAGCGAGCGGACCAGGCGGCTGGCTCGGTCCGCCTCCGTGGTGAAACTCCACGGAGGGCATCGGGGACACCGACCTGATGGTCGTGGACCTCCGGAACGCCGCGCGCTCGCTCGTGATCCTCGGGATCGGCGTGGTGGCGGTGGTCGTGGGCGCGTGGCCTCGTCGAAGGCGGTCGCCGTAGCGCCCGGGGTGCCGATGGCGGAATCCTCTTCAGGTGGCCGAGTCAGCCCGTGTCCGGTGGGAAGCCCCCCCCGAGCGCTCGCCCGGCATGGCGGTCGCCCGTCCCGCTCGCCGAGTCCCACACCGTGCACGCCGCTGGCGAGCGGTACCTCGGGTCGCGAGGCGATCCGATCGAGACCGCCCTGAGTCGACGCGGTTGGCGGACCTTGTTCCCAGAACTCCGTCGCGCGAAGATGCCGGGAGTTCCGCTGCGGAACGGGGAGGCGCAGATCCCGTGAGATTCAGCCAATGGGTTGCGCTGGCGACGATGTCCCTCTTCTGGGCCAGTCTGCCGCGGGCGAGCGCGAGCGACGACGAGGATGTGGCCAAGCTCCGAACTCGAGTGGGCGCCCTGGAGGACGAGGTTGCGTCCCTTCGGCTCAGGTGCTGGTGGCTTCAGCAACTCCGTGGACACGAACGACGACTCGCCTCGACTGGCACCGCGACCATCGGACTCGTCGGCCGCGGGCGGGACGCGCAGAGGGATCGCCTGCGGGAACTCCAGCCCCCCGACACGTCCAGCAAGGCCGCGGTTCGAGCGTTCGTCGCTCGCATCATCATTGCCGCGCAGGACCGCACCGTGTTCGCCACGAACGACGCAGAAGTCGAGTTTCTCATGAGGGTCGGATCCGAAAACGTGGACGTGTTGATCGAACCGCTCGTCCATCTCGTCAGGTTCGATGGGTCATTTCATCTCGTCGAAGCGCTGAAGGGCCTGGCGGGCGACGAGCACCGCCACTTGGTGCTTCAATCCCTGCCGCTCGCACCAGAGCTCATCGACGTGGTCGTCGCCAAGAACTGGACCGCCGCCGCCGCGCCGATCCTCCTCGAGACCCTCGCCCAGCGATCGCCGATGCTTGACTTCGGCTGGATCGTGGCCGCCGCAAGCATCGCGGGCCCTCCGCACTACGATGACTTGAAGTGGCATCTCGCCCATGGGTTGAATCCGTGGCCGCTCTGGCTCGCGATCCGGGGCCTTCCGGGGATGGAACCGCTCGACGAGTTCGTCGCCGCGGAGTGGCGCAGCACGACGCGAGACCCGAACTCGCGGGAGGGGCGATCATTTGCCGCAGTGGCTGCGCACTATGGCCGGATCGAGGCCCTGGGGGTGCTCGCCAGGAGTGTGAGAGAGCGCCACGACTGGCAGCAACCGTTCCGCGAGCTGACGGGCTATCAGGGGCCCATCGAGGAAGCCACATCGTGGTGGGAGCGGAGCCGGTACGGTCTCGTCTTCGACCGGGCGACGCGGAGGTACGTCCGGTCGGCCATCGAGGTGAAGTAACGCGCTGCGTGACGCCACGACCCGCGGCGATCATCTTCGACCGCGGCGGGCGCCTGGATCCTCCTTGCGAGTTCCCATGTGCGAGCCCGACTCGCTCGAAGCCACGAGGACCCGTCGACGCACGCGAAGGCGTCGGACGGCGGCTGTCACCGCGTCAGTCCCGCGGGCTCCTTCGTGCTCGGCGTCACCTCCTACGGGAGGATGGCGATCGGCCTCGGATTGGTGCCTGTCGCGGCGGTCCCCTCCGCGCTCAGCACGCCGGTCGACCCATCGATGGCGAACGTGGTCACGCTGTTCGCGTTCAAGTTCGCCACGTAGGCGAAGCGACCCGACGGGTCCACGGTGATCGAGATCGGGCTTTGCCCCGCGACCACGGGGCTCCCGACCTCGGTCAGAGTCCCGGTGGACGCGTCGCGGGCGAACGTGGTGACGTCCTTGGAGTAGATGTTCACGACGTAGGCGAAGCGACCCGACGGGTCCACCGTGATCCCGTGCGCTCCGAACCCGGCCGCCACCTCGGCCCCGATCTCGGTGAGGGCGCCGGTGGTGCCGTCGATGGCGAACGTGGTCACATTGTTCGATCCGTAGTTCGCCACGTAGGCGAATTGCCCCGAGGGCTCCACGGTGATCGAGATCGGGTTGGTCCCCGCCGCCACTTCGGTCCCGACCTCGGTCAGCGCGCCGGTCGTCGCGTCGATGGCATACGTGGTCACGTTGTGCGAGTCGAAGTTGGTCAGGTAGGCAGCGCGTCCCGACGGGGCCACCGCGATCGTGTACGGCCCGCTCCCCGCCGCCACCTCGGTCCCGACCTCGCTCAGTGCTCCGGTGGTGCCGTCGATGGCGAAAGCGGTCACGTTGTCCGATCCGAAGTTCGCCACGTAGGCGAAACGCCCCGAGGGGTCTACGGCGATCGAGAGCGGGTTGGACCCCGCCGCGGCGTCGCTCCCGACCTGGGTCAACGTCCCGGTGGTCGGGTCGATGGCGAACGTGGTCACGTTGTGCGAACTGAAGTTCGCCACGTACGCGAAGCGTCCCGAGGGGTCCAGGGCGATCGAGGCCGGGTTGGCCCCCGCCGGCACCTCGGTCCCGACCTCGCTCAGCGCTCCGGTGGTGCCGTCGATGGCGAAGGTGGTCACGTCGTTCGAACTGCTGTTCACCGCGTAGGCGAAGCGACGCTGGTCGAAGACGACGGTGTACGTGCTCGTCGTGACGCCGTCTCGGGCCGTGACCTCGACCGTCACGGGTTCCGGGCGGGGGAGAAAGGAGATGTAGGCTGACGGCTCGCCGGTGGGCGTCGCCACGTCGTTCACCGTGATCGTCGCCCCGGGGTCGACGGCCGTCGGGGTCAGCGTGGTCGTCCTGGGGAAGTAGCGCGGGCCCACGGTGTACGAGAACGTCCCCGACTCGAACGCCGGTGAGAGCGAACCGGTCGACGGGAGGAGGGCCGAGAGTGCGGCGCTCGTCCGGTCGAAGGCCACGCCGTACACCTTCCTCCCTCCAGAGTGCCCTGTCACGTCGATGGCCACCACCCGCGGTCCCATGTCGAGGTGGATCGGGAGCGACGTCTGGCCGGACGTGACGACGACGCCGTCCACCCGGATCGTGGCCCCTTCGTGCGCCGCAGTCGGCGTCACGGTCACGGTGTCCGGGAGGAGGGCTGGACCCACCGTGTAGACCAACGTGGCCGGCGAGACCGCCGGAGTGAGCTTGCCGGACGACACCGTGAGGCTCAGAAGTGCTGCGTCGTCGCCGGGCACCGACGACCCCGAACCCCCTCCGGTGCCGCACGCGACGAGTCCCGACAGGAGAGCGGTCGTCGCTGCCACCACCACCGGTGCGATGCGGGTACGCATGGCGTTTCCCTCGCGTCCGTGGAGCCCGACTCCCACAGCGGAGAGGCCCCGCGTGGTCGAATTCTACGGCGCCTCGAAGTCGATCGGCCGCTGAATCGGGGCGAGTGAATTCGGATGAGAGTGATCCGGTCACGAGTGGGGCGTGCTCCATCGGCGATGCGAGTCGGACGCAAGATCAGTTGAAGGCGTGCTGCGTCCTGCAACGTTTCCGCGACGTCTTCCGCGACAGCCGACGACCGCGAGGCCAATGACGAGCGCCGGGAGCCAGTGACGAAAACTGCTGTGCCAGCGCCGCATGGGGGCGACGGTAGCAGCGGTGTCGCGGCACGTCCCTCGAGGGCTGGACGCACGGTGGATGTGGCAAGGCCGCCGGCGAAGCGACGGCTTCGGCGCGCACCGGCGACGGGCGCGCGAGTCGATGCGTTGGATGCGCCGTACGACCCGAATCCCGCGCGTCGTCCTCGGGGCCGGGTTGGCGGCGTAC
>JADYYN010000230.1 GCA_020853635.1 Gemmatimonadaceae bacterium
GAGCGCTGAACGGCGCGTGGGTTGACGGCGTGCAGTCGGGCATGCTCTACGTCTACATCACCGAGTTGCGGTTCAGCAACGGCGCGTTCGAATGGACGTTCGACAATGATCTTCAGCAGCGGGGAGAGTACGATACCGTCAACGGCGTCCTCACTGTGACGGTGCGGAACGACTACGGATCCCCGCAGCGCACGCTTCTCGATTACAGCCGGCCGTACTCCATCCGGGGTGACACCCTGGTCTGGGGAGCGGCCCGGTTCGTTCGAAAGTAGGTAGTTGGTCTTCTATGACGAAACCCCTGCCTGGCCCGTCGGATTCGCCCTTCATACGGCGGCTCCTGATATCGCTGTGGGACCTCAACAGCGCGGCGTCATTTGCCTCCGTTCTCGTGCATCTCGGGCGGCGTTCCTTGAGTGAGGGGCAGTTGACGGATCTTCATCGCGAGACGGCGCTGACTGCGATGATCGTGACCTACGCGCGCCCATTCTCGGGCAACAAGTCCGATCGTCTGTGTGCTGGTCGCCTGAGGCTAGAGTCGGTCGTGAAGCTGACGCCGGTGCAAGCGGCGCTGCATGACCGCATCATCTCTCTTCGCAACTCGGCGTTCGCGCACGGCGATCCGGATCAGTGGGTGGTTACGCACCGTGCGCAGCCGGACGGCTCATTGCTGCCGGTCGTGAAGGATCCCCGGGTACCGATGCGTCGAGCGGAGTATGCGGCGATCAGGGACCTGGCTTCGCTCATCTGCACGGGAATCTCTGGCCATCTAGGGGCTCTGGGGATTCGCGGGTACGCTCTCGAACGTGCCTAACGTGTCGGGTTTTCCACATTCAGCAAGCGCTCCCCCCCTAGAAGTAACTCTAGCTGTGGTCGTCATCTTCCCGGGGTAAGTTCTCGCGCGAAACCCGTTCTCGAGATTGGGTTCCACGCTGTCAGACCCCTCCAGTAGCGTCAGTCCGTGCGCCACACCTTCCCCTTCTTCACCACCTACGACCCCGTCGGCACGAGCGAAGGCACGCTCGACCCGATGGGCCTCTACCAGACCGCCGACCAACTCGCCGTCCGGCTCGTCCCGGCCGTCCGCGAGCGCATGCAGCGCATCCGCTTCCTGACCGCCATCGCCGTCGGCACGCGGGTCATCGAGGAGTTGAAGGGCGACCCCGCTCTGCTCGATTCGTCGCCGCTCCTCGTCTGGGAGTGGTTCGTGGTGGAGGCGTTCGTGCGATCCGCTGCCGCGGTGCCCTTGGCGCAGGGAGTGGCGGGGGTGCAGGTGGTCCGGCGGGCCTTGGACAACTACAAGCACGTCGACGCGGCGACCTATCTCAAGACGCCTCGCGTCTTCGGCTTCCACGGGATCTACAAGCGGCTGGCGGTGCACCTCGGCATCACGGACGTCCACCTCGACCTGCGAGAGCAGGGCAGCGCGTTGGTCGAGGCCTGGATGCATGACTACCCCGACGGCGGCCGGGCAGGGGCTGAGGCGTTCATCAAGAGCTGCGCGGCCGCGGTGAGGCGCGGACTCGAACGGCGTCCTCCGCGCACCGTCGACGTCTTCTCGACGACCGAATGGGAGGCCCTCGCCAGAGCCTTCCACCCGGACCGGCTTGGACGACGAGAGAAGCGTCTGATGCGGGAGCTGCTCCTCCGGACCGGCTCACAGGCAGTTGGCGCGCTCGCGCCTATATGGAACTGCCTCGACGGGCTCGACAGGGAGGCGCCGGATCAGGAGGTCTTGAGCGTTCTCGCCTCCCTCGCGCCGGAGTACGCCGGGCTGGTTGGGGCGATCGACGCCTTCGAGCGTTTCGCGCGCAGCCTGCAGGACGCCTTCGATTGTCTCCGACATGCCGGCGGCCGCGGTGGCACGCTCGAACTGCTCTCGCTGCGCGATCGATCGGACTTCGTGGAGCTGTCGCGCGAGCTCCCCACGCGGTTCGGGGCGGCGGAGCGAGCATTCGTTGCCGAGGCGCTGCCGCAGGGGCCTGCCTTCGCAGCCCGGTTCGGGGTGTTCGGATCACCGCTCGCGCCACTCGCGCTGGCGAACGAACTCCTCTCCCACCACCTGCGGATCCAGCGGGACAAGTCGGCCGGGGGGAAGCGGTCGTGGTTCGAACCGATGGGTGATGATCGGAGGTACTGGCGGCCGCGCTACCAGCTGCCCGAGTGGCAGCCGAGCCCGGAGCGATACGTCCACGACTACCGGTGCGCGCCCATCCGACGGTTCCGCGAGGATCTCACATGAGCCGCCGTCGATCCGCCGCCACAGGCGCGATGCTCGATCTGTGGCGCCCGCCTGCCGACGCCGGGGACGCCCTCGGCTGCCTGGCGTCGACCTTCACCTTCGACTCGACCCTCTTCGAGGAGCAGTGTCTCGGTCGGTTCCTCGGCGTCGAGACGCTGGCGGAACGGGACGGGCTCGTGTCGATGCTCGAGCGGGAGAACGCGCTCGGTGGGATCTTCGCCGGCGTCCTCGTCGATCACCAGCGCGCCGGTGTGAACCACTCCATGCGGTGGGACGTCCTTCCGGTGCGGATCACCGGGGGCATACAGCATGCCAAGCTCTCCGTGCTCGCTTGGCAGCGCCACGTCCGCGTGATCGTGGCATCCGCCAATCTCACCGAGCCGGGCTATCGGTCGAATCAGGAGATCGCGACGACGGTCGCACTCACGCACTCGGAGGTGGACCGCGTCCTGTGGCAGGACGTGAGCCACTTCCTTCGCGAGCTGCTCGAGTTCACACCGTCGTGCGCGGCACGGTCGCGCGCCGAAGCGTTCCTGGCGCGAGTGGAGACCCTCATCGCCGACTGGGCACCGATCGCATCGCGACGCGACTTGCACCAGCGCCTGGTCTGCACGCTCCCGGCGCGTGGGACGGAGGTCGCGGCGCGGAGCACGCTCAGTGAGAGCCTCGCGCTCTGCCAGCGCCTTGGGGGATACTCGCCGACCCGCGTCGCGGTCGCCTCTCCGTTCTTCGATCAATCCGACCACGAGAGGACCGCGATGCAGGCGTTGGGACGCGCGATGGGTCGCGGGACGCGGCGGCGCGTGGAGCTCGCCGTCCCGATGGAGCACATCACGGATGCGACGCAAGCACGCGTGAAGGCACCGCGGTCCCTGCTGACTCTCGCGCAGGAGTACGCGGACGAGGTCACCGTGACGGCCCTCCCTGCGGTGGATGAGGAGAAGAACCCGCGGGAGTGGCACGCGAAGATGCTCCGGCTGGCCGATGACGGGTACGTGGCGCTCATGATCGGGTCGTCCAACTTCACGACCGCCGGGCTCGGCACCGCGACTCGCTTCAACGCCGAAGCCAATCTCCTCACGGTGATCCGGGATGGCGACCGGAGAGGTGACGCGGGGGCGTTGGAGGCGATCTGGCCGCCAACGACGACCGTGGCCGACCCCGGAGATGCTGAGTGGATCGGGAGTGGTGACGAGGAGGGCACCGCAGGGCCCGAGTTGGACCGGATCCCCGCGGGCTTCGTGTCGGCCACCTTCCACGCTGGTCCCCCGGACCGGATCGAGCTGGTCCTCGCGGAGGGTGCGCTCCCCGCGCAGTGGAGCGTGTGGGCCACGGGTGAGCCCGTGCGGCAGCTGGTGTCGTCGGATGACGCGATCGGTCCCGAGGGCCCCGGCTGCCGACACATCGCTTGGGTCGGCGCTTCGCCGCCCGACACGCTGATGGTGCGCTGGGACGACGACCGGAAGGGCATCCTGCCGGTGAACGTCGAGGACCCGAGCCGTCTCGCCGCGCCGGCCGACCTCGACGCCCTCGACAGCGAAGCGATGCTACGACTGCTGGCGGCGACGAATCCTGCGGCCGAACTCCGGCTCCTGATGCGCGAACGCATCGCGAGCGACGAATCCGAGGATCTGCTCGACACCGCGCTTTCGCCCGAGCTGGACCCGCTCCGTCGCTTCGATCTCCGGGAGACCTTCCTGTACCGGGTGAGGTCCCGGGCGCGGCTGATGGAGGGTGTTCGCGCGAACCTTGAGCGCCCGGTCTGGAGCGCGACTGCCTTCGAGTGGCGCCTGCGCGGGATGATCGGGCCACAGGAGGTCGCGCGGCGGCTGGTGCGGGAAGCAGAGACTGCCGCCGATCCCACCGATGCGCTCTTTGCCGCGGCGGACCTCGTGATCGTCCTGCGGGAGGTCACGTTCCGCGACGAGCAGGGAGGACTCCCGGTGTCGCACGTCAGGCGCACCTTCTCGGCGTTCCGGAAGGAGCTGGCGCGGGACCTGGATGCGGCGCTGCGCCCGCTACGGCCCAGGATCGCCGCCAACGTGCTCGCCTTCTGGGACGGGATCGTGGAGGAAGCCAAGTGAGCCGCGTGAGATTCGCACCCGCCGAAGCCTTGCTGCTCGGGAGGAAGCTCAACGACCGCGTCGCGGAGGCCGGCCAGCGCCGCCAGCGGGCGGAGGTGGAGGAGATCCTCCGACGCTTTCGGGAGCAGCCGGGCGTGATCCTGGCGGACGAGGTCGGGATGGGGAAGACCTTCGTCGCGCTCGGGGTCGCCGTGTCCGTTGCGCTGTCGGAGGCGTCCGGCCCGGTGATCGTGATGGCACCTCCCGCCCTCCTCACGAAGTGGGCAGGCGACCTGAAGGCGTTCGCCGAGCTGTACGTGGAGGATGCGACGGTGTGTGACGTCGCGGAGCGCCCCTCGGGCGGGCGGAGCCGGGGGACGGTCATCCGGTTCGGCGTCGCGCGGCACAGCATCGACTTGATGCGGCTCCTCGACGACGCGCCGCGCGAGCGGGCGCACCTCATCTTCCTCGCCCAAGGCGCCATGCGCCGCAAGCAGACGGACAAGTGGATCCGGTTGGCGCTGGTCGCCGAGACGCTGCGCCGCCACGCACGGGGAGGGGCGAAGCGGCTCATCGCGGTGAAGGCCCAGATCCATCGCTTCATGGCACCGCTGATCTCCGCTTTGGGAGAGGAGCGTCAGCACGACCTCGGCGAACAGCTCTGGAACCATCTGCTCTCGAGTGCGCCTGAGTCCTGGCGCGAGACGTACAACGCCGAGGTCACGGACCAGGATGCGATGCTCCGGGACGATCCGGTCCCGAAGGCGATCGCGCGGGTTCTGCAGCGCGGTGACCTCGATCTGAAGCCGCTCGCGGATGCGCTCGCCGAGATGCCGCTCCGGGCGCGCGGCACGGAGGCGCAGGTCCGCGCGCGCATCAAGGACGTCCAGTCCAGCCTGCGCGAGCTCGAGGGCCGACTGTGGGCCGATCTGCTCCATCAAGCGCGGTGGCGGTCCCCGCTGCTGATCCTCGACGAGGCGCACCACCTCAAGAACGTCGA
>JADYYN010000231.1 GCA_020853635.1 Gemmatimonadaceae bacterium
CAACGGCGAGATCTACAACTATCGCGAGCTGCGCGAGGAATTGCAGGCGCGGGGCCATCGCTTCAGCACGCAGTCGGATTGCGAGACGATCCTGCATCTTTACGCCGAACACGGCGACCGGCTGGTGGAGCACCTGAACGGCATGTATGCGTTCGCGCTCTGGGATGCGCCGCGTCGCCGCCTGCTGGTCGGTCGGGACCGGCTCGGCGTGAAGCCGCTGTACCTGTGGAACGACGGCAAGCGGCTCGTCTTCGCGAGCGAAGCCAAGGCGATCCTGGCCGCACCGGGCGTGAGCGCCGAGCTCGATTTCGGCGCGCTAGGGTCGTACCTCGCGCTGGGCTACGTGCCCGCGCCGGAATCGATCTTTCGCGGGATCCGCAAGCTGCCTCCAGCCACGATGCTGGTCGCCGAGGCCGGCCGCGCAGTCGAGCGCCGCTATTGGCAAGTTCCCGCCGAAGTGGACGCGTCGGTGCCGGAAGAGGTCTGGGCGGATCGCGTCCGTTCGCATCTCGAGAAATCGGTGCGTATGCAGATGGTGAGCGACGTGCCCATCGGCGCGTTCCTCTCCGGCGGTATCGACTCGAGTGCGGTGGTCGCGTTCATGTCCGCGCATGGCCGGCGTCCGGTCAAGACCTATGCCATCGGCTTCGAGGGCGGCGAGGCCGAGTCGTACTACAACGAGCTTCCCTACGCGCGGCAGGTGGCGCGGAAATTCGGCACCGATCACCACGAGATCGTGGTCAAGCCCGACGTGGTGTCGCTCCTGCCGCGGTTGCTGTGGCACATGGACGAGCCGATCGCCGACACCGCCTTCGTCACCACGTACCTCGTGTCCGAGTTCGCACGGCGCGACGTCACCGTCATCCTGTCGGGCGTCGGGGGTGACGAACTCTTTGGCGGCTACCGGCGCTACTGGGCGGACATTACGCGTCGCGGTTCAATCGCCTTCCCGGCGTCATGCAGCGGGCGGCGCTCGCGCTGGCCAGACGACTGCCGAGCGACCGGCATTCGCCGCTGCTCGACCGCATGCGCCTCGCGCGAGGCTTCCTGACCACTGCGCACCTGTCGTTCGAGGCGCGCTATCGTTCCTACGTGGAGGTCTTTGCCGGCGATGCCCGCGCCGCGTTGCTGCGCGAGATGCGCAGCGGCGGATCCGATGCGCTGGCGGACGCGTTCCGCGAAAGCACCAGCGCAGATGACCTGACGCGCCTCCTGGCCGTGGATGCCGCGACGCAACTCCCCGATGACCTCCTCCTGCTGACGGACAAGATGAGCATGGCGGTGTCGCTCGAGTGTCGCGTGCCGCTGCTCGATCACGAACTCGTGGAACTCGCCGCGCGCGTACCCGCCAGCATCAAGGTTCGCGGTGGGCGCCTGAAGCATCTCATGAAGACCGCGCTGGCGGATGTGCTGCCCGCCGATATCCTGGAGCGCAAGAAGCGCGGCTTCGGCACTCCGATGGGCGCCTGGCTCAAGGGTGACCTGGCGCCCCTCGTGCGCCATCTCCTGTCGGAGGCGGCGGTGGCCAAACGCGGCCTGCTGCGCCATCCACCGATCGGCGAGCTCATCGCGGCACACGAATCCAACCGGATCGATGGCACCGACAAGCTCATGACGCTCGTCAATCTCGAGATCTGGGCGCGCATGTACCTCGACGGGCGCACGCCGGCGGACGTGACCGACGAACTGAAGACGGTGGTGGCATGAATGTCCTGTACGTGTGCCACCGCTTCCCTTACCCGCCGAAGCGCGGGGGCAAGATCCGGCCCTTCAACATGATCCGGCACCTCTCCCGCAACCACCGGGTGTGGGTCGCCTCGCTGGTGCGCTCCGCGGAGGAGGCGAAGGAAGGCGAAGGCCTCGCCGCGCATTGCGCGGGATACGACATGGGAGTCGTGCGCGAGCCGGTGCAGGCCCTGCGCATGTTGACCCGCCTGCCGAGCGCGACCCCGTCGTCGATGGGCTACTTCTATTCACCACACCTCGCTCGGCGCGTGCGCGAACTCGTCGCCGCCGAGCGTTTCGACCTCATCTTCGTGCATTGCTCGTCGGTCGCGCAATACGTCGAGCACGTGCAGGATATTCCCAAGATCCTCGATTTCGGCGACCTGGACTCGCAGAAGTGGCTCGCCTACTCGCAATACAAGCCATTCCCGCTGTCGCTCGGCTTCCGGATCGAGGGTGCCAAGCTGGAGCGCGAGGAAAAGCGACTCGCGTCGCGCTTCGACATGTGCACGGCGACCACGCGTGCGGAATGGGAGACGCTGGAGAGCTACCGGACCGGGGTCGCTTCCGATTGGTTCCCCAACGGAGTCGATCCGGAGTACTTCGCGCCCATCGACGATCGCTACGAGCCGGACACCATCGTCTTCGTGGGACGCATGGATTACTACCCCAACCAGGAGTGCATGTTCGAGTTCTGCGAGCACACGTTCCCGCTGCTGCGCGCGCGGCGCCCCGACCTCGAGCTCCTCATCGTGGGCGCGGATCCGTCACTGGCGGTGCGGCGGCTCGCGCGCCGTCCGGGCGTGACCGTGACCGGCTCCGTCCCCGACGTGCGACCCTACCTGCGGCGCGCCGCGCTCATGGTGGCACCCCTCAACATCGCACGCGGCACGCAGAACAAGATCCTCGAAGCGATGGCGATGGGCGTGCCCGTCGTGACGAGTCGCGTCGCGGCCGGCGGCGTCGATGCGCTCGACCAGGAGCACTTCCTCGTGGCTTCCACGCCGCAGGAGTATGCCGCCGCGATCATGCGCATCCTCGATGCCCCGGCGGAGCGGCGCCGGCTCGCCATCGCCGGGCGCGAGCGGATGCTGTCGCATCACGCCTGGCAATCATCGATGCACCGACTCGACGGCATCATCGAGCGTTGCCTTTCCACGAGGCGCCACCCGGACGGTGCGCGCAGCAACCAGTGAGCATGTGCACATGAACATCAGTATTTTCGGATTGGGCTACGTCGGCGCGGTATCGCTCGCGTGCCTTGCACGCGACGGACATCACGTGATCGGGGTGGACGTCGACCAGGCCAAGCTCGATCTCATCGCCGCCGGCAAGAC
>JADYYN010000232.1 GCA_020853635.1 Gemmatimonadaceae bacterium
AACGGTCGGTGGCGCCGACCCTGTGCTGCTCGCGGAGGTGGGTCTCGAGAACGCTGGCTTCACGCCGCTGTCGGTGCGCAACGGTGGCGTGCTGCCGAGCTTCACCGTGGGATCGACTACGCTCGCCACCGTGCTGATGCGTCACGTGGCGTCGCCGCGTACCGTGGGCGCCGATCAAGGCCCGGCGACCGCCGTCACGTTCGCAATCCCCGCGAACGGCACCGAGACATCACGAGGCGACATCGTCGGTGAGCCCGCGAGCCTCGTGGCGGTGCGCACCGGCACGGCCGGTGTCGCGACGCTGCAGTTGACCGCGGTGCCGAGCGACTATCTGATCGCGTCGGGCAGCACCGTGTCGTTCACCGTGGTCGACGTCACGCCGATCATCGGGGTCGCCCCGACGTCGGTGAACTTCGCGATGGTGGAAGCGGAGGCGTCGCCTGCCGCGCAAACGATTGCCGTCTCGAACATCGGCAACGGCACGCTGAACGGACTCGCGGCGCTCATCACATACGACGCCGGCGCGAGCGGGTGGCTCACCGCCGCACTCGGGAGCACTGACGCGCCCGCGACGCTGACGCTCACGCCCGATGGCACTGCGTTGGTCGCCGGGACGTACACAGCGACCGTCACCCTCACGAGCAGCGCGCTCGGTGTGGCACCGGTGCACGTGCCGGTATCTCTCGTGGTGACCACGATCCCGTCGAGTCCCAAACTCGATCTCGGCGCCGATCGCCGGCACCCGGCGCGTCTGCAGACCAGCTTCACGGTGAGCACACCGACCACGATCGGTGGGCCGCTGAATGTCACTATCACCACGTCCGATGCGAGCGGAGTGCTGGTCTCGTCGTCGGCGGCGACGGTTGGCGGCGCGAGTAGCGTGGTGGAGATCGAAGGCGGCACCGACAACACGCTGTTCTGGGTCCAGGGCGTCGAGGGTGGATCCGAACGCAGCGTCACCATCATCGCGAGCGCGCCGGGCTACGAACCTGACACGCTGGTGCTGGTCACGTCGAATCCGGAGTTCCGTCTCACGCAGGTGGGCGCGGCGTCCGTGCCGGCCACCGGCGGTGAGGATCCGATCCTTCAGCTCACCGTTGGTGCACCGCAGCAACTGGGCGACGCGTTCGTGCCCATGGCCGTGAGCGTGGGCGTGCCAGCGCAGGAGTTCACGCTGAGCACCGGAACCACCACTGTCGCTTCGCTGCAGTTCTTCGCGAGCGCCGTGACCATTGGAGACGATCAAGGCCCGGCGGGCGAGATCGTGTTCCGACTGACGCCGGGACAGAACGCCACGTCCATCGGGAACTTCGTCGGGACGCCGGCCAGCATCCGGTTGGCGCGCACCGGTGCAGCCGGAGTGGCGACCGCTGCCGCTGCGGCGTCGTCGAGCGAGTGGGTGCCGAGCTTCGGATTCGAGACGGCGAGCGTGACCCTCACCGCGGTCGGTGTGCCCCGCATCGTCATCCGCTCCGGCGACGGTCAGTCCGTGGCGTGGGATCAGTTCGTACCGGACTCGTTGGTCGCGCAGGTGCTCGATGCGAACGACGTCCCGGTGGCAAGCGCCGCCGTCGAGTTCGTGGTGAGCGTGAACGGCGGCGCGGTCTCGCCGACGACCGCGATCTCCGACGCGACAGGTCGTGTCGCCACTCGCTGGCTCATGAGCGATGTCCTCGGGATCCACACCGTCACGGCGCGACGCAGCGGCTACACAAGTGCGGTGTTCACCGGCACCGCACTCGCGGGCACCGTGATCACGCGCGTGGCGGTGACGGTGCCGCGCACCACCATGAGCGGCGCTGGCGATTCGTTCCTGGCCACCGCGACCGCGTACAACCTCGCTGACTCGGTGATCACGTCGAGCGCGACGAACTGGTCGAGCTCGAGCGCCGCCGTGCTCACGCTCAGCACCGATGGACTCGTCACGTCAGTGGCCGCCGGCAGCGCGTTCGTGATCGCCGAGATCGACGGCGCACGCGACTCCGTGCTGGTGACCGTGAGTGAGGCGCTCGACATCGCACTCGGCGCCGACGCGTACACGGCGGCCGGCCTCATGAACGAGACGGTCGAGACCTTCGATCCGGCGCCCAGCGCGTATGCGCTCGTGTTGCGTTCGCTGGATCCGGCGGTGGCTCTCCTGAGCAGCAATGCGAGCGCCGCTGGCACCGCCTCAATCACTATCCCGATCACGGCGGGCACGGAGTCGTTCAGCTGGTGGGCCCACGGCCTCGAAGGCGCGGGGGGCGGCTCCGTGTCCGTTGTGGCGGAGATCAATGGTGTCGAGGTCGACACCGTGCTCGTCACCGTTGTTGATCCGAAGATGCGTGTGGGCTTCCTTGGCGCGCTCACGTTGCCAGCGAGCGGCGGACGTGACCCGTGGTTCAACCTCACCATCGGCGGCGATGTCGCACCCAGCGGTGAGGGGCTCAGCTTCCGCGCGTTGCCGGTGCGCATCGGCGGTGCTCGGCCGTCATTTACCGTGACGAGCAGCAACGCGGCGGTGGCGCAGCTGCGCTTCCGTGTCACGCCGAACACCTCGGGGATCGCGCAAGGCCCGGCGACCTCGGTCACGTTCGGTATCCAGCCCGGATTCACGAGCACGTTCATGCCGGGCTACGACTCGGGCGAACTGCCGTCTATTGAGATGAGCCGGCCCGGCGGCGCCGGCAGCGCGACGATCGGCGTGACCGGTCCCGCCGGCTACACGCTCGACGGCGGACTCCCGGCCGTCACCACCACCCCGGTCGGTCCGCCGGCGATCACGCTCGCGCTCGTGAACACGCCGCTGGTTGGTGTGAACGGCACCGCGACTGTGCGGGCGACGCTGGCGCAGCCCGCACCAGCGGGTGGCGTGAGCGTCACGTTGGTGAGTGGTGACATCAATCGTGCGACGGTGAACGCGCCTACCAGCGTCTTCGTCAACACCGGTGCGAGCACCGCGGACTTCGTCGTCACCGGTATCAGCACGGGGAACGTGACCCTCACGGCGACCGCGAGCGGCTACGCCGACGGCACGCTCATCGTGAATGTCAGCACCAACACCATCTCGGTGCCGCTCACGCTCAACCTGCCGTACACGCGGACCGCGTCGCTGCCCATCACACTCACGCAGCCGGCACCCGCCGGCGGCACGACCATCGCCGTCGTCTCGGGCGATCCGGCGGTCGTGAATGTCATCACGCCCACCGTGTTCATCGCGGCCGGGGCGCTCAGTGGCAACGCGCAGCTCGAAGGGCTGCAGCTCGGACAGGTCGCCGTCACGGCCACCGGCCCGAACCTCGCGACCGGCACGTCGTCGGTGCGCGTGACCGCCGCGCTCGACATCGTCGAATCGAACATCAGCATCAATGCCGGCTTCAGCCTCGCACAGTTCACCACGCGACTGCTGAGTGGTGGCACGCCGTTCTCTGCGCCGGCCGGTGGCATTCCCGTCGCGTTCGTTTCGCGCAACAGTGCCTGCATCGCCGCACCGACCGGCGTGAGCGTGGCGGCCGGACAGAGCAGTGTCGCGTCCGCCGCAGACTACGGTGGCACCGCCGCGCTCAACTGCTCCACGTATCTCGTCGCCACGTCGCCGGCGTTCGATCCGGACAGCGTGCGGATCACCGTCGCGCCGCAGCCGACGTCCGCGCTCAGCGCATCGGCGACGGTGGGTGCCGGACTCAGCAAGCAGGCGTCCATCTCGCTCAGCGCCGCATCGCCGGCTGGCGGCACGCTCGTCACCATCTCGTCGAGTGATCCCACACGCATGCTCGTTGCGCCCTCCGCCGCCACGGAAGGCACCGCGAGTATCCAGTTCACGATCCCTCCCGGCAGCTTCAGCGGCTCCTTCTGGTACTCGGGACTCGAGGACCAGGGCAACACGACGGCACAGATCACGGCGGTGGTGCAGCGGTATGTTGCGCCCGCCCCGTTCACGATCACGGTGCGCCCGCTCGGCATCGAGGTCTTCGGCTCCACGACGATGACCACGCTCGGTGGCGACGGCAACGCGGTGCTCTACATCGGCGAACTCGGCCCCGCGGGTCCGAGCCAATCCGTGACCGGCGAGTCCGTCATCCGCGCCGGTGGACAGGCGCTCACGGCGACCCTCACGAGCTCTGCGCCGACTGTGTTGTTGCCCGTGGTCGGTGGCGTTGCGCAGAGCCCCAACAGCATCACCATCCCGGTCGGGCAATCGCGCGTGTCATACGCGTTGCGCCCGGTGTCGTCCGGCACAGGCCAGATCGTGGCGACATCGGCGACGGCTGCGACACCGGTGCGTGCGGGATATCCCGCGACGATCACGGTCACACAACCCATCACCAGTCTCAGTCTCGCGACGACCGTGGGCGCCGGGCTCACCAAGCAAGCCTCGATCTCCCTGCAGAGCGCGTCGCCGCCGGGTGGCACGGTCATCGCGATCACGTCGTCCGACCCATCGAGCCTGGTGGTGTCGACGAGCGCGTCGATCGTCGGCACCGGTTCGGTGGATGTCACGGTGCCCGCGGGCAGCTTCAGCGCGACCTTCTGGTACGCGGGCATCGAAGAGCAAGGCGGCACCAGCGCGCAGATCTCGGCGACGATCCAGGGTGGCCTCTACGCCGCGCCCACGCCAGCGACCGTGAACGTGCGCGCGATCGGGATCGAGAACTTCGGGACGACGTCGCTCACCACACTCGGTGGGGACGGCAACGGTGTCGTCTACGTCGGCGAGCTCGCGACTGCCGGGGCGAGTCAGAGCGTGACGAGCGAGGCCGTGATCCGCGCGGGCGGGCAGCCCATCGCAGTCACCCTCACAAGCGCGACGCCTGCCGTGCTCGTCCCGGTCGTGGGTGGCGTTGCGCAGAACCCGAATAACGTCACCATCGCGGTCGGACAGTCGCGCGCGTCCTACAACATCCGGCCGCTCACGTCCGGCACCACGCAGATCGCCGCGACCTCCGCATCGGCGGCGTCGCCCACACGCGCGAACTATCCCGCGACCATCACCGTCACGCAGCCCATCTCCGCGTTCAGTATCTCGCCGACGGCCGGCGCAGGTCTCTCGAAGCAGGCGTCGATCTCGTTGCAGAGCGCCTCGCCGCCCGGCGGAACCGTCATCACGGTCAGCTCGTCCGATCCGACGCGCCTGGTGCTCTCGAACACCGTGACGACCGTCGGAACCGGCTCGGTCGACGTCACGATTCCGGCGGGGAGCTTCAGTGGGACCTTCTGGTACTCGGGCATCGAGGAGCAGGTCGGCACGGTCGACATCACCGGCGTGGTGCAGGGCGGGCTGTACTCGGCACCGCCGCCGGTG
>JADYYN010000233.1 GCA_020853635.1 Gemmatimonadaceae bacterium
GACACCGGGAGAGAGAGAGGGCAATCACTGGCGGCGGACCACAGGCGTCGAGAGTCAATGCGTCACCCCGGTCCCGCGGAGCGCATGCCAGAATGTGAGGACGATGATCCGGAGATCGAACACGAAACCACGACGCTGCAGATACGCCGCGTCGAACGCCACCTTCTCAGGGATCGAGAGCTCGTCCCGACCATTGATCTGCGCCCAGCCGGTGATGCCCGGCGTGAGATGGTGCACGCCGACGGCGGTGCGTTGCGCGACGAGGTCATCTTGGTTGAACAGCGCCGGACGCGGCCCGACGATGGACATGTCGCCTCGAATCACGCTCCACAGCTGAGGAATCTCATCGAGACTCGTCTTGCGCAACAGTCCGCCGATCGGCGTGAGATGCTGTTTGGGCGAAGTCAAGAGATGCGTCGCGACCGCCGGCGTGTTCACACGCATCGTGCGCACCTTCGGCATTCGGAACAGCGCGTTCTCCCGACCGACGCGATCGGACCAGAACAGCACCGGGCCTTCTGACGTTAGGCGGACGGCGACCGCGACGAGGAGGAACGGAACGGCAAGGATCACTGCGGCCGGGACGGCGAGCAGCAGATCGAACGCGCGCTTGTGAATCGGCATGAACGGGGGCTGCGGAGCAGCGGCGCTCATCGATCACCTCGCGGGACGGAGTCGACCACGGCGCAGCTCAACCAGACAACACACTCCCACCATTCACATTCACGATCTCCCCCACCAGATGCCGCGCCCCCGGCGCACACAACGCCACCGCCGCCCACGCCACATCCCCCGCCGTCGCCACCCGCCCGTTCGGAATCCCCGCCGCGATCCTTGCCTTCCCGCCCCCCGCGAACGCCTCCACACACATCTCCGTATCCACCCACCCCGGCGCCACACAGTTCACCGTGATCCCGCGCCGCGCCAGCTCGATCGCCTGCGACTTCACGAACGAGATCATCGCCCCCTTGCTCGCCCCGTAGTCGGCATGATACGCCTCCCCGCGCTGACCCGCCGTCGAGGAGATGTGCACCATCCGCCCGCCGTCCGACATCGCCCGCGCGGCCGCACGCGACACGAAGAACATCGCATCGACATTCTCACGCATCGTCCGGTGCCAGCGCTCATCGCTCATCTCGTGCACCGGCACATCCTCGCTCGGCCAGATGCCGGCGCTGTGGATCAGGATATCCAGTCCACCGAACGCCCCCACCGCCGCCGCGATCAAAGAGTCGGCGCCCGCCGCCTCGCCCAGGTCGGCCGCATGCGCGATTACCGGCACCCCGCGCCCCGAGAGCTTCGCCACCAGCGCGTCCGCATCCGCGCGGCGCGAACGGTAGCCCACACACACCGACGCGCCGCACGCCACTAGCAGTTCCGCCGCCGCCGCGCCGATCCCGCGCGTGCCGCCCGTCACCACAGCGCGTTTGCCCGCCAGCGAGAACATCGACGCGACTCCGGCCGCGGCGCTCATCGCGCCACCTCGGCGTCGATCACGTCACAGATCGCATGCTGGATGCTCAGATGGATCTCCTGTGAGAGGTCCGTGATCTGCGTCGGCACCACCAGCGTGAGGTCCGCCATCGTCCGGATCTTCCCGCCGTCCTTGGCCGTCAGCACCAGCGATCGGATCCCCATCGCCTTGGCCGTCTCCACCGCGCGCAGGCAGTTGGGCGAGTTGCCGCTCGTGGTGTGTGCGATCAACAGGTCGCCCTTCCGCCCCAACGCCTCGACCTGACGGCTGAAGATCTCATCGTACGAGAAGTCGTTCGCTGCGGCCGTGATGAGCGAGGTGTCGGTAGTCAACGCGATCGCGCGCAGCGGACGCCGCGTGCGACGGACTCGCACCACGTATTCGGTCGCCAAGTGCTGCGCGTCGGCAGCGCTGCCGCCGTTCCCGCAGAACAGCAACGTCCCCCCGCCCTGCAACGTCTCGCGCACCATCACGGTCGCCGCGCGGATGCCATCGCCGAGTTGATCGGCCGACTGCGTGGCCAACGCGGCCAACTCGCGCAGATGATCCACCGGATCGTGGCTCGTCGTCTTGCCGGCGATCTCGCTCACAGCGCCGCCCCCGCGATGCGCTCCATGGCCTGCATCGCACGCGCGCGCAACGTCGCCGGCTCATCGGCCGCCGCCTCTAACGCCCAGGTCACACAGGCATCGGCCGCCAGCAGATCGAGCGCGTCATCGCGTGCTGCGGACTTCTCGCTCCCCAACACCGTCGCGAGCAGCTCTTCACCCGCCCGCAGCAGCGCCTCGGCATGCGGCAAAGCGGCGTACTCCGGGTGCGCGTCGAGCACCGCCCGCACCTGCGCGACCAATCGCTCCGGAGCTTCCGGCTGCCGCGACGCGATCCACTCGGCGTGCGTCATGCGATGCCGGCCAGCGCGGCCTTCACGATCTCACCGGCAACGGTCGGCATCTCGGCCACCTGCGCGCCGGTCACGCCGGCCTGCGCCATGTGATCCTTGCCGCCGCCGCGGATGCCGGTCTTGGCCGCCAGCGACTTCACGATGCCACCCGCCGTGATGCCCTTCGCGCGCAGGTCATCGGACACGACGATCACCAGACCGCCCTTGTCCTCACCGAAGTCGGCGACGATCACGCCGACACCGGTGCCGAGCTTCTCGCGCACCACGTCGCCGAGGGCCTGGAGATCCTTCATCGAGTCGGCCTTCACGACCTTGGCGAGCACCTTCGCCGCGCCCACCGTCTCCGCACCGGCGAACAGGTCCCCACCCTGCGCGCCACCGCCGCGCATGGCCTCGTCGAGCTTCTTCTCCAGCGCCTTCTTCTCGCCGAGCAGCACGTCGAGACGGCGCGCGATGAGTTCCGGTGTGACGGCGTTGAGCTTGAGTCGCTCGGCCACGCCATCGAGGGCGCGTTCACGTTCGCGCAGGTGCGCGAAGGCGCCGCGGCCAGTGACTGCCTCAATGCGACGCACGCCCGCCGCCACACCACTCTCCGAGACGATGCGCATCAGCGCGATCTGTCCGGTGTTCTTCACATGCGTGCCGCCGCAGAGCTCCACCGACAATCCGGGGATCTCGACCACGCGCACCACGTCGCCGTACTTCTCGCCGAAGAGCGCCATCGCGCCACCGGCGATGGCCTCCTTGTACGGCTTCTCCGTGATGCGCACGTCGACGTTGGCCCACACGCCTTCGTTCACGATCGATTCGATACGCTCTAACTGCTCGGCCGTGATGGGGCCGTGGTGTGTGAAGTCGAACCGCAACCGCTCCGGCGCGACGAGCGAGCCGGCCTGATGCACATGCTCGCCGAGCACCGTGCGCAGCGCCGCGTGCAGCAGATGCGTGGCGGTGTGGTTGCGCTCGGTGTCGGGTCGGCGCGCCGCCGGCACGCGCGCGCGGGCCTTCTCGAACTTCACCGTGCCGCGCACGGAACCGATCGCCGCCACACGGCCGTCGATCTTCTTCACATCGGACCCCGAGACCGACCAATCCGAGCCGATGATCTCGCCGCGGTCGGAGACTTGGCCACCGGACTCCGCGTAGAACGGCGAGTCCTGCAGCATCACCGCCACCGGCCCGTCACCGAGTGTGCGCACGGCGGCGACCAACGACTCCGTGTCGATCACATCGTAGCCGACGAAACGCCCCATGGGTGCGTCGCTCGCGGGGACGCTCCAGCTCGCGAGATCCGAGAGCTCGTCCGCCGAGACGGTGATCTTCTTCGACTTGCGTTCGTCCTGCGACTGCTTGCGCTGCTGGTCGAGCGCATGTTCGAAGCCGGCGATGTCCACGAGATATCCCCGCTCACGCGCCATGAGCTCCGTGAGATCGAACGGGAAGCCGAACGTATCGTAGAGCTTGAAGGCCTCCTCGCCGGTGATCGTCCCGCGCACCGCGGTGGAGCCCTGCGTGGAGCCCGTCGGCGCCAACTGCTCGAAGCGCGACATACCGCCGTCGATGGTCGCGAGGAAGCGTTCTTCCTCCGCGCGCGTGGTGTCGAGGATGTGTTTGCGCCGCGCGGCGAGCTCGGGGAACTGGCCCTGCATGGTCTCGATCACGACCTCGACCACATGCACGAGCGTCGGCTCGCGGCGGCCCAGCAGCCATGCATGACGCACCGCACGGCGAAGGATGCGACGCAGCACGTAGCCGCGCCCCTCGTTGCTCGGGAAGATGCCGTCGGCGAGCAGGAACGCGACCGCTCGCGCGTGGTCGGCGAGCACGCGGTACGACGCCGAGTCGGTGTTGGCGTAGGCGTAAGGCTTGCCGGTGATCTCGCTGACCTTGGCGAGCAAGGGCGCGAAGAGATCGACGTGGTAGTTGTTCGAGACGCCCTGCATCACCGCCGCGATGCGCTCAAGCCCCGCGCCGGTGTCCACCGACGGCCGCGGCAACGGCACGAGCGTGCCGTCCGGCTGCCGATCGAACTGCATGAACACGAGGTTCCAGATCTCGAGGAAGCGACCGGCCTCGGCGCCCTCGACGAACGCGTCGGTGGAGAATTCACCGCGATTGCGATCGGTCCACTCGCCACTGGCACCGGCCGGGAACTCGAAGTCCTTCGCCATGTGCGCGAGGTCGACGTAGATCTCGGTGCACGGGCCGCAGGGGCCGGTGTCGGCCATCTGCCAGAAGTTGTCGCGCTCGCCGAGCCCGTAGATGCGGGAATCGGGCAGCCCGGTCACCTCGCGCCAGAGCGCGCGCGCTTCGTCGTCGTCCTTGTAGACGGTGACGCGCAGATGCTCCTTGGGCAGCTTGAGCTCTTCGGTGACGAACCCCCAGGCGAAGCGGATCGCATCGCGCTTGAAGTAATCCCCGAAGGAGAAGTTGCCGAGCATTTCAAAGAAGGTGTGGTGCCGCGCGGTATGGCCGACCTGTTCGAGGTCGTTGTGCTTGCCACCGGCGCGGACGCACTTCTGGGAGGTCGTCGCCCGGCGATTGCCGTCTGGAGCGGCCTCCTGGCCCAGAAAGACCTTCTTGAACTGGACCATGCCGGCGTTGGTGAAGAGCAACGTCGGGTCGTCCCCCGGGATCAGGGGGGAGGAGGGGCGCACGGCGTGGTGTTCACGTGCGAAGAAATCGAGGAATCGGCGGCGAATTTCGGACGCATGCATATCATTGTAAAATAAGGCGTTGGGGCTACTTTTCACAACGTGGCGACCGGGGTCGTGACCGGGCTGGCACTCGGCGGGTATTCCGGGGGTATGCCACGGGTCGTGCCAGCGGCACAGGTCGGTGGGTCGCGTCGTTCCGAACCGATATTTACCGCAGGTGTAGGGTGATAGTCCTAAGTGAGTCGTGGTTCTGTGCCAGTTTCCTTAAGTCCGCGCGACCGTCGGCGTCACACGAAAAACCCACTAAACAATAGATGCGGAACCGCTTCTACTTCTTGATCGATCTGTTCGGACTGGCCCTCGCGCCGTTCCTCGCGATGGCACTCCGACTTGAGGGCTTCGACTGGCCCGACGGGTACTACGAAACCGCGCTCTGGTACGCCGCGCTGACACTTCCCATCCGCCTCGGCGTCGCTTGGGCCGCGGGCCTCTACAACTGCATTTGGCGCTTCGCGAGCATCGTGGAGCTCGAACGCATTCTGATCGCGGGCGGCATCATCGCCGTGATCGATCTCGTGATCGGCCTGAGCATCGACGGCACCGTCGCACCGCGACGCACGCCCTACAGCGCGATCGCGATCGACGCGATGTTGTCCGTCGCCGTGTTGGCCGGGCCGCGCCTGCTCTCCCGCATCATGCAGTTGCGTCGTCGGCGCGAGGGCGAAGCGGTGCGCACGCTCGTCGTCGGCGCCGGCTCCGCCGCGCAGGTCGTCGCGCGCGAAGCCATCCAAAGTGAGCGCGCTCATTTCGAGATCGTCGGCTTCGTCGACGATGACGTGAAGAAGCAGGGCCAGCTCATGAACGGCATCCGCGTGATCGGCCGGGTGGACGAACTCCCCCGCCTCATCCGCAGCCACGGCGCAAAGGAAGTCATCATCGCGATGCCGTCCGCGAAGGGCACCGAGATCCGTCGCATCGTCGAACTCGCCTCGCAGGCCGGTGCGCGCACGCGCACCATCCCCAGCATCTCGGACATCGTCTCGGGCCGCATCGAAGTCAGTGCACTGCGCCCGGTCGAAATTCAGGACCTCCTGCGTCGCGCGGCCATCTCCACCGACATCACCAAGGTCAGCGCACTCGCGAAGGACCGCACCGTGCTCGTGACCGGCGCGGGTGGCAGCATCGGCTCCGAGTTGTGCCGTCAGATCGCGGCGCTCGAGCCCAAGCTACTCGTGCTGCTCGATCACTCCGAGAATCAGGTCTTCGAGATCGAAGGCGAACTCCGCCGCCGCTTCCCTGCTCTCAAGCTCGCGCCGGTCATCGCCGACGTCCGCGATGAGCAGCGCATCCGTCGCACGTTCGAACGCTTTCACCCGTACGCCGTCTTCCACGCTGCCGCACATAAGCACGTGCCGCTCATGGAAGAGAACGTCGTGGAGTCGGTCACCAACAACGTGCTCGGCACCCGCAACGTGGTCGAGGCCTCGGTCGATACCGGCGTGACGCACTTCGTGCTCATCTCCACCGACAAGGCCGTCCGCCCCACGTCCATCATGGGCGCCACGAAGCGTCTCGCCGAAGGGATCGTGCGAGCCGCGGCGACGCGCTCGCAGAAGCACTTCGTAGTGGTGCGCTTCGGCAACGTGCTCGGCTCCCGTGGGTCGGTGGTCCCGACGTTCATGGCGCAGATCGAACGCGGTGGACCGGTGACGGTCACGCACCCGGACATGCGCCGCTACTTCATGACGATCCCCGAGGCGGTGCAGCTCGTACTCCAGGCGGGAGCGCAGGGTCAGGGCGGCGAACTGTTCGTGCTCGACATGGGTGAGCCGGTGAAGATCGCCGATCTGGCGCGCGACCTCATCCGGCTCTCCGGGCTCGAGGAAGGCACCGACATCGAGATCCGCTACACCGGTATGCGCCCGGGCGAGAAGCTCTACGAAGAAGTGCTGTTCGGCGACGAGGATGTGCGCAGCACCGAACATCCCAAGGTGCTCCGCGTACTCGCGGAGGATCCGGACAACGTGCTCGTCGGAAAGATCGACGAGCTGCTACGTGCGGTGGCGCTGCAGGCACTCGACGATCAGGCGCTGCGCGACGGGGTGACCGGCTTGGTGCCGGACTTCATCTTCCCCGACAAGCGCAACGACGTGTTGCCGATCGGCAAGCGGGTGAGCGGGGAGATCCGGCGGGCATAGCGTTCTCGCGCGGCGCCACCGTCGAGTGGCGCCGCGGACTAATCGGCTACCGCGTGCGGCGCCACGGTAGGCCCACGAGGATCCCGCTCCGGTACGGGAAGAGCTCGCCGCTGACGTTCCAGAGTTTCGCGCCATCGTACCGGCGGCCCGTAGCGCGGTCGTAGCCCTTGTACAGCGACTGCACGCTCCCGCCCCCAACAAAGGCGTCGAGGGTCCAACCGCCCCGGAGCTGCCACACGCGGCCGACACTGCCACCGACCAAGAGACTCGCGCCCTCCTGATAGAGCGTCGTATCGCGGTAGTCTGGCCGCTGAATGCGGAACACCGCCGCGCCCGCGTTGAGCGCGGCATACCACCCTTCCGCCCGCGCCTCACGATAGAACCGCCACTCGGCCGCGCCGACGGCGAAGGTGAAGGGATAGTCCTCCACCGATCGCCAGGGTGACACCATCACGTCCCACTGGAAGGTGCGGCCGTCGCGACGGAGCGGACGTTCGACACCCACGTGCACGATGCCGACCAGCGAGGTCGCGCCGATCTTGATGCGCGAGCCAGCGTCGGCGCCTTGGGCTGCCAGCACACCGGGCGCGAGCGTCGCGCACACGGTGAGCAGGCTGAGCTGGGGCAAGAAGGAACGGAAGCGTCGCGTCATCGCCGAAAGTTCACTCGTCCGCGGCGAGCGCGCGACGGGCGGCCTGCACGGCCGCCCCCGGTCCGAAGCCCCGACGTACCAGCCACGCCGTGAGCCTTCGCTGGGCCACGGCGGGCTCGAGACTGCGCAACGAGCGCGCGCGGCGTGCGGCGGCGGCCGCGAGCGCGTCTTGCTCCACCTCCGCCGCGTCCTCGCCGCGCGCTCCGATCACGCGGTCGACCAGGCCACTCTCCACCCCGCGGCGCCTCAGTTCCGCCACCACGCGTCGAGTGCCGTAGCCCCGCGAGCGGGCTGGGCCGTCGACGAACGCGCGCGCGAACGCCGCATCGTCCAGCAAGCCGAGTTGTGCGAGCCGATCGCAGGCCCAGCTGATGTCATGCGCCGCATGGTCGCGCTGCTTCAGATAGCGCTCCAGGTCGCGCCGAGGGCGGCCTTTGCGCGCCAGCGCGGCGGCGGCCTTGTCGTAGCACTCGGTGGCCCGGCTGGCGGCCCAGAGGCGCGCGACGAGCGCCTCGTCGAGTGACTGCCCGATCTTGAGCCGGAGGTCGCCGATGGTCTCGACGGACACCGGTGCGACGACGACTTCACCGACGGTGACGCCGTACCGACCGGCTCGGCGCGGGAGTTCGGCGATGGCGCGGACGGGGCCGGCTGAGGGCGGAGCCAGCGGCTCGCGCTGTTTCGATCGACCGTATGTCAGAGTGGTCAAGCTCCTGTGACCCGCGACGCGAAAACGACGCCGGGGGCGGACCAGAGTGGAACGGCGGGGATTCCGGGCCCCGACGACTCACCGCAGATCGCGCCCCCGACTAAGGGCCGATGTGAGAGGGAAACTGGGAGAGGTGAGGTACCACGTCTCGACTTCCCGACTCACGCTGTTGTCTTGCGAACCGCGGTGGTCTGCGGTGGACGACTACTCCTCGTTCTCTTCGGCGACGACCTGCTTGTTGACGCCGAGTACGACCTTCACCTTCTCTTCGATCTCGGCCATCACCGAGGGGTTGTCCTTGAGGAACAGCTTGGCGTTCTCGCGGCCCTGACCGATGCGCTGCGGTCCGTAGCTGTACCAGGCTCCCGACTTCTCGATGATCCCCGACTCCGCCCCGATGTCGACGAGGAGCGAGGTGTGCGAGATCCCTTCCGCGTACATGATGTCGAACTCGGCCTGCTTGAACGGCGGCGCGACCTTGTTCTTCACCACCTTCACCCGGACGTGCGAGCCGATCACGTCCTCCTTCTCCTTCACCGGGCCGATGCGGCGGATATCGAGCCGTAGCGACGCGTAGAACTTGAGTGCCTTACCGCCGGTGGTCGTCTCGGGGTTTCCGAACATCACCCCGATCTTCTCACGCAGCTGATTGATGAACACCACGGAACAGTTCGAGCGAGCGATGGCACCAGTCAGCTTGCGGAGCGCCTGGCTCATCAGACGGGCCTGCAGACCCACGTGCGAGTCTCCCATCTCTCCCTCGATCTCGGCCTTCGGCACCAGGGCCGCCACCGAGTCGATCACGATCACATCCACCGCGCCGCTGCGGACCAGGATCTCACAGATCTCGAGGGCCTGCTCCCCGGTATCCGGCTGCGACACGAGCAACTTCTCAACATCAACGCCGAGCTTCTTGGCGTAGTCGGTATCCAACGCATGTTCGGCGTCGATGAAGGCCGCCGTCCCACCCTGCTTCTGCGCATTCGCCACGACGTGCAAGCAGACCGTGGTCTTACCGCTGGACTCGGGGCCGTAGATCTCGGTGATGCGACCCCGCGGGATCCCACCGACTCCGATCGCGGCGTCGAGATTGATGGCCCCAGTCGGGATCGCATCGATCTTCACCCGCATCCCTTCAGCGCCGAGCTTCATGATGGCGCCTTTGCCGAACGACTTCTCGATCTGCGAGACCGCGAGACCCAACGCCTTCGTACGATCCGCCTGCTGTGCAGCCGTGGTGGCCATCGTTGCCTCAGTGGTCCTGCCTGTAGGGCCGGTGGTGCCGGCTCGTGAAGGGAATCTAGCCCCTCGGAGGGTGGGGGCTATCCCGAACGAACTGCGAAAATCCTGTGTGCTTCTGGATACCGAACAAACTACGAACTGTGAGCGATCCCGCAAGGTCCGGCATGGGGCGGTTCCTCGGGAGCCGTACCGTATCCCGTCCAGTCACATTCATTGTTTTCTACATTCACTGTAACTCAATTAACAACAACAGCTTACCGTGTTGACTGCCTGTGGAATGCGTGTTGATCACGTGTGGACTCCCGTGAGTTATCCACAGGCCGTCCACGCCGCCCCAGGGGTTATCCACACGTCAGGCGACCCGAAACGCGTCCTCCACGTGCTTCACCAGCACCCGCTCCCCCGCGATCAACACCCCGACGACATCGAATCGATACGATTCTTCCGCGCGCCCGTGACGGTCGATCCACACGCGCGCGCTCCGCGCGAGTTCGCGTTGCTTGCGATAGTGCACGGCTTCGACGGGATCACCGAACCGTGCACCGCTGCGTGCTTTCACTTCGACGAACGCGACGAGTGCATCGCGACGCACGACGAGATCGATATCGCGGTGTCCGTTGCGGAAGCGACGGTACACGACGCGCCAGCCTTTGCGCGTGAGCCATCGCTCTGCGATCCGTTCTCCGAGTTCGCCGACACGCTGATTGTGTTGGGTCACGCGACGAACGTACGCGACGCGCGTCTGCGGGCGTGATCGGCTCATCGCTAACCGGCGCTGAACTTTGCTCCGCGCCGGAACCGCGTGTGCGTTGCCCCGCTCGGAGCCGCGGGCCCCGCGTCGCGCGCCTATGCGCTTACACGCGGCGAGCCCCGCGCTGCGCGCGGGTCTCTTGCTACGCGCAGCGGCGCGCGCTTGCGGGGCTCGCGGCTCCTCGCTGGATCGGCGCGTGGGACGGCGCGTGGGACGGCGCGTGGGACGGCGCGTGGATCTGCGCGGTCGCGCGCTCGCACGCGCTCCCCAGCCAGAGCGGGAGGCCCGCGACGCGCGACCGCAGCACGCCCTCGCGCGTAGCAAGAGACCGCCGCGCCGTTGCGGCGGGCTCGCAGCGTTCACGCGCGTGGGCGGGCCAGGGCGCGCGACGCGGGCCGACCGCCGCGCGCAGAAGCAGAACGCCGCGAGAACGCCGCCAAACCCTTTCGCCGATCCCTTTGTCGAACCAACGTAGAGATACCTAGAAACCTATGTATGAGGCTTCAGATGCCACGACACGACCGCCTCCGCGGGACCATAGAGCTCCTCATCCTCTCCACCCTCGCCTGGGGCCCGCGCCACGGCTACGCCATCGCGCGATGGCTGGAGGAGAAGTCCCACGACGGCTTCCGCGCCGAGGAAGGGACGCTCTACCCCGCCCTGCACCGTATGGAGCAGCGGAAGCTGATCGCGAGCGACTGGCGCATCTCCGAGCTCGGACGGCCAGCGAAGTTCGACCAGCTGACCGCTGCCGGAAAGCGTGAGCTTCGCAAAGAAGCCGCAGATTGGCGCGCCTTCGCCGCCTCAGTCACGCTGGTGTTGGAGGCGGCGCCATGAAGCAGCCGCGCGAGGGTGACATCGAACGGCAGATCCTGCCGAAAGCGGTCGACGCGAAGGTCGATTCGGAGCTCGCGTTCCACTTGGAGATGCGCGAGCGCGAACTCATCGCGCGCGGGGTGCCGCCCGCCGAGGCCCGGGAGCAGGCGCTCGCGGCGTTCGGCGACATGGGGGGCGTGCGGGCGGAACTCACGCGCATCGGCCGCTCTACGGAGAGCAGTGAACGCCGCCTGCGCCTCGTCGCCGAAGCGCTCCAGGATGCGCGGTTCGCCTGGCGAATGGTGGCGCGTCGCCGTGCCGCGACACTCCTCATCATCGCGGTGCTCGCGCTCGGGATCGGTGCCACCACAGCGATCTTCAGCGTGGTTGATGGTGTGCTGCTGCGGCCGCTGCCGTTCAACGAGCCGGATCAACTCGCAGCCGTCTGGATCGGCCAACCCGCGCTCGCCGACGACCCAGTGCTGGGCTGGCTCGCGGAGGCGACGCCGATCGGCTCCGGCGAATACCACGCGATGCGCGATGCGACGCCGAGTTTCGCGGGGCTCGGACTGTGGACACTTGGCACAAGCACACTCACCACGGACGAAGGCACCGAGCCCGTGGCGGTGGGCACCGCAACCCAATCGGTGTTCGAGCTCCTGCGAGTCGCGCCGACACTCGGGCGCACATTCACGGCGGGCGAAGATGCGCTCGATGGCGCGGACGTCGGCGTCCTCAGCTGGGAGTCGTGGCGCGGGCGCTTCGGTGGCGACAGCGCAGTGCTCGGGCGATCGATCGTGCTCAATGGCGCACCCCACACCATCATCGGCGTCATGCCGGCGGGATTCCGGCTCGACCGCACGGCCGAACCGCCGGTGGTCTGGGTCCCGGCGCTGCAGGATTCGTCGGACCTCGCGGAACGTCGCAATCGCAGCTATCACGCGATCGCGCGGCTGCGCGCGGGTGCCACGTTCGCGGGCGCGGCGCAGCAGGCGACGCCAGCGCTGCGCGAGGTCGCGGGCGACACGTCGCTCGTCGCGCGCGTGGCCCCGTGGCAAGCCGATGAGGGGCGCAACGCGAGCGGCCCGGTGTTGCTCCTGCTCGCCGCCGCGACGCTGCTGTTGGTGATCGCCTGCGTGAATGTCGCGCTGCTGCAGCTCGGCGAGGTGAGTGCGCGACGCGACGAGATCACGGTGCGTGTGGCACTGGGCGCGGGTCAAGGGCGATTGGTGCGACAGCTCCTCGGCGAGAGTCTCGTGTTGGCGTTGATCTCGTCCGCCATCGGCGCGACGGTCGCGTGGGTGATGCTGCGTGGACTCCTGGCGATCGCCCCGGAGCGGCTACCCGGGCTCGACACCGTGCAGGTCGATGGTCGTGTGCTCGGGTTCGCGCTGCTGATCGCGCTTGCGACGGGGTTGCTGTTCGGGATCGTACCCGCGTGGCTCGTAGGGCGGAGCGGACCGGCCGCGGCTGTGCGCGGCGGCGGCGGACAGAGCGCACGCGGCGCCGCCGTGCTGCAGCGTGGGTTGTTGAGCGCACAGATCGCGATGTCGATGGCACTGCTCGTGATGAGCGTGCTGCTCGGGCAGAGCCTCTATCGGCTCACGGCCGTGGACCCGGGATTCCGCGCGGAGCAGCTCACCGCGCTGCGCGTCACCATGCCATGGCAGTACGAGGACGAGCAGGTCCGCGCCCGCACGGAGGCGGTCCGGCGTCGCATCGCGGCACAGCCAGGCGTGAGTCGTGTGACGGTGAGCAGTGCCCCGCCCTTCTCGGGCAACAGCAGCAGTTCGCCGGTGACCCTCGATCCGTCGATCGCAGGAGAGCGACGGCCGCTGCACACGCAGCAGCAGTCCGTGGCGACGGACTACTTCGAGTCGATGGGCGTCCGCATCGTCGCCGGACGAGGGTTTGAGGCGGGCGATGGGTTCGGCGGCGAACCGGTCGCCGTGGTGAGCGAGGCGATGGTACAGCGTGATTTCGGCGCGCACCCAGCGATCGGGCAGCGCGTCCAGCACCATGGCGAGTGGCGGCGCGTGGTGGGCGTCGCGGCGGACGTGCGGGGACGTTCGCTCGCCGAGACCGACGGCGCGGCGATCTATGTGCCGTTCGACCAACATCCCGCCTTCGCGCCGACGTTCCTCGTGCGCGGCGCGGATGCCGCGCTGCAGACGGCCGCGATGCGCGCGATGTTGCGCGAGATCGACGGGCAGATGGTACTGCGGACCATGACCCGCGTGCCGGAGGCGATCGAACGGTCGTACGGCGCGCAACGCTACCGGACGATCCTCTTCACGGCGTTCGGCGCCTTCGCCGCGCTGCTCGCGGCGGTCGGACTCTACGGTGTCAGCGCACGCACCGCCGCGCGACGGCTGCGCGAGGTGGGGATCCGCATGGCGGTCGGCGGGTCGCCACGCAGCGTGGCGCGGCTGCTGGTGACGGACGCGATGCGGGGCGTGGCGATCGGGATCGGGATCGGCGTGCCGGCGGCGTTCGTCACGGCGCGGGCGTTGCGCGAGTACCTGTTCGAGGTCTCGCCGTGGAATCCGGTGGCCTACGTGCTCGTGGGCGCGCTGCTCGCGATCGCGACGTTGGCGGCGAGCGCGTGGCCGGCTTGGGCGGCGACGCGGGTGGATCCCGTGCGCGTGCTCCGCGCGGAGTAGCGGCGCTGCGGCACCGCGTGTGCGTCGCACCGCTCGGAGCCGCGGGCCCCGCTTCGCGCGCCTATGCGCTTACACGCGGCGAGCCCCGCGCTACGCGCGGGTCTCTTGCTACGCGCAGCGGCGCGCTCACGCGGGGCTCGCGGCTCCTTGCTGGATCGGCGCGTGTGACGGCGAGTGGGAAGGCGCGTGGCATGGCGAGTCGATCAGCGTGGTCTCGCGCTCGCACGCGCACCCGAGCCCGAGCGGGAGGCCCGCGACGCGCGACCGCAGCACGCCCTCGCGCGTAGCAAGAGACCGCCGCGCCGTTGCGGCGGGCTCGCAGCGTTCACGCGCGTGGGCGGGCTAGGGCGCGCGACGCGGGCCGACCGCCGCGCGCCGAACTAAGCCGCCGTGCGCTCCCCTGCGATGCGATCGATGTCTTCGAGACCGATCAGCACGTCGCGCGGCTTGGAGCCGTCCGGGGGCCCAAGCACGCCGGCCAGGTGCCGTTGGTCGATGATGCGCGCCGCGCGGCCATACCCGATCTTCAAGCGACGCTGCAGCAGCGACGTCGAACCGCCCTGATGCTGCACGCAGACCTCGGCCGCCTCCCGGAACAGCTTGTCGCGGTCGCCCTGGTCCTGACTCGACTCCTCGCCACCACCGGCCTCCAACGCTTCGCGCGCACGCACCGCCTCGAGGATGTCGGCCTCGGCGGCCTGCTCCTCGATCGCGATGAGTCCCTGCGCTTCCATCGCCGCGCGACGCGACTCCTTCTTGTCGACGTACCACTGCATCAGCCGCTCCGTGTCGTCGTTCGACAGGAACGCACCCTGCAAGCGGCTCGGCTCGCTCTTGCCCGGCGGGATGAACAGCATGTCGCCGTTGCCCAGCAGGCTCTCGGCGCCCATGCCGTCGATGATCGTGCGGCTGTCGATCTGGCTCGCCACCCGGAACGCGATGCGGCTCGGGAAGTTCGCCTTGATGAGGCCCGTGATCACGTTCACGCTCGGACGCTGCGTGGCCAAGATCAGGTGGATGCCGATCGCACGCGCCTTCTGCGCGAGCATCGCGAGCGGGGTCTCGACCTCGGCGGCGACGGTCATCATCAGGTCAGCGAGTTCGTCGATGACCACGACGATGTACGGCAGGATTCCGCCCGTGTACTCACGGTTCTCGAAGCCGACGTTCGGATCCTTCGGCTTCTTGAGCGGTGAGCCCGCGCGCACCTTGGCGTTGAAGTCCTGGATGTTGCGCGCGCCGTTCTCGGCGAGCAGCGCGTAGCGCTCCTGCATCTCGAGCACGGCCCACTTGAGCACCGCCGCCGCATCGCGATTGTCGGTGACGACCTTGTGTCGGAGATGCGGCAGCACGTTGTACACACTGAGCTCGACCATCTTCGGGTCGACCATCAGGAAGCGCAACGTCTTAGGTGTGTGACGGTAGATCAAGCTCGTGATGATCGTGTTCACGCACACCGACTTGCCCGAGCCGGTCGCACCGGCGATGAGCAGGTGCGGCATCTTCGCCAAGTCGGCGATCACCGCACTGCCTTCGAGGTCCTTGCCGAGCGCGATGGGCAGCGCCATCGGCTTGTTCTGATAGTCGGCGCTCTCGAGCATCTCGCGGAACGCGACCATTTCCGGCGACGGATTGGGCACCTCGACACCCACGGCGCCCTTGCCCGGGATGGGCGCGACGACGCGGATGGACGGCGCACGCATGGCCAACGCGAGATCGTTCGCGAGATTGGCGAACTGGCGCACCTTCACGCCCGGCGCGGGCTCGATCTCGTACTGCGTGACCGTGGGGCCGCTGGTGCGCCCGCTGAGCACGCCATCGACCTTGAACGTGCGCAGCGACTCGATGAGCTTGGCGCCCATCGCGTCGAGTTGCGCACGGCCCGCTTCCACATTGCGCTCGGGTGCCTTGGTGAGCAGCGTCGGGCTGGGAAGTTCCTCAGAGTTGGGCAACACGATCGGCGAGACCTGTTCGATTTCCTCGATCTCATCCTTCGCGTCTTTCTTCGGCTTCTTCGCGCGCGCGGACTTGGCCGTCGCGGCGCCATCGAGGGCTTCGTCGAGCGCAGCGTCGATGTCCTCATCGGAGTCGGTGACCACGCTGAGCTGCGTCTTGGGCGGCACCGTGTCCGGCTTGGCGGTGATGCCCATGAGCGAGAGATCGATCTCGGGCATCTCCTTGGCGTCCGGCTCGAGCGTCTCGGCCTTGGTCAGTGCGGCGTCCACGGCGGCGTCGGCAGCGAGCTGGGCCGGCGACTTGGTGCCGACCGCCACCAGCGCGCGCAGCGGATTCCATCCCAGCGTGACCGCCGTGAGCACGGACACCGCGATCACGAGCGCGAACCACGCGCCACCGCGACCGAATGTCTCCGACAGGTAGTACGCCGAGAGCGAACCCCAGAGGCCCGCGTAGTTGTCGCCGGTGCCGGCGGGCACGGAGCCCAGCCGCGCGAGACCGGTCGCAATGGGCACGAGCACCACGAGCCCGAGCGGGAACAGATCGAAGTGACGACGCGACGACGCGCCGAGCCGGCCCAGGGCGCGCAGCGCGCGCACGGCGGGGATGAACGGCACGATGACCGCGGCCACGGCGCCCACCAGCCCGAGTACCGCCCAACGCATGCAACCGCCCACCGGACCGAACGCGCCACCGGCGACCGTGCACGACTCGAACGCGGCCGGCGTGCGACCGAAGATCAACGCCCCCGCGATGAACAGCGACCCGACCAAGAGCACGATGCCGAGGATCTCACCGCGCAGCGTACTCTGCGTCGGCGCCGACGCGGACGCCGCGATGATATCCGCGACATCGGTCACCTGCGCACTGCTGCGGCGCACCGGCTTGGGCGCCACGTCATCGGTGCTGAGGGCGGGCACACCGAGTGCGTCAGAGACGGACCGTCGGACGCGCGTACGGCGCGGCTGAGGGGCCAGAGGGGATTCCAGGAGGAGCGGGTCTTCCTGAGGGAGTTTCCGCGGCATCGGTCTCGGGGCTACAGTGGATATACCCGAGACGATCCGGCCCCCCCCGGAGAAACGCCGATACCCGACTCAGCGACTGCGGCCGAAGACGTAGCTGAACGTGGTGACGATGGCGCCCAGCTCCTGCTCGGCGCGGTCGACGTTGAATCGCTCGAAGCGATAGCCGATGGAGGCGCCCACCGGCAGCTTCGCGGCCACCCAGCGGACCTCGGTCTCGAGGTCGAATCCGTGGGCGCTCTTCCCGCTCCCGCCGAGCGGGACGTACACCCCTGCCCGTCCTCCGAGCATGATCGGTGTGGTCCCCAGCGCCGTGGCGCCACGACCGCCGAGGCGGAGCGCCGAGTACATCTGGTCGAGATCGACATCGGTGACTGGCGAATGCCCCGGGCGCCGTAACACGCCGAGCTCGCCAGCCGCCGTCTCACTGCCGAACAGCAGCGTCATCGCGAGGGACGAGTACTTGCCGGTGCCCGCGGCCTGCTCGCTCATCTCGACGAAGTACAGCTGGGCCGCGAAACGCGAATCGCGCAGTCGCAGCGTGAGGTCGATGCCACCGGCGTTGGCGTCGAGCGCGGTGGGCAGCCGGTTGCGGACGTTGGAGAGCAGACGGACGTTCTGCAGCACGAGCGCGAAGTGTCCCCGGAGCAGCGGCTCCTGCGCGGCTTGCGCCTTCAGCTCGGGCGCGCCGGCGGCGAGCAGCAGCCCGACCAGCGCGAGACGATGGCGTCGCCGCATCACGGAGTCTCCTCGCTTATGCGTACGGTGACGCGATATGCCGCGAGTGCGCGGCCGTTCTCCGTCATGGTGCGAGCGACCGCATCCGCGTGCGCGCGCCGCAGTCCCTCGTTCGCAGCAACGGCAGCGGGCAGCGGGCGCCCCTTCTCGAGGAACGCCGCGGCGACACCGCCGAGTGCAACCAGGCCGCCGAGGCCGGCCGCTCGGGGATCTGGATCGTAGAAGCGCGCGAGGAGTCCGCCGCCTCGTGGCGTCGTCGCGAGCGACGACGTGAGGACGCCGAACGCGATGCCTGTGGCCGCCGTCCGCACGCGACTCGGCTTCTCGTGCTCCTGCTGCAGTCGTGCCGAGTCGAGCATCGGCAGCGGTGCAACAGTCAGCGGCGTCGCGTTGGCACTGAGCGCACGGCTCACGGTGATCGAATCACGAGTGCGCACATCGACGCCGCTCACCCGCAACGCGTAGTCGCCCGTCGCGATCCAGGCCGTCATGCCGTCGTGGGCGCGCAAGCGCATGACACCGCGACCGGTCACGACCGCGGAATCATGCACGATGCTCCGACCGCTGGTGCGGTGCACAAGTGCGAGACGCAGGCGCGTGGGCCGCGTGGTGAACACCGTCACGTCACCGGTGGGCGATGCACCCGCGAGTTCCAACTGTTGCGCGGTCTCGATGCCGACGGCGAACGTCTCGGCGCGCGCGATCGCGAGCAGCGAGTCGAGCCCTGTCCAGCGCAGCTCCGGCTCGATCTCCACATCGGGGCGCACGCGCACCAACGCGCGGAGTTGACGCAGCGAGGAGTCCGGCTTCTGGAACTCCATCTCCTCGGGGAAGTACGCGAGCGCGAAGATCTGATGGAACACCGCCGCCTGCGACGACCGCATGCGCGGCGCGTCAGTCTCGAGGTCCTTCGCGAGCCGCACGGCCTCCGTGTAGCGCAAATCGTTCAACGCCCGTCGGATGCTCTCGATCGCGTCGTCGACGGGGGTGTTCCGCTGTTGCGCCATGGCGGCCGACGAAGCGAGGCAGAGCACCAAGAGCAACAGCGCACGACTGATCAGGGGCATCGAGGAGCTCGGAATCCGATGACCGCCGTGTCGAGCGACGCGACGGTGAGGGTGGTGTCCCAGTTGGCGCAGCCGTCTGCACGCAACGAGACGCGGGCCTGTCCGGCTCGAACGGTCACGAGTCGCGGGCCCTTCCCACCAATGACCACGGCCGGCTGTTCGTTCACGTAGAGCGTTGCCAGCGGGATGCGGCTGCCGATCTTGATCCAGCCGAGGGCGGGGACGATCGGGTCTTTCCCGGCGGCGACGCGTTGTTCGTTGCGATCCTCGAGTCGGTCGAGCGCCTTGGTGATCGCCTTGCCGCCGAGCGGCAGGCGCGTGCCGCGGCCGGCGCCGGGGGACGGCGCTGGCGTGGTCGCGGGTGAAGTCGCGGGGGTCGAGTCGGGGTTGTCGACTGGCGGTCCGACGGGTGAGTTCGTGGGTGTGTTCGCCGGTGTGTTCGTGGGTGTCTTCGTGGGTGTCTTCGCGGGTGTGTTCGCCGTCGTGTCACCCGTCGTGGAATCCCCGGCACCGACCACTGCCAACGGGACACCGGGCGTCCCTGCTCCGCTCTGAACGGCGCCCGTGTCCCCCGGCGGAACGACGCTCCCGGTCCCGCCTGGGCTCCAAGGCCCGAACTGCATCGCCGCCACGACGCCGGCCGCGGCGAGGACCGTGGCACCCAGCCACAGCCCGCGCCGCGAGCGCGCCGGCGTGGCCGCCGCGAGCGGCGCGCGCGGCGTGAGGTTCGGCGACGTCATCGGACGCGTATCCGCCGCGTGCGCCTCGGAGTGATGCACGGTCGGCCGGAAGCTCGGCACGGGACTCGTGGGCACGCTCAGCTGCGGCTGCTCACGCGCACCTTCATCCGCGAAGCGCGCGATGCGCGACTTGGTCTCGAACTCCATCGTCGCACTCAACGCGCCGAACGCCGCCACCGCCTCGGCAACGGAGGCGTAGCGCTCGGCTGGATCCTTGGCGAGCATGCGCTGCACACAGGCCTCGACGCTCGCCGGGATCTCATCGTGCGGCACTCGCATGGCCGGCACCGGCTCGAACAAGTGGCCCTTCATCACTTCGCCGATCGAAGGGCCCGAGTACGGGGTCCGTCCGGTGAGCAACTCGTACGCGAGGACCCCGAGCGCGTACTGGTCTGCGGCGCCGGTGACCGGCTGGCCGTTGAACTGCTCGGGGCTCATGTAGTGCGGCGTGCCGATGATCACACCGGAGTGAGTGAGCCCTGCCCCCTCCGTCTGCTTGGCGATACCGAAGTCGGTCACATAGACCCAGCCTTCGCGGTCGAGCATCACGTTCGCGGGCTTCACGTCGCGATGCACCACCCCGCGCTGATGCGCGTAGTGGAGTGCATTGCCCATGTAGCCGATGATCGCCTGGGTGAACGCGAGCGACTGCCCACCCTCATGCCGGATGACCGAATCGAGCGAGCGCCCCTCGATGTACTTCATCACGTAGTACGCGAGCCCCGGCTCCTCGCCGATCGCGTGGATGGGCACGATGTGCGGATGACTCAGCCCCGCGGCCACGCGTGCCTCGCGACGGAAGCGGTCGATCGCACCCGGCGTGCTCATCAACGCCGGCGACATCACCTTGATCGCGACCTTGCGATCGAGTGCGAGGTCGAGCGCGAGGAATACCGACGCCATGCCACCAGCGCCCAACTCCGCGTACACATCGTAGCGTCCGATGGTCGCGCGGCGGAGTCGGTCGAGCAGACTGGCGGAGGTGAGATCGGGCGACGTCAGGTGGGGCTCAGTGCTGGTGGGGAATCACAATGACGAGGTACCGCGGTGCAGCGATCGGGAGCTTATACCCCACCGGTTGACGATCGGCCGACGGCGCCGTTATCGGACCAACACATGAGGCGCCCGTTCTGCTCCCGGACCGCCTGCGCGATCGCGTCATCGCTCCCGCACGACCGAATATCCTCACCAAAGCCCTGCGCCCGCAACGCGCTCGCGTGCGGCGCGAGCGCCACCGCGTGAGCTGCGTCACAATCCGCCGCCTGCCAACGGCGCACGGCGTGCGCGGTGGCCTCGTCGCCCGCGCCAAGCCCAGGGTCGCCGAGTCGCGCCGCGAGTGCGACGGCTAACGCGCCGGCGAACGCCGTGTCCTCGTGCGCTTCCTCGCCCGCCTGCCCGGCGCAGAGCAACGTGATGCGACCCGTGACCGACGCCGGCTCCGTGAGCGCGCGCCGCACCGCCTCAACAGTGGCCGAGCGATTCACGAACGCGCCGACGAGTCGCGCGGCCGCGCCATCGGCGGCGTGCAGCGCTTGGGTGCCGTTGGTCGTGGTGGTAAGCACCGTGCGCCCCTCGACCCGCGCTGCCGTGTAGTCGAGCGGCGAGTTCCCCACGTCGAATCCGGGCAGCGCCACGTTGCCCCGCTCACCGCCGAGCAGCACTTGGTCGCGGACGAACGCCGTCGCGCGCGCACGCACTTCGTCCGGCGTCGCGTACGCCTCCACCCACGCGGCCCCGTTGGCGAGTGCGGTGATCACCACCGACGACCAGCGCAACACATCGATCACCACAACAACGTCCCCCGCGAGCGCACTCGGAGGGACGTCTTGCCAACGTAGGAAGGTCCGCAGCGTCGCCGGGGTCGTCAGTGCCTACCCCTTCTTGGTGACGGCCGTTTCGAACAGATCGGCGCCTTCCTTCTCGAGGAACTTCGTGTGCACGTCGCCCGCCACGAACTTCGGATGATTCATGAGCGTGCCGAGGAACGGGATCGTCGTCGTGACACCTTGGATGATGAAGGTGTCGAGCGCGAGCCGCATCTTGGCGAGCGCTTCTTCGCGGTCGCGTCCGTGCACGATGAGCTTGGCGATCATCGAGTCATAGAACGGCGGCACCGTGTAGCCCGCGTACGCGTGTGTGTCGACGCGCACGCCGTTGCCGCCCGGCATGTGGAACACTTCGATCTTGCCCGGGCTCGGCTGGAAGTTGCGCGCCGGATCCTCGGCATTCACGCGGCACTCGATCACGTGCCCGCGCAGCTCCGGCGTTTCCGTGACGGACATCGGCAGTCCTGCGGCCACGCGGATCTGCTCCTTCACGAGGTCCACCCCGGTGATCATCTCGGTGACCGGATGCTCCACCTGGATGCGGGTGTTCATCTCCATGAAGTAGAACGAGCCGTCCTCGTCGAGCAGCATCTCGATGGTGCCGGCGCCGACGTAGTCGATGGCCTTCGCGCCCTTCACCGCCGCCGCGCCCATGCGCTTGCGCAGGTCCGGCGTCATCACCGGGCACGGCGCTTCTTCGACGAGCTTCTGGTGGCGGCGCTGCACCGAGCAGTCGCGCTCGCCGAGATGGATCACGTTTCCGTGTGTGTCGCCGAGGATCTGGAACTCGACGTGGCGCGGACGCTCGAGGTACTTCTCGACGTACACCGAGCCGTTGCCGAACGCGGAGAGCGCTTCGGAGCGCGCGAGCTGGAACGAGCGCGCGAAGTCATCGGCGTCACGTGCGACGCGCATGCCCTTGCCGCCACCACCGGCCGAGGCCTTGATGATGACCGGGAATCCCATCTTCTCGGCGATCGCGAGCGCTTCGTCGACGTCTTCCACAGGGCCGGGCGAGCCTGGCACCACCGGCACGTCGTTCGCGATCATCGCCGCACGCGCCGCGGACTTGTCGCCCATGGTGCGGATCTGATGCGGCGTGGGGCCGATGAACGTGATGCCGCTCGCCACACAGGTCGCGGCGAACTCGGCGTTCTCGGCGAGGAAACCGTAGCCGGGGTGGATAGCGTCGGCGCCGGTGATCTCAGCGGCGGCGATCAGACGCGGAATCCGGAGATACGATTCGCGTGCCGGCGCGGGGCCGATGCACACGTCGTCGTCGGCGAAGCGCACGTGCAGCGATTCGCGATCGGCTTCGGAGTACACGGCGACGGTTTCGACGCCGAGTTCGCGACACGCGCGCACGACGCGCAGCGCGATCTCGCCGCGATTGGCGATCAGGACTTTCTTGAACACTTAGCGTGCGCCCTGGTTGACCTGACTCCAATCGCCTTCCGACGAGCCGGCGATACCCTGCACGAGCAGGGCGAACTCGCTGGGGCTCGAGGACGCGAAGAGTGCGGACTCGTAGGAGATCACGCCCTGCTTGTACCAGTTGAGCAGGGACTGATCGAAGGACTGCATCCCGTACTGCACCGTGCCTTCACGGATGAGGTCGGGGATGGCGAGCGCCTTGGACGCGTCGCGGATGTTCTCCGAGACGGCGGCGCTGTTGACGAGGATCTCGGTGGCCGGGATACGGCCCGGCTTGTCGGCGCGCGGCACGAGGCGGAGACAGACGACCGCCTGCAACGCGGTGGAGAGCTGGAATCGGATGTCCGCCTGTTCGTGGGGCGGATAGAACGAGAGGATGCGGTTGATCGTCTGCGTCGCATCCATCGTGTGCAGTGTCGAGAACACCATGTGGCCGGTGTCAGCGGCCTTGAGCGCGATCTCCAGCGTCTCAAGGTCGCGGATCTCACCGATCATGATGATGTCGGGGTCCTGACGCAGCACGCGGCGGAGCGCTTGTGCGAACGACGTGGTGTCGGTGCCGACTTCGCGCTGATTGATGTGGCACTTGATGTCGCGATGCAGGAACTCGATCGGGTCCTCGATCGTGATCACGTTCGCGTGCCGGTTCTCGTTCACGTACTGGATCATCGACGCGAGCGCGGTGGACTTGCCCGAACCCGTGATGCCGGTGACGAGCACGAGACCGCGCGGCTTGAGCGCGATCTCCTTGAGCACCGGCGGCAGATTGAGTTCTTCCATCGAGAGCGCCTGGAACGCGATCGCGCGGAAGGCATACGCGAGCGAGCCGCGCTGTTGATACACGTTCACGCGGAAGCGCCCGACACCCGGCACGCCGATGGCGAAGTCGGCGTCCTTGGCTTCGTCGAACTCGCGCCGCTGCTTGGGCGGGATGATCTGCTCACCGATGGAGCGCAGATCCTCGGGCCGGAGCGGCGCCATGTCCATCGCGACGAGTTCGCCGTTCAGTCGCATGGTGGGCGGACGGCCGATCTTGAGGTGCAAGTCGGAACCGCCCTGCTGGGCCATCGTCTGGAGGACGATCTTGAAGTTGTACGGCGGCGCGGCCGGCTGACCGGGGGCCGCACCGGCGGCGCCCGCAGGGACAGCGGTGGCGACGGTCTTCCGCGGCTCAGCCATTCGCGCTGACACGGAAGAGCACCTGGCCGTACTCCACCGGGTGCGCATCGGTCGCGTTGATCTCGACGACGGTGCCCGAGACCTCGGACTCGATCTCATTCATGATCTTCATCGCCTCGATGATGCAGAGGACCTGGCCCTTCTTGATCTGCTGGCCGACGGTGACGTAGGCCTTCGCACCCGGCTCAGGCGAGCCGTAGAACGTCCCGACCATCGGCGACTTCACATCGGTGAGGTTGCTCGCGGCGGCGGGCGCCGCTGCGGCAGGAGCAGCGGCAGGCGCGGCCGCCGGAGCTGCCGCAGCCGGAGCGGCCATCGCCACCGGGGCGGCGGCCGGCGCCGCGATCTGCACCGCGCCGCGCGACACCGGCGTCTTGCTCAGCCGGATCCGCATGCCCTTGTCCGACGAGATCTCCATCGAATCCACGGTGGATTCATCGAGCATCTCGAGGAGCTTCTTCACGTAGCGAAGGTCGATCATGGAAAAGGCAGATGGGAGATGGGTGATGGGAGAGGGGAGCGCGCCCTCAGCCCAGCTGCAGCAGTGTGCGGTCGAAACTGCTCAACACGTGGGGACCTTCGGAGGTCAGCACCACATCATCTTCGATGCGGACCCCGCCCCACCCTTCCAGATAGATCCCGGGCTCGATGGTCACCACCGATCCCGCCGGCAGCGGCGACTCGGCGGTCTTCGCGACCCGAGGGGACTCGTGCACTTCCAAGCCGATCCCATGGCCCAGCGAGTGCCCGAAGGCGTCCCCGTATCCAAGGCGCTGAATGTAGTCGCGCGCGAGCGCGTCGGCATCCCGGCCGCGCATTCCCGCCCGAACAAGGGCCGAAGCGCTCCCGTTCGCTTCCCGAACCGCCGTGTGCACTTCGAGCTGTTTCGCGGTCGGCGCGGCACCGACCACCACGGTGCGCGTCAGATCCGAGCAGTAGCCGGCGTGGATCGCCCCGAAGTCGATGAGCAGCAGATCGCCCTTGGCGATGACGTTCGTGGACGCCCGCGCGTGGGGCAGCGCGGACCGCGCGCCCGCCGCGATGATGGTCTCGAACGGGAAGCCCTCACTCCCCGACCGACGAAGTTCCTTCTCGAGGATCCCCGCCACCGCGAGTTCCGTCATGCCGACGTGCACCTGAGGCAATGTCGCCGCGAGCGCCACTTCAGCGATCCGCACGGCGCGCCGGATGCGGTCGAGCTCGTCCGCGTCCTTCACCTCGCGCAGGACCTCCACCAGGTTGATCGCCGGCCGCCACAACCAGCGCGAGCCGTCGCTCGACGCATCAAGGAACCGCGCGGCATCCTGGTGCGTGACATGGGCGCTCTCGAACGCCAGCACCTTCGTGCCCGGCAGTGCCTGCAGCTCCTGCCACAACCGAGTCCACAGCGAACTCGTCTCGATCACCACGCGCACCTCGCGCGCGACCTCGGTCTTCACCTGCGTGGCGTAGCGGAAGTCCGTGAGCAGCACGCAGTCGGTGGGCGTCACCACGACCAGCGCGTTGGAGCCGGAGAAGCCGGTCAGGTAGCGCACGTTGGGCAGCGCACTCACGAGCAGGCCGTCGAGCCCGCTCTCGGCGAGGGACTGCCGGAGTCGTGTCAGCCGCGCCCCGTGATTGGACGGGGTCGCGATGGCCGCGCGTTCGTCGCTCATGTGCGGCTCTCCATCACGCGCGCAGCGCGCCGTCGTGCTCGAGCTTCGACAACGACGCCGCGTCGAAGCGGCCACGAACGACCATCACGCCCTCGTCCTCGTCGGCCTCGCTTGAGAGGATTTCCCCGAAGCGATGCGCCTCGGCAAGCAGGCGACCGTCGGTGAGCGGGATGCGGAGCTCGACCTCGGGGCGCCGGTCACGCAGTGCTTGGCGGAGCAACGCGCGCAGCGGCTCCAACCCCTCACTACTCGCCGCCGACGTGAAGATCGACCCCGGCGCGAGGTTGTTCATGCGGTCCTCGAGCGCCGCGCGGTCCTCCGGCGAGAGGCGGTCCACCTTATTGAACACATACCGCATGGGCAGATGCTGCACCCCGAGCTCGCCGAGCACTTCGTCGACCACGAGCCGCTGCTCCTCCCATGTGGGATGACTCGCGTCGATCACGTGGAGGAGCAGATCGGCCTCCTGCACTTCCTCGAGCGTCGCGCGGAAGCTGGCGACGAGATGGTGGGGCAGCTTGCGGATGAATCCGACCGTGTCGGTGAGCAGCACCGACTGATGGTCGCCGAGATCGACCTCGCGCGTGAGCGGGTCGAGCGTCGCGAACAAGCGATCTTCGACGAACACCTCGTTGGCGCCCGAGATGCCGCGCAGGATGGAGCTCTTGCCGGCGTTGGTATAGCCCACGAGCGACGCCCGGAAACTCCCTGACCGTCCGGCGCGCTGCTGATGCCGGGCCTTGGTCACCTCCACGAGCCGGTCCTTGAGCAACTTGATTCGCTGGCCCACGAGCCGCCGGTCGGTCTCGAGCTGCGTTTCACCCGGGCCGCGCACGCCGATGCCACCGCGGAACTTCTCCAAGTGCGTCCACATCCGCGTGAGCCGCGGCAGCGAGTACTCGGGCTGCGCCAGCTCCACCTGCATGCGCGCCTCGGCCGAGCGGGCGCGTACGGCGAAGATGTCGAGGATGAGTTCGGCGCGGTCGATCACGCGCTTTCCGACTTCCCCCTCGAGGTTCTTGCCCTGCGCCGGGGAGAGTTCGTCGTCGAAGATCACGAGCGTCGCGTCCTTCTCGGCGATCATCGTCTTGAGCTCGTCGACTTTTCCCCTGCCGATGTACGTGGACGAGTCGGGCCGGTCGAGCTGCTGCGTGAGCGTGCCCACGACGAGCGCGCCTGCCGTGTCGGACAGACGTTCGAGCTCTTCGAGATGCTCGTTCACGTGGTGCCGCGCATTGCTGCGTTTGATGGGCGCCCCGACGAGGATCGCGCGTTCTTGCGGGGCGTGCAGTTCGATCAGGGACTTGATGGGGCGCTCATGCTCGAGGATAGTGCAAAATAGTAGATGTGAGAGGGGAGATGTGAGATGGGGGAGCACGGCGTTGACGGCCGGGCTCCCCCAAAGTCTGCACACTACCCCGCTTCATCTACCATTCGCCATCCGCCCGCTGCCAGCTGCCCGTTCAGAATCTCAGGCCGTCGAGCCGCCCAGTGCCCGAGTACGGCCGCGTGATGTTGCCGAACGGCGTCACGTAGGTGAACTGCCCGGTCACGCGATAGTCCACGCTGCCCTTCTGCGTGAGCTTCGTCATCGCAGCGCGCACGGCAGCGAACGTGAACTCCACCGGCACGACCACTTCGGAATGCCCCTTGTTGCTGAGCGTCACCAGCTTCTCGATCTCGCCGAGCGCGACTTGGTTGGTATCGACCCACACCGTGTACGAGAGCTTGGTGGCATCCAGACGGTATTCATTGGGATTGTAGACGTCGAGGATGACGTCCAACGAGCCACCCTGCGTGCCGACGCCCTTCACTACCACGTTCTTCACTTCGACGACCGGATTGGCGAACGCCTGCTTCGCCAGCGAGGCGCAGCCCGAGGCGCCCAAGGTCGTCAGGCCGAGCACGGCCACCGCTGCCATCGTGAACCCGCGACGCCACATGCGCTGCTGCATCAATCGTTCTCCGTTCGGGGAGCGTCGGCTCCCGGTTGTGTACTGCGGTCCTTGAGCGCGCGCCACCAGGCGAGCCGCTTCTCGATCTCCTTCTCGAATCCGAACGCACCGGGCGTGTAGAACGGACCACGCACTTCATCCGGAAGATAGTCCTGCGGCGTGTAGCCCTCCGGCGCGTCGTGCGCGTACTGATACCCGGCGCCGTAGCCCAGTTCCTTCATCAGTCCGGTGGGGGCGTTCCGAATGTGCAGAGGCACCGGCGCCGCCGGCGTCGCGTCGGCGGCGGCCTGCGCGGCCTTCCACGCCACGTACACGCGATTCGACTTGGGCGCAGTCGCGAGATACACCGCCGCTTCCGCGAGCGCGAGTTCGCCCTCGGGCGAGCCGAGGAAGTGATACGCGTCGCGCGCGGCCAACGCGACCTCGAGTGCGCGCGGGTCGGCGAGCCCCACGTCCTCGCTGGCGAACCGGACCGTCCGCCGCGCGATGAACAACGGATCCTCGCCCCCGCGGATCATGCGCGCGAGCCAGTACAGCGCGCCCTGCGGGTCGGACCCGCGCAGCGCCTTGTGATACGCCGAGATGAGATTGTAGTGCTGTTCGCCCGACTTGTCGTACGACGGCACGCGCATCTGGAGCGCCGCCGTCGCGATCTCGCTGGTGATTACACCGTCGGTCGCCAGAACGGCGGCCGCCTCGAGCACCGTCAGTGCTCGGCGCGCATCGCCGTCCACCTGCTCGGCCAAGAGGTCGCGCGCCGCGACGTCCAGCCGGAGCGGTGCGCCATCAAGCGCCGCGGACACACCGCGCTCGGTATCGGCCATCGCCCGCTCGAGCAGCGTCGCGATCGCAGCCGCGTCGAGCGGCTGCAACACGAACACGCGCATGCGGCTGAGCAGCGCGCCGTTGATCTCGAAACTCGGATTCTCCGTCGTCGCGCCGATGAGCGTGAGCAACCCGCTCTCAACGTGCGGCAGCAACGCGTCCTGTTGCCCGCGATTGAACCGATGGATCTCGTCCACGAACAACACCGTGCGCGAGCCGAGCACGCGACGCTTCTCGGCGTCGCCGACGATCTCGCGGATGCGAGCGACGCCGTCGGTCACGGCGCTGAACGGCACGAACTCACCGGCCACGTGACGTGCGACCAGACGTGCGATGGTCGTCTTCCCGGTGCCGGGCGGTCCCCAGAGCAGGATGCTGCCGGTCTCGCCCCGCTCCATGGCCACGCGCAGCGGTTTCCCCGCTCCGAGGATCGCGTCCTGTCCCACCACCTCGTTGAGCGACCGCGGCCGCAGGCGCGAGGCCAGCGGCGCCTGAAGCGGCCGTTCGAAGAGCCCCGGTGCGCCGTGGTCCGCGCGTCGGTCGCTGCCGCGCGACACGTTAGTGCCCGAGCATGAGACGGAACGCCACCGAGATCGCGCATCCGGCGAAGAACGCCATGTTGTGGCCCCACCCCGCCTTGCCCTGGAACTCCGGGATCAGGTTCGACGCCCCGACGTACAGCGTCACACCGGCCGAGAGTGCGAGCCCCCACTGCGCGAGCGGATCGAAGAGATCCGTGAACACCACGCCGAGCAACGTCGCCACACCGAGCGCCGCCGCCGCACCCATGGCGGCCGTACGAGTCCGCCCCGACGCGACCCAGAGCGACGCGCTCGCGAGCCCCTCCGGCACCTTATGGAGGAACACCGCGCCGCCGACCAACACGCCGAGGTCCTGACTCACCGCGAACGCACTGGCGATGGCGACGCCGTCAACGAAGGTGTGGAGCAGCAGTCCCACCAGCGCCGCCGTGCTCACGCCCCGGCTCACATGGTGCGTCTCCTCACCGAAGTGGAAATGCCCCACCAGCGCGTGCTGCGTGAGATGCACCAGCAGGAAGCCGGCGAGGATGATGTACGCCGCCCGCGCCCCTCCGTGCTCGATCGCCTCGGGCAACAGCCCGGCGATGGACACGACGACAAGGAAGCCCGCCGAGAAGGCGAGCAGCAGCTCGAGCGAGCGCGGAGACCATCGCGGGCGCGCGGTGACGGCGGCGGCGCCGACGACGTTCCCCGCCGCAGCGAGCACGGCGTAAAGGATCGAAGTCACGGGGGAAAGATAGCCGCCAAGGCAAGGCGGCCGGCCAACGCGGTCGGACTAGACGGCGCCGGAGGGTGCGCCGCCCAAGTGCCGTACGAGCCCGCGCAGGGCGAGCTCATAGCCGTACGCGCCGAACCCGGCGATGATGCCGACGGCCCCGGGTGCGAGCCACGAATGGCGGCGTTCCGGCTCGCGGGCGTAGATGTTGGAGAGATGGACTTCGGCGTACGGCAGCGACACCCCCGCGAACGCATCGCGCAACGCCAGACTCGTATGTGTCCACGCGCCGGCGTTCACCACCGCGCCGGTCACGACGCCGCGGCAGTTGTGGACGGCCTCGAGCATCCGGCCTTCGTCGTTGAACTGCGAGAACAGCAGCGTGACCCCGAGCGCCGCACCCACTTCTTCCAAGTGCGACTCGATCTCGGCCAGCGTTGTGGTCCCGTAGATCTCCGGCTCGCGGATCCCCAACAGGTTCAGATTCGGACCATTGAGGACCGCGATCCTCACTTCGTCAGGCCTCGCAGCCAGCCCTGGAACTGATCGAGGTCATCGTCTTCCGGCGCCGCCGAAGGCAGATCGCCCACATACGACGACGACTCGACGATCGGGGCCGTGTCGGCATCGGTCGGCGTCGACATGGCTGACGGCACCGAGGACGACGAGAAGAACTGGTCGAAGCGGAGCTTCTCCGACGCGCGGGACACGCGCGGCGAGCCGGGCGTCGCCGACGGCAGCTCAGGCGGCATCGGGGCCGAAGGACCTTCACCGAAGAGCGAGTCGAGCGCCGTGCCACCGGACGGACCGGAGGTCGCGCCAACCGCGGCGAGTCGATGTGCAGCGCGTTCGTCTTCCACATTCACCTCGGGGCCGAAGAGTTCGTCGAGCGGACTCAGTGGAGACCCCGCAGCGGTCGGAATCGTCACGACCGGCGGTGCGACGGTCAGACCGCGACGCGCGAATGCGGCGAAGAAGTCACGGACATTCGGGCCCGTCGGCTCAGCGACTGGCGACACCGGGGCGGCTGGCGTGACGCGCGGAGGCCGCGCGGCCACCGGCGTGTCGAGCGCCACCTCGTCGAACGACATCGCCGAGAGCATCGCGTTGGTCGGTGCCGGCTCCGCGATCTCGACGGCGTCCGCAGGCACTTCGAACTCGAGCGACGCGCGTGACTGCGTCTCGAGGGCGCGCAGGCGATCCCGCAGTCCCTCATCAGCCGGCGACTGGGCCACGAGCTGCCGGTATACGTCGATGGCGCGGTCCGTGAGTCCCTGCTCCAGATAGAACTTCGCCATCGTCTCGGTCACGAACGTGACCGGCGGCGTGACCGACGCGGGCTCCGCAATCGGCTCTAGCGAGGGCGGCGGCATCTCCACGAACATCGACGCCACCCCCACGGACGGCGCTTCGATCTCGAACGTCTCGTCGATCGCGATGCTACCGGGATCATCCGGCTCGGCAGGGAGTGCGGGCAGCGCGTCGTCAGCAGTCGCGTCGTCAGTCGCGGCCTCAGGCAACAGGCTGAACTCGTCGCCGGCGTCATCGGTGTGGAAGGCCTCAACTCCCGGGCCGTTGGGCTCGAGGTCTGGCGTGGACGAGAGCTCATCGAGCCCGGCGACGAAGAACTCGCTGTCGGCGGTCTCGATCAGCTCGGACGGCGCAGACAGCGATTCGAGCGACGTCCCCATGGGATCCAGATCCGCGTCGATCAGACCATCGACCCCTTCGACGGTGGGAAGCGCGTCTTCGACCGGCTCCAGAATGGAGCGGAACGCACCCGAGTCGGCAGGCGGACGGAACTCGCGCTCCTCCATTCCTTCGATAGCCAGCGGCTGCACGGATGGCGCGGACGCCGACTCCGATTCGAAGTTGTCGAGGCGCGCGACGTCTGCGGCTTCGAACTCCGTGGTCTCCAGATCCGGCAGCGGTGCGACCTCAGCCGAGAACTCGGCGAGTTCGATGCCCTCGACGACCGGCGGCAGCTCGTCCGCCGGGGGGACGGACGGCGCGGCCGCGGTCGGAACCACGAACTCCGGCATCGCCGGGGTCGGCGGGCGGAATCGCGGCATGAGGGGTTCGGTGGTCTCGCCGACGACGGCCGGCGGGAGCGCTGCGGCCGGTGGCGGGACTGCCGGAGCCGCTGGAGCCGGCGGTGCTGGTGCCGGCGCCGACGCGCCCTCCCCGAAGTCGAAGGCCACATCGAACAAGGATCCCCGTTTCGCCGGCTTGGGCGGGACGACGACCTCGACCGTTTTGGCGTCCTCGAGCGCCGGCGGCCGCGAGACGGCGGCGGCGGCCTGGGCGGGCGCCGGGGTCATCGGGCGGATGGGCGTCGAGCCGCGGGGCGGCATGGGCGGCGCATCGCCCGTGAGTCCCACCGCCTGCGACGACGCGGTCACGCGCACCGACGGCGCGACCGAGATGATGTTGGGCGCCCGCGACGGGCCGGATGCCGGCTCCACGTCCTGACGTCCCCCGACTTCTTCCAGCAGGGCGATGACTTCGTCGTTGCGGCGATCGAACTCGAGGAGCCGCGTGTACCAGCTGCGCGCCGTTTCGGTATCGCCGCCCAGGCGCGCGATGTCGCCCAGGTGGCGCAGGGCGATGAGGTTCTCGGGGTCCAGAGCCAGCGCGGACTCGAACGGCCCACGCGCCTCGTCCAGTTGCCCGAGCTCGAACAGGCACTGTCCGTAGACCACGAAGCCGTTCATGGACGCCGGCTGCTCGCCCAGGTGCTTCTGGCAGATGAGGATGGCGCGATCGACCTGCCCCGTCTTCCGAAGTTCGTTCGCAAACGGCGCGAAGAACTTCTTCGGGTTCTCATGGTATCGCTTACGGAGCTCTTCGACGCGGTTCGGTGCGGCCATCGGGCGGGTGCGGGATGAGGAGGGCGAAGCCACGGATCGCGCTCTGGCCAAGGTAGCATCGGCACAGAGAGAGCGTCAATCAGAAGTTCGCGTCTCGCTTGATTTTACGTTCGCTTTCGGGGTAGCTTTACAGGCTCTATCAACCAGCGTGAAGCCCGGGGACCATCCTCGTTCCCGCGCTCCTTTCTACCGTTGAATTCAGGGGTCGTGGTCCGTGCTGCAATCGATGCGGGGCATCGCCAAGTACATCTGGATCTTCTTGTTCGTCGCCTTCGTCGGCGGCTTCCTGCTCGGTGAGGTCTCCGGCCTCCTCGGCCGGACTCCCGTCACCACCACCACCGTGGTGGGCAAGGTGAACGGGGACGAAATCCCGTACGTGGCGTGGCAGAACCTGACGAACCAGCTCTCCCAAGAGCAGGAACAGCGCGCCGGTCGTGCGCTGAACCTCGATGAGCGTCAGGTGCTCGAAGACCAGGCGTTCAACCAACTGGTCTCCGACCTCCTGCTCCAACAGGAATACGAGAAGCGGGGCATCCGCGTCACGGATGAGGAGATCAAGAACGCGGCGCTCAACTCCCCGCCCCAGCAGATGTTGACCAATCCGCAGCTGCTGACGGATGGTCGGTTCGACCCGGCGAAGTACCAGCGGCTGCTCGCGTCGCCGGTCGCCCGCCAGCAAGGTCTGCTGCTGCAGCTCGAGAGCTTCTATCGCAGCGAGATTCCGCGCTCCAAGCTCTTCTCCCAGCTGATCACGGATGCGTGGCCGAGCGACGAGCGCCTCTATCGTATGTACCGCGACGAGCGTGACTCGGCGACCGTCGAGTTCGTGGCGCTGGCCCCCTCGGCCGCGCAGGTCGCCGCAGCCGAGGTGAGCGACGCGGACGTCCGGAAGTTCTATGACTCGCAGCCGGACCGCTGGGACCGTCCGGGCCGCGCCGTGGTCTCGATCATCAGTCTCGACCGGACGCCGAAGGCGGCCGACACGGCCTCCACGGCGGCCAAGCTGCGTGCACTCAAGGCAGAGATCACGAGCGGCCAGTCCACGTTCGAGGACGTCGCCAAGCGTGAGTCCGAGGACACCATCTCGGGCCCCATGGGCGGCGACCTCGGTCGCGGCGCCAAGGGGCGCTTCGTGCCGGAGTTCGAGAAGGCGGCGTTCGCGCTGCGCCCGGGCCAGATCTCGGAGCCGGTGCCGACCCAGTTCGGCTGGCACATCATCAAGGCCACGGAGCGGAAGGGCGACACGCTGGCGCTGCGCCACATCCTGCTCACGGTCAAGCAGAACGACTCCACGGCGGTGCTGACGGATCGCAGCGCGGACGTGCTCTCCACCATCGCGGCGGGCATGACTGAGGGCTCACGCCTCGACAGCGCAGCGAAGGAACTCGGCCTGCTCGTCACCTCGGTGCCCGTCACCGAAGGCCAGACGGCCTACTATCTCGGTCGCCCGGTGGGCGGCATCACCGGCTTCGCATTCGGCGGCGCTGCCCGTGGCGAGATCAGCGACCTCATCGACGACGAGAGCGGCTACTACCTCGCGCGCATCGACTCCCTCTCGCCCGGCGGCAAGGCGCCGTTCGAGGCGGGGAAGGACGAGATCCGCACCGCACTCAAGGAGCGGAAGGCCGCCGAGGGCCTCGTCCCGCAGGCGACGGCGCTGGTCGCTGACGCCAAGGCCACGACGCTCGAGGCCGCCGCCAAGAAGGCCGGCCTCACCCCGCAGCGAGCAGGGCCGTTCACCCGCCTCGGCTTTGTGCCGGGACTGGGGTACTACAACGAGGCGGTCGGGGCGGCGTTCTCGATCCCCGTGGGCGGTGTCGGTGCGGCGCGCTCGACCGACGGCGTGTACGTCGTCCGCGTGATCTCTCGCTCGGAGGGCACCCGTGAGGCCTTCGAAGCCCAGAAGGCGGAGCAGCGGGACCGCGTGATCCAGGCGCTCCGTGAGCAGCGTGTGCGGCTCTTCCTCGACAACCTCCGCCGCGACGCGACGATCGTCGACAAGCGCGATCAGATCAACGCGACCCTCCGGCGCCAATCGCTGGACGCGCCGTAAGTCGTCGAGTGGGCGGCGGCCGCTGGTCGGCCGCCGAGTGGTACACGAAGGGGGCCCGGACGAGTTGTCCGGGCCCCCTTTCGCTGTCGTGCGCGATCAGGATCAGATCAGGCGGCGCGGTTCCTTCTCGGGCGCGTCATCGTGCTGCACGCTGCGCGGCTGCGCCGGCGGCAGCGACTCATGCTCGGCCGGCGCCGCGAACTCCGCCTTCGCCTCGTTCATGTTCTTCTTGAACTCCTTGATGCCTTTGCCGAACGACCCTGCGATCTCGGGGATCCGCTTGGCTCCGAAGAGCAGCAGGACCACCACGAGCGCCATCAGCATTTCCGTCGCACCGAATCCACCGAACATACGAACCTCCTTAGAACAACGAACGCGCGATGAGATAGGCTGCCAGGACCCCGACGAGACTCAGCAGCGAGACGTCGAGCGCGATGGGCCCTAAAGCGAACTTGATGACGATGAGGTCGATGGGCAAGGGGCCGATCGACGGCGTGACGAAGCCAAGGTTCAGGAACTCCTTCACCGCGCCGGCCGGCAACGCCATGCGGGCGAACTGGTGCATGAACCCGCCAAGGACGAATCCCGTGGCGAGGACGATGGCGTGGTACCCGGGACGGTGTTTCGCAGAACCTTGTGGCGGCATCAGAATCTCCGATCCATGACATACCCCAAAGCGCCGAACAAGGACTGGCGCACGTCGGATTCGGGGAGACCGGCCAGGGCTTCCTCGGCTTCCTGGGCGAACTGTTCGCCCTTCTGCCGCGCGTATTCGAGCCCGCCGCATTCCGACACGATGCCGACGACCTCGGCGATATGCGCGTCACTCGGCGTCGGATCGGCGAAGAGTGCGTCGACGCGGGCACGCTGGGCACGATTCATCTGCCCCAGCGCATGGATGAGCGGCAGCGTGACCTTGTGCTCCTTGAGGTCGTTGCCGCTGGGCTTTCCCGTCACCGCTTCCTGCTCGGTGTAGTCGATGAGATCGTCGGCGACCTGGAAGGCCATGCCGAGGCGCTCACCGAAGCGTCGCATGGGCGCCCGGAAGCGCGGGGCTCCCGCGAGGGCGCCCATCTCGCAGGCCGCGCCGACGAGGGACGCGGTCTTGGCGCGATTGAGCGTGTAGTAATCGGTCTCGCTGAAGCTCAACGCATCGAATGACGAGAGCTGGCGCAACTCGCCGACCGTCATCTCGTTGGACGCCTGCGTGAAGATGCGCAGCGGCTCCATGTCACCCAGACGCACCAGCTCGGCGATCGCCTTGGAGAACAGGAAGTCACCCATCAGTACGGCGACCTGATGACTGAACAGCGCGTTGATGGTCGGTTGCCCGCGGCGCAGCACAGAGTGGTCCACCGCGTCGTCGTGCACGACGCTGGTGAGATGTACGAGTTCGGCGACCGCGGCCAGCGGAACGGCGCGAGCCTCCGGGGTGCCCTCGACCGATGACGCGAGCAGCAGCAGCGTCGGCCGGAACAGCTTGCCACGCATGCCGCGCAGGTGCGCGTTCGCGGCCTCGACGATGGCGACGTCCGCCTGGACGATCCGCCACATCTCCTCCGGCACGCGATCCAAGCGGTCCTTGATGGGCGCCTGGAGCTCGCGCAGCGCATTCGCCACCGGCGCGTGCAGTCGGGTCTCGAGCGTCACGAGAGCTGCTTCTCCACTGCGTTCAACCGGTCCCCGATATCGCGGAAGTTGATGTCGACGGCGAAGACCCGCTGGTAGTGCTTCTTCGCGTCAGGGAACAGGTGCAGTTCCTCAGCGATGGTGCCGAGGAGATAGAGCACGCCGATGAGCTGCTCGTCGGCCACGCCCGGCTCCGCCAACGCACGTTGGAGGATGGTCGCTGCCACCGGAAGCTGCTGCTTCTCGACGAAACAGAGGCCGAGTGACTCGATCGCGCGCACGCGGTTGTTCGAGCCGCGCAGCGCCTTCTGGAACTCGGAGATCGCCTCGTCCAGCAGGCCCATCTCCTTGTATGCCACACCGAGGTCGTAGTGGGCCTCGTGGTCCTCGTCGTCGACGTTGTCCGCGACGCCCTGCTTGAACTTCCGGAGCATGTCGGCGAAGTCGGCCTGCTCATCGCCGGTGGGCTCCTTCTCCTCAACGACCATGCGCGTGCTCTTGGGCAGGTCGTCGTCCTTGAACCAATCACCGAGGGAGATGTAGTCCTCCTCGGGCGCCGGCTTCTTGACCGAGCCACTCGGCGCCGACGCCGAGGACTTGTTCATCGCCTTGGTAGAACGGCGGGGGGCGGGCGCGGGTTCCGGTACCGGCGCCTCGGCGATGGTCTCGAGCGCAGCCTGCGCGCGCAGATCCTCGGGGTCGATCTCGAGCACACGCTGGTAGACCACGCGGGCCTTGGCGCCTTGCCCGTCGCGCACGAGCGCATCGGCGAGTTCCACGTACGCTTCGCCCAACCGGCGGCGGTCGTTCGCGCGGAAGGCGAACTCGACGCGCTTCTGGTGGTACGCGATCACGTTCGGCGCGAGCCGGACGATCTCCTCGGCGATCGACGCGGCCGTATCGAGGTCGCCGTCGCGTTCGTAACCCTTGAGCGCGACTTCGAGTTCCGCGATACCGGACTCGCGCTGCCCGTCGTCGAGCATCGCCTCGGCGAGCTGACGGCGCAGGCCCCAGTCCTCGGGCGCATCGGCGGCGCGGTCACGGAGCCGGTCGACCGACGTCGCGAGGATGACAGAGGTGGCGCGCGCCGGCGGCTTGGCGCTGGCGAGCTCTTCGTCACTGATGGGGGGCAGCGGCGGCGGCGGCGGTGGCTCGAGCAAGCCGGACTGTCGCGCGACGTAGTTCTCGTCGAGCGGGAACGCATGCACGCCTTCGCTGGACTCCACCTGCAGCGGCTCGAAGGTGGGGCTCTCTTCTGCCGCGCCCGCCGGAGCGCCGAACGCCCCGAAGTCGGAGCTGGCGACACTGCCCGTGTTCGCGGGGGTGAGCCCGGACGGCGTGAGCTCCCGCGGGATGGCGCGCTCGGTCGTCTCCGGGATGATCGCCCCGTCCAGCCCTTCACTCCGCCGCGGGATCGCCCGTTCGGCGGTGGAGGGCATGTCGAGTGGCGTCGCGGTGCGCTCGCGCGGCTTGGGGACCTCGAGCACCGGGAGGTCCACGAGCACGGGCGGCATTGACGCGGTCGGAGTCGGCGGCACGTCGATCTCGAGATCCGGCGCGACGTCCGTCGCCGACTCGATGCTCGGCGCGTCCGTCGGCGGCAGATCCGCCGGCGTGAACGAGGCGGACGGCAGCTCGATGATCGGAAGATCGTCCGCGACCGGGGTCGACTCGACGATGGGGATGTCCATCGTGCGCCGCAGCACCTCCGGCGGCGGTGCGACGACCGTCGGCTCAATCTCGAGCATCGGGATATCAACCGTCGTGTCGACCGATGCCGACGGCGATTCGATGATCGGGAGATCGACCGGCTGCTCCGACTCGGTGAGCGCAATGCGCTGCACCGTTTCCACCGTTTCGATCGCGTCCGGCGAGACGGAGGGCTCCTCGATCAGCGTCGGCTCGAGTCCGAGCATCCCGCCGTTCGCGTCGGGCGCAGCCTCAGCGGGCGCAGCCGTGGGCTCGATCATCAGCCCGTCGAGCGTGGCCGCGTCGGGTGGCGCGGCAGCCTCGGGCTCCGCCGGCACCGCCTGGATCGGCTCCGCCGGCGTCGGGTCCGGCATGATGAACGTCAGCCCACCCTTCACCTCGACCTTCGGCGGCGCGGCGGGGGTCGGCCGAGCGGGGGCGGCTGGTGCCGCTGCGGCTGGAGCCGCTGGAGCCGCTGGAGCCGGCGCGGACGGTCCGGTGCTCGGCTCCTCCTCCACGTGGAGCAGGTTCAATCCTTCGACCGCCTTCGTCACGCGCCGCTGCCGCGTCTTGAGCGCAGGCGTCATGGCGGAGGCCCGCTTGCTCGGCCCGCCGTCCAAGTCGAGGAAGACGAGTCCGCCAGTCTTGGAGCCACCGCCGTCGTCGTCGGCCCGCGGTTCGACGCTGGGGTCAATCGCCTTGATCTTATCGGCGATCGTGCCCATGTCGGCGTCGCGATTCGTACGCGCGGCCTGCGCGTAGGCGATCTGCAACTGCTCGATCGCCTCCTTCTTGCGGTCGGCCTTCACGAGCTGGTCGGCGAGCATGAGCCGCACGTCGTCCTGATCGGGGACGAGGTCGGCGAACTCCTTCAGCGCACGGAACGCTTCGTCGAGGTTGCCGGCCTTCTGCATGCGGCTGGCGTATTCGAGGAAGTTCTGTCGCGCGTCGGACTTGAAGCCCTTCTCCGCCGAGATCTTGCCGAGCTTGTAGTACACGATCGCGCGGCCTGGCGACTGGCGCAGGATCTTGTTGCAGAGCGCGATGGCGGGGTTGTAGAAGCCACCATCTGTGTACTGGTCGACCGCGCGCTCCCAGACCGACACCGCTTCGGCGAGATTGCCCGCCTTCTGCATCAGGTCACCCACGCGATTGTACAGCGGGATGTCGACCGGATCCTCGTCGCCGCTCTCGTACGCTTCGATGATCTCGCGATACACCGCGAGTGCCTTGTCCATCTGCTTCTTGGCCTCGAAGTCGGCCGCTTTCTTCTTGAGCTTGAGGATGTCGGCCATTCCGGAAACTTACCCGCCGAACCCGGGGTGAGACAAGCGTTTGGAGGCCGCGAAGATAGGGGCCGCGGGCCGCCCGCCGACCCAGGTCCGGACGCAGCGATTGTCGCCGTACCAGTAGGGGATCTCGCGGTGGTCGCGGACGTCGAAGAGCGCGAGGTCGGCGTGGAAGCCGGGGGCGAGTTGCCCGAGTTCACCCGCGAGCCCGAGCGCGGCGGCCCCGTTGACCGTCGCGGCCACGAAGGCTTCGCCGACGCTCAGCTTGAGCTGGCTGACGCCAAGCGTGAGAATGAGCGGCAAGCTGACGGTGGGGCTGGTGCCGGGGTTGAAGTCCGAGGCCAGTGCAACGGGGACACCTGCACCGATGAGCGCGCGGGCCGGCGCCTGCTTCGGACGACCGAGGAACAACATGGTGCCGGGAAGTAACGTCGCCACGGTCCCGCTCGCCGCGAGGGCCGCGATGCCCTGCTCCGAGATCGCGGCGAGGTGGTCGGCCGATGTCGCGCGCAACTCGGCGGCGAGTTCGGCGGCGGCACCGTTCTCCAGCTCATCCGCGTGGAGCTTGATGCCCAAGCCGGCGTCCCGCGCGGCGGTGAGGATGCGCCGAGACTCGTCGGCCGTGTAGACGCCCGGTTCGCAGAATACGTCAGCGAAACGCGCGAGCCCCTCGGCCGCGACCGCCGGGATCATCTCCCCCGTGACGAGCGCGATGTATTGCGCGCGGTCGCGCGGTGCCTCGCGATAGTCGAGCGGCACTTCGTGTGCGCCGAGGAAGGTGGGCACGAGGCGCAGCGGCAACTCGGCGGCGAGTCGGCGGATCACACGCAACGTGGTGAGCTCGGATTCGAGCGAGAGTCCGTAGCCTGACTTCACCTCGAGCGTGGTGGTACCGTGAGCGGCGATGCGGTGCAGGCGCGCCGTCGCGAGCGCAACGAGCTCGTCCGCGCTGCGCGTGCGCAGATCGCGCACGGAGGAGTGAATGCCACCCCCACGCTTCGCGATCTCGAGATACCCGATGCCGGCGGCGCGCATCTCCTGCTCCTCGTAGCGCGCACGGCCGAAAATGGCGTGGGTGTGCGAGTCGACGAAGCCAGGGGTGAGGACGCCCTGCTCGCAGTCGATGAGCGACGCGGTGGGATGCGCTGCGCGGAGCGCCGCGTCCGTGTCGACCGCGAGGACGCGTCCCGCCGCGTCGATCGCGACGCCCTCGCCAACGCGCACCGCGGCGTCAGACTGCTCGGCGCCGGAGCGGGCACGGGCCGGTCCTGCGCAGGTCACGACCTGCGACGCGTTGATGAGCAGTTGGGTGGCTGGCGTCATGCGCTCCAAACTACTCAGGGCGAGGCGACGAGGTCGAGGAATCGGTCGACGCGCAACGGCGCCTGTGCCTCGCCGCGGCAGGCGTAGAAGCAGCGGTCGCACTTGATGGGCGCATACCCGGCGTAGTCTTTCCAGTGCCCGTCGACCGGAAAATCGGGGCACCGTCGAATGCCGCCGTACGGATCGATGTGCACCGTCTCCTGTCCCGAGCGGCAGGGTTCCTTCATCTCACCGCGCACGTACTTCGGGATGCTCTCGAGGTAGTAGTCGGAGTTGGAGAGTGTCCCGCGGCGCTGCTTCTTGAACGCGAGCAACTCACGCACGAGCTCCTCGAGCCGCTGCTGATGCGCGGCGCCGAGCAGATGATCGCGATTGCCGTTCTTGAAATCGGTGTAGACCGAGAGGTTCACGCCGACGCGCATGGCGGCCGCAGCGCGCACCAGCGGCATCACGTCGTCGAGGTTGTCGTCCTTGATGACGGTATTGAATCTCACGGTCATCCCTGCCCCGCGGATCGCCTCGGCGTTGGCGAGGATCTTCTTGCTGAGGCCCGGGATGCCGCGGGCCTTGTCGTGGCGTTCGTCGAGGTAGTCGAGCGAGATGGAGAACTGCCCTACGCCCGCGTCCCAGAGCGAACGCGCTCGCTCGAGCGAGAGCATGCCGCCGTGTGTGATGAGCGTCGTCCACTTGGTGCTGATCGCGCGATCGACCGCGTTGACGAGCTCTTCGAGGTCCTTGCGCAGCAGCGGTTCGCCGCCGGTCCACGTGATGAGCATCGGATCGAACGCGCGGGCGGCGTCGGCGAAGGAGGTGAGCTCCTTCGCTTTCATCTCGGGCGAGGTCTTCCAGTAGTCACAGAACGCGCAGCTCGCGTTGCAGCGCATGGTGACCTCGAAGTGCACGAGGACCGGACGCCGCTGCCACTTCAGCTTGGCGTACTTCCAGCTGAAGGGCGCGAGATGCCAGGGGCGGAACTTCGTGGAGAGCAGCGGTCAGCCCTGGATGGACGGGAGCTGGATGCCTTCACGCGCCGCGGTCCGGATGGCGATGTCGTAGCCCGCGTCCGCATGACGCGCGACACCGATACCGGGGTCGTTGGTGAGCACGCGTTGAAGTCGCTCGCGCATCTCAGGAGTACCGTCGGCGACGATCACCTGCCCCGCGTGCAGCGAGTTGCCGATGCCCACGCCGCCGCCGTGATGGAAGCTCACCCAGCTCGCCCCGCTCGCCACGTTGAGCAGCGCGTTGAGGATGGCCCAGTCCGCCACCGCGTCGGAGCCGTCCTTCATGGCTTCGGTCTCGCGGAACGGTGACGCCACCGAGCCGGTGTCGAGATGGTCGCGGCCGATCACGATGGGCGCGGACACCTCGCCGTTGGCGACGAGGTCATTGAGCGCGACACCGAAGCGCGCACGCGCCCCCTGGCCTAGCCAGCAGATGCGCGCCGGCAGTCCCTGGAAGTGGATCCGCTCGCGCGCCATCGTGATCCAACGCTTCAGGTGCGCGTCCTCGGGGAACATCTCGAGCACGAGTTCGTCGGTGCGTGCGATGTCCTTGGGGTCACCGGAGAGCGCGGCCCAGCGGAACGGTCCCTTCCCTTCGCAGAAGAGCGGACGCACGTACTCGGGCACGAAGCCGGGGATCTTGAACGCGTCGCTCACGCCGGCATCGAGTGCGACCGTGCGGATGTTGTTCCCGTAGTCGAACGCGATCGCCCCGCGGTCCTGCATCGCACGCATCGCGCGCACATGCGCGACGGCACTCGCCGTGGAGCGCTTCACGTACTCGGTCGGATCGGTCGTGCGCAGCGTCGCAGCCTCGGCCAGCGACATGCCGTGCGGCACATAGCCGTTCAGCATGTCGTGCGCGGAGGTCTGGTCGGTGACGACGTCGGGGATGATGCCGCGCTCGACCATCATCGGGAGCACGTCCGCGGCGTTGCCGACCAAGCCCACACTCAAGCCGCGCTTGGCCGCCTGCGCCTCGCGGATCCACCGCATCGCTTCGTCGAAGTCGTGCGTCATGCGGTCGCAGTAGCCGGACTGCAGGCGCTTCTCGATGCGGGTGGGATCGACGTCGACGCCGAGGATCGCGGCGTCGTTCATCGTCGCGGCGAGGGGCTGCGCACCGCCCATGCCACCCAATCCCGCGGTGAGCACGAAGCGCCCGGCGAGCGTGCCATCGAAGTGTTTGGCCGCGAGTGCCCCGAACGTCTCGTACGTGCCCTGCACGATGCCCTGCGACCCGATGTAGATCCACGAGCCCGCGGTCATCTGCCCGTACATCATCAGGCCCTGCCGCTCGAGCTCGCGGAAGTAGTCCCAGTTCGCGAACCGACCGACGAGGTTGGAGTTGGCGATGATCACGCGTGGCGAGTGGCGATGGGTGCGGAACACCGCGACGGGCTTGCCGCTCTGCACGAGCAGGGTCTCGTCGTCTTCCAGCGCGCGCAGCGAGCGCACGATCGCGTCGAAAGCCTCCCAGTTGCGTGCCGCTTTGCCCGTGCCGCCATAGACGACCAGATCCTCGGGCCGCTCGGCCACGTCGGGATCGAGGTTGTTCATCAGCATGCGGAGTGCGGCTTCCTGCTGCCAACCCTTGCAGCTGATCTCACGGCCGCGCGGTGCGCGGATGACTCGCGGGGTGCTGGGCATTCTCGTCGACGGTGGGGGTGCCTGAGAAATCTAGTGACGGTTCCCGGCGGGCCGTATGTTCTCCTGACCCCTCACCCCACCTCCGATGCGCGCCGCCCGCTCTGTCGCTCCCTTCGTCCGCGCCGTGCCGTTCGTGCCGGCTCTGTTGGCAGCCACCCTCACCGCCGGCGCCGCGCTGGCAACGACGGTGCTCGCCCCCTCGCCCGTCGGCGCACAGGCGCTACGCCGACAGACAGAGTCCGAACTCGACGCCTTCATCACGAAGGGCATGGAGCAGTGGAAGATCCCCGGACTGTCGATCGCGATCGTCCGCGGCGACTCGGTGGTCTACGCGAAAGGGTTCGGCGTGCGCACCGTCGGCGAGAGCGGGCGCGTCGATGCGGACACGCGCTTCGGCATCATGTCCACGACCAAGGCCATGACCGCGCTCGCGGTCGCCATGCTCGTCGACAGCGGCAAGGTGGCGTGGGACGATCCCGTCACCAAGCACCTACCGTGGTTCGCACTCTCCGATCCCTACGTCACGCGTGAACTCACGGTGCGGGACCTGTTGCGCCACAACGCGGGACTCGGCAACGCGGATCTGCTCTGGGTCCGAGGAGACCTGAACGCGCGGCAGATCCTCGAGCGCGTGCGAGGCCTGCCCATGGCGTATTCGCTGCGCAACGGCTTCGTCTACCAGAACGTGATGTATCAGGTCGCCGGCGAGGTCGTCGCCGCCGCGTGCGGCATGCCGTGGGAGCGCTTCGTCGAGTCGCGCATCATGGCGGCGCTCGGGATGACGCGCTCCAACGCCACGCTCGAGACGATGCAGGCGCAGGCTCGCGCGAGCAACGACCCGAACGTCTCATCGGCACACTGGAACTTCGACGGCAGCGTGCGCCGCATCGCCGAACTTCCGGTGGACCCGGTGCCCGCCGCGGGTTCCGCGTGGATGAGTGCGAACGACGCCGCGCGCTGGCTGCGTTTCCTGCTCGACTCCGGACGCGTGAACGGTCGTCGATTGGTCTCAGAGAAGAACTTCAAGGAGCTCTTCAAGCCACAGGCGTTCGTGCCGCCGGGCGAGTTCTATCCCACCGCGGCACTCACCAAACCGCACTGGACCACCTACGCGCTCGGCTGGTTCCAGCAGGACTATCGGGGCCGCTACGTCGCGATGCACACCGGTTCCATCGATGGCCGCACCGCGATCATCGGCCTCATGCCCGACGAACGGCTCGGCGTGATGATCTTCGGCAACGTCGACCACGCAGAGTTCCGACACGCGCTCATGTGGCGCGTGTTCGATGCCTACACCGGCGCGCCGATGCGCGACTGGAGCACGGAGCTGCTGGCGCTGTATGGTGCACGCGCCGAAGCCGGCAAGAAGGCGGTCGCGGCGCGCGAGGCAGCGCGGATCAGCGGCACATCACCCTCCCGCCCGCTCGCGGAGTACGCCGGCACGTACGAACACCCGGTGTACGGCGACATCGCGGTGACGTTCGCGAATGGCGCACTCGCGCTCCGCTTCGGCTCGTTGCCGGACAATCAGGGCGCGCTGGAACACTGGCACCACGACACATTCAGCGCGCGACTCGGCGACGGACGCGGCGGGCGCACGATGTTCACGTTCCGAGTGAATGCCGCCGGGAAGGTCGCCGCGCTCCGATTCGAGGATGCGGCCGACCTGGAGTTCGTGGCGAAACGATGACCGGGTGCGCGCGTCCGAACCGGCGCGCACCGATTCAGACGCTGAAGCGCCCTTCGCTGACGGCGACGGCCAACGCTTCGATGTCCGGTCCGAGCACGCGGTCTTCCGCGAGCGCCGGGATGATCGTGCGCACCGTTGCGTAGGCCTTCTCCACGCCCACACCACCACGCAGCGGCCGGCGGAACTCGAGGCCCTGCGCCGCACACATCAGCTCGATGGCGAGCACATGCTGCACGTTGTGCAGAATGCGGCGCAGTTTGGTCGCCGCGCCCATGGCCATCGGCACGACGTCCTCTTTGCTGCCGTCGGTGGGGATGGTGTCGACGCTCGCCGGATGTGCGAGCACCTTGCACTCACTCGTGATGGCGGCGGCCGTGACCTGCGCCATCATGAAGCCGGAGCTGACACCAGCGGTCGGCGTGAGGAATGGCGGCAGTCCTTCGTTGAGATCGGGATGCACGAGGCGATCGATGCGACGTTCGCTCATCACCGCGAGGTTGGTGAGCGCGATCGCGAGCACGTCCATCGCCATCGCCGCCGCCTGTCCGTGGAAGTTGCCGCCCGAGAGCATGGTCCCGTCATCGAACACGAGCGGGTTGTCGGTGGCGGCGTTCAGTTCGCCGCTGATCAGACCCTCCGCGAAACGGATGGCTTCGAGCACCGGGCCGTGCACCTGCGGGATGCAGCGCAGCGCGTAGGCATCCTGCACCCGCGGGTCTCCCGAACGATGCGATTCGCGGATCGCACTGTCGGTGAGGAGCCGGAGCATGAGGGCGGCGGACTCGATCTGCCCGCGCTGCCCGCGCGCCTCGTGGATGCGCGGATCGAACGCAGTCGGTGTGCCGAGGAGGGCTTCGAGGGTCGCGGCACCGGCGACGTGGGCGGCCTCCCAGCAGCGCTTGGCGCCCACGAGCGCCATGGTGCCAACGGCCGTGTGCGCCTGCGTCCCGTTGATCAGCGCGAGCCCTTCCTTGGGCCCGAGCACGATCGGAGCGAGTCCGTGCGCCTTGAGCACGTCCGCTGCCCGGCCACGCCCCTGCGCGTGCGTGAGCTCGCCTTCACCGATGAGCGAGAGCGCCAAGTGCGCGAGCGGCGCCAGGTCCCCACTGGCACCCACAGAGCCCTGCTCCGGCACTTCGGGCGTGAGCCCCGCGTCGAGCATCGCGCAGAGCAACTCGGCCAGCTCCGGGCGTGCGCCGCTGAAGCCCTTCGCCAGCACGTTCGCCCGCAGCACCATCATCGCGCGGACCTCGCGCCGCGGCAGCCGCGGCCCCACGCCGGCCGCGTGCGAGCGCACGAGATTGATCTGCAACTGCGCGAGTTGGTCGGGAGGGATCGCGAAGTCGGAGAGTTTGCCGAAGCCCGTGGTCACGCCGTATACCGCCTCGCCACGGGCCGCGAGCCCTTCGACGATCGCACGCGTGGTGGACATCCGTGCACGTGCGGCTGGCGCGAGTCCGACCGTGCGATGACCATCGGCGACCGCGGCCAGATCAGCGATCGACAGCGAGTTCCCGTCCAGCAGAAGAGGCGCGGTCACGGCGTGCGGGTGGAGGGAGAGGTCGCGGGCGTGTTGACTTGATTGCGGAACGACTGGCGATCGTAATCCAACTTGATCTCGGGCTGCGCCTTGAGCGAGATGAAGAACGTGAACGCGAAGTTGCCGTTCGGCGACTGCGTGAACCCGAACACCGCGTTCCAATCATGCAACTCGCGCTGCAACGTCACCACCTGGCTCGCGAACTCGCTGCGCTCGACGTCGTAGGTGGTGGACCATGCCAACGCCCACTTGGGCGTGAGGTTGAAGCTCGTGCGTACGCCGAGTGACGTGGTGGGCGGGATGCGGAAGATGGTACCGCCGGCGGGCGGGATCCCGTTGGGATTGTTCGCGCTCGCCGCCCGTTCCGCTTCGAACACGCAGGTGTCGTAGATCGGGAGCCCGAGGAAGTTCGCGCACTGCGCTGCGGGATCGAAGTCCTGCACGCGTCCGCCGACCGGCGGGCGCTGACGGTTCGCACTGAGATTGAAGGACGCCGTGAAGCCTTGGCCGTTGGGGATCGCCTGCACGACGTTGCGCGAGCGCGAGCCCGTGATGGCGTTGATCCCCTGCTGATCGGGCGACGACCCGCCGAGTGCGCCCGGGCCGAAGTCCGCCCCCGCCGCGCTCGCCCCCGCGCCGACCGACGGCGTCGCGCCGAAGAGCCGCCCGATCGCCTGCACGATCTTCGAGTTGCCGTCGAGGGAGAACGAGGCGCGCACCGACTCGCGGAACGGCTTGAACTGCGCCGTGTCGGAGAGCACGCTGCCCTGGAACAGCGAGTAGTCCACGCCGAGATCGAATCCGGGCAGCAGATCCGAGCGGAACGTGTACCCGAAGCGGTCCGACGCGAAACCCGAGCCGCCGGTCTGTCGGGCGCGCTCGAAGTCGTAGGTGAGCGGTTGGAACTGCAACGAGACCACCTTCACCTTCTTCCCTTCGCCGTCCGCGCTGTCGCCCTTCACCCGCATCTTCGCCTCGAGGTTCGTGGCGAGACCGAGCGTGAGCCGATTCTGTGCGAGGGCGCCGAGATAGCCCTGCTGCGTCGCATTGAGGGCGGCGAGGAACTCGTCACTCACGGACGCTTGGGGCGAGTAGCTGTAGGTGAGCGTCGGGGTGATCGCGTGCCGGAAGCGCGCGATCGGCCCGAAGCCCGGTAACAAACGGAAGACCGTGGGCGAGACGCCGATGCCGTACGACAGGCGTTTGCTCTGCGTCACCCACTGCCCGTTGGTGAGATGCGTGCGGATGGCGAAGCCGCGCGGATCCACGTTCTGCGCGGTGATGCTCGGTCCGAGATTCCACGTGCCCTGGAAGAACTGCGGCAGCCCGATCGACATGTCGAAGTCCGCGGACGACTCGAACGTGCGTGCGAAGACGCGGTCCTGCCGGCGGCTCGTGTCCGCCACGTCGCGCACGGTGATGATCTGCGGGAAGTCGCGGAGGTTCTCACTGAACTTGAAGCCGCTCTGCACCTGGAAGTCGAGGATCTTGAACGGCGTCGCGAGCGCGAGCGAGGTGTTGGTGGTATTGCGCTTGAGTCGCACCGAGTCGAGCGCGCCGCCGCGATCGAGATAGCGGAACGCGAAGTCCCCTGCCCCGTCCTGATTGAGGTTCTGCGTGTTGGAGTACGTCAGCGAGGGCGTGAGCAGGAACCAGCCGCCGAGTTCGAGCGGCTTGGACGAGACGTTCACCGAGGGGAAGGTCTGATCGACCTGATCACGTCCGGGATACTGTCGGCGCGTGCCACCGATGTTCACGTTGAACGGCCCCTGCTGCCGCACGAGATTGAGCTGCGATGCAATGGTCGCGAGCGCCGCGTAGGGGTTGATGCTCGTCTGTCGCTGCGTCGTCGTGTTGGACGCGTAGTTGATGTTCGAATTGAGCTTCGTCCGGGCCGAGAACTCCTGCGAGTGCGACCAGGCGACGGCCGTGTTCGTACTGCCCGAACTCAGACTCGTCCGCGCCACCCCGATGCTCCCGGAGATGAACCGGTCGAGCCAGCGGTATCGCATCTCCGCGTTCGTGCGGGTCCAGCCCGGATCCTGCTCGGTCGCGCGCGCACTCGACCGCCAATCGAGCGACACCTGCGCGTCGATGTAGTCGGTGAGCGCGAAATAGTAGCCGAGGTTCTCGATCGTCCGGCGGTACGTCGGGCTGTTGCGCACGAGTTCGGCGAAGCCGACCCGGGGCGGCAGGATGCCCGAGCGACGGCCCTCGCGGATATCCTTCACGATGAACGGCAGCCACATCACCGGCACGTCCTGCACGTACAGGATGGCCGGGCGCGCGACGATGATGCTGCCGCTCACGCGCTTGATCTCGCGCGCGATGAAGTGGTAGTGCGGCAGCGAGTCCAGGCACGACGTGATCAGGCCGCCCTTGGCATAGAGCGTCGACGTGTCCTTGGTGGTGTCGCTGGTGAACGCGGCGCGATGCGCCTGGATCTGCCAGTCGGCGCCGGAGTTCGCGACGGTGGTGAACTCGCGCGTCTTGCCGAGCCGGTTGGTGATGTCGTAGCTGAGCTCGCCGAGACCGCGCACGTCCTCGCGTTGCTCCGGGACGCGCATGATGATGGTGTCCCCGCGCGCCCGTACCATCTTGAGCGAGTCGCTGTACGCGATGGTATCCGACACGAGGATGGTCGAGTCGCGCTGCACCGCGGCGCGCGCACTGTCGGTGCCGGTGAGCGTCATCGTGCGACCGGCGGCTGCGAACGCGACCACGTCCCCTTGGAACCGCACGACGGTGTAGCCTTTCCGCGCGAGCAGGGCGAGCATGACCGAGTCGTCGGGTGCCCAGTCGACGAGCTTGGGGCGCGCCGCGGTGGTATCGCGCCGGTTGAGCGTATCGGTGCGGTCACGGATCTGTCCGCGGCCCGGTTGGTTCAGACCGCCGGCGCCGGTCGGAGTCGGCGGCACGGGAACCGGCGGCTGCACCCGCGGCGGCTTGGCGACCTGCGCGTCCACCGCCTGCGACACAAGAACCGTCAGCGACAGCACCACCGACAGCATGGCCGCGGCGCGGCGCCACGGCCTGCGACTCACGCCGCCGCCCCGCCGATCGACGGCTCGGACTTCTTTGCGCTGCGCTGCCTGAGCCGATACGTGACCCACGAGACGATGATACTGACCTCGTACAGCGCGTACAGCGGCCCCGCCATGAGGATCGTCATCGAGAGCACGTCGCCCGGTGTGACCAGCGCCGAGACGAGGATGCTGGCCACCATCGCGTGCCGACGGTACTTGGCGAGCATCCGCGGTGTGACCAGCCCAAGGGCCGTGAGCGCCAGGATGATCAACGGCACCTGCGCGATCGCGCCGAAAGCGAGACAGATGGTGATCATGAATGAGAAGTACTCGCCCGCGGAGATCATCGGCGCCAATGACGCCGACTGGATCCCGAAGAGCATCTTCAGCATGAGGGGGAGCATCCAGACCCATGCGATGATTACCCCGGATGCGAACAGAATGGTCGCGCCGAGGAGGACGGGGACGACCAGCTTCTTCTCATGACGGTGCAGCGCCGGGGAGAGGAAGGCCCAGAGCTGATATCCGATCACCGGCGTCGCCAGCACGAGACCACAGCCGAACGCGACCTTGAGACTGATGGTCGCGGTGTCGGCAGGGTGCGTATAGATGAGCTTGTTCCCCTGCAGGAAGGGGAGCACGGGCGTCGCGAGGAAGCCGATGACGTTCCGATCCTGATCGAACACCACGATCATCGACAGCAGCATGCACACGAACAACGCCCCGACACTCCAGAGGAGCCGATTTCTCAGCTCCTCCAGGTGCTCAAGGAACGGCATCTCCGCCGATTTCTGTTCTTCCGTCATCGCGATTCCAGGGACCGGCGGTGCGGCGAAGGGTCAGGGCTTCTTGGTGAGGAAATCCTGAGCCAGGACGGCCGCATCAGTCCGCGGGTACTTGTCTACGACCTGCTGATACAACACACGCGCCCGGTCGGTCTGCCCTACCGCACGCAGCGCCGTGGCGCGCTTGTAGAGCGCCGTGGGCGCGCGATCGGAAGCCGGATACCGCGAGACCACC
>JADYYN010000234.1 GCA_020853635.1 Gemmatimonadaceae bacterium
CGACGGGCCCATGATGGCGACGTACTCGTTGCGACGAACCGCGAGGTCGAGGCCACGAAGCGCGCGCACCACCTCTCCGCCCATGTCGTACTCACGCTTCAGACCGCGCGTGACGATCACCCACTCCTTCGAGGGCGCCGCCCCCGGGGAGTTCACGACGATCTGGCGCTCGGCGGTGTGGCTGAGCGGTGCTTCTTCGGTATGCTGGCTCACGGCGTCCCCCCGGCCTTGGTGGCGGCCGGTGTCTGTGGTTGTTCACGGACGAGTTGACCATCCTTCAACTCGCGGATCGCCTGATATGTGCCCGCCACGATGCGCTCCCCGGACTTGAGCCCGTCGAGCACCTCGAAGTACTTCTCGCCGGCGATCCCCACCTTTACGGGGCGGAAGGTCACTTTGTTGTCCGTGCCCACCACGAAGACGCCTTCGACGTCCTTCTTGCCGACCTCGACCGCCGGGGTCTTGCTCGCCGCCGCCGGGTTGCCCTGGTCCGTGTTCTGGAGCGCCTCGTTCTCGCGCACGGTCAGCGCGATGATCGGGATCGCGAGCGCCTTCGAACGCGTGTCGGTCACGATCTTCGCCGTCGACGAGAAGTCAGGGCGGGTATCGGCCGGCGGGGTCAGGATACGGACCGTCACTTCGTAGTCGATCGCCTGGTCGGTGGACGTCGCAGCAGCGCCCTTCACGGAGCTGTTCGAGATCTCCACCACGCGCCCGAGGAAGGTGGTGTCGGAGAACGCATCGATCTGGATGACAGCGGAGTCGCCCACGGCGATCCGGCTGACGTCCGTCTCGTCCACCTTCACCTTCGTTTCCAGCACGCTCATGTCCGAGATCGTCAGCAACGTCGCGGCGTCCTTGTTGAGCGTACCCATGATCGCCGTTTCGCCGAGTTCGACGTTGAGGCGCGTCACGCGGCCGGTCATGGGGGCGTAGATCGTGGTGCGCGAGAGCTGGAAGCGGGCGTCCTTCAGGCTCGCCTCGCTCTGCTTCACGTTCTCTTCCGCGGCGAGCACCTGCGCCTCGTTCACCTCGAGCTGCGTCTCCAACTGCTCGACTTCCTGCTCCGAGACGAGCGCGGCGTTGGTCTTCCGGATCTCCATCTGCCGTTCGAGGTTGCGCTTGGCCTGGAGCAGGTTGGCCCGCGCCTGCGCGGCGCTCGCCTTTGCGTTGGCCAGCGCGGCTTCGGAGCGCTGGACCTGCGCCTCGTACTGCTGCGGGTCGATCTGGAGGAGGAACTGGCCCTCCTTCACGTAGTCGCCGTCCTTGACGGTGAGCCGAGTGATCTTGCCCGTGATGTCGGCGGAGAGGTCGACTTTGGTCCGCGGCATCACCTGACCGCTGGCGGTGACCGACGAGACGAGGTCCTGTGTGGACACCTCCTCGATGCGCACCTCGGTGCCCTTGGAGCCACCCTTGGCGGCCGACACGGCGAAGATGGCGCCGATGCCGACGACCACCGCTCCGACGATCCCGTACTTCATGCCCTTACTCATCTTGTCCTCGTTCAGCGAAGGGTGCGGCCGACGGCTGCTTCCAACGCCGCGAACGCCCGGTGGAATTCATAGACCGCATCGATTCGATCCGTCTCAGCCCGCTCATACTCACCGCGGGCCGTCGTCAGATCGACGAAGGTCGTGGCGCCGACGCGGTACCGCTCTTCGGCCAGCTGCAGCGCTTCACGCGCCGTGGCCGCGTTCTGGGCCTGCAGCGACACGGCCTCGAACGCCGCCTGCAGGGTCACACGCGCCGACGTCACATCGGCGGTGAGCGCCAACTCCTGGCGCCGCACGTTGTAGCGGGCGTCGGACTTCGCCGCATTCGCTTCCTGGAGCCGCTGTTCGCGACCGAAGCCGTCGAACAACGGCAACGACAGGTTCATCGACAGGTTGTACGGCTGCTGGGTGAAGCCGAACGGGAAGTTCTTGTTGTTGTCGCGAATGGACTGCGCCTGCGCCGGCGTGAACTGGATCGCCGAGCACTGCGCTGCGATGCCGGGCAAGCCCGCGCCGGTGCGGATGGAGTCCGTGGTGAAGCAGTTCGCGCGGGACGAGATCGCCTGCGCCTGTGCCTGCGCGATGGACACGTCCACGTTCGACTGCTGCTGGGCCGCGCCACCGATGGACGCCGAGAGCGACAGGGTCGGGGTGTAGTCACCACGCGCGGCCTTCACACCCTGATCGGCGACGCGTTCCCGTGCGCGGAGTGCGCGCATGTTCGGATTCACGTCGCGGGCCATGGTGAGCAGATCGGCCACCGTCTGCGTAGGGGCGGTCACCGGTAGCTCGGCCTGCAGGACCACGTCCTCGGGCATTGCGGTCCCCAACTGCTGGAAGAGCTGGAGGCGCGCGACCGCGGCCGTGTTGCGGGCGCGGAGCGCCGCGACCTGCTGAGTCCCCAAGCCCACCTCGGCGCGCTTGACATCGAGCGAGGTCCCCGAGCCGACGCCCGCACGGGCGCGGGCCAGTTCGAGTTGCAGGCGCTGCTGCGCGACCAACGTGTCCTGCAGCTGCGCGCGGGCCTGCGTCTGCAACGCGAGGAGGAACTGCGCGGTCACACTGTTGCGCAGCTGGTACAGTGCTGCTTCCACATCAGCCTCGGCCGCGTCGAGCGACGCGTTGGCGCGGCGGATGCTGGTCAAGGTGTTGTAGCTGAGCTGCGACCGCGCGGAGAGGCTCCAGTTCGACGAGATGATGTCGGAGGTCGCGCCGAAGGCGACACCGCCGAAGAACTGCGGACGGCCCTCGCGATAGCTCGCCCCGAAGCCGACGTCGGCGCTCGGGATGAGCTGGCCGTAGGCTGACCGCACCGCCGCCGACGCCCGCGTGCGGCCGTTGATCGACTGCAGATACTGCGGGTTGTTGCGCTTCGCGATATCGAGTGCCTCAGACAACGTCAGCGAGGTACGCGACGGCGTCTGGCCGGCCAAGGGCGCGGCGAGCCCGGTGAGCAGGAGCATACTCCGCAGCAAACGCATCTATTCCAAGTCCTGTGTAGGGGTTCCGTCCCGTTCTACGCTCAGGGGCGCACGACGGTTTCAGAGGGCGCTTCATCTCGAAGCGCCTCCAGCGATTCCGAGGGGACCCGCACCCGGAGCAGACGTCCCGCGGCGTCGGTCCACGCCTCCTGCAGCACCAGGCCCCCGCGGCTCTCGCGAATGATCCAATGCTGTGCGTCGAACTCTCGAAGTCCGATCGCCATACGTTCGGTTCCCACGGCCTCCACCCACGCCGAGCGGAGCTCCAGCCGTCGCGGCAGCAGCACCTGCACCGGTCGGTCGGGGCCGCCCCGGAGTACGAACCAGATCTGATGCACCACCTCATCGGCGAGCGCCACGGTGGACTCCGGAAGCCGGAACTCGCGGGCCGACTCGCCGATCGCGCTCTCCGATCGGCCCGACCACAGCCCACGCCGCCACTCGCCAGTCACGGTCTCCAGTTCCTTCCCTGCCGACAACGTCTGGAGTCGGAAGGTCTGCGGGACGCCCATCGAATCGGTATTCAATACAACGGAATACCGAAGGCCGCCCTTCACGACGTTGCCCTGGGCTACAAAGGTGGCCAGCGCACCGGCCGGGGCCCGGCGGATACTGAAATCCTCACGGCCCACGCGCTGCCCGGACACCTCCAGCGAGAACGTGCCGGCGTCGACGACGATCGCTTGCGCACCGAGTTCCGCGCACGCGCACAGCCCCACGAGGCCGAAGGCGGCAGCCCAGGCTGCGCGGATGCGCGTGATCGGTCGGCGGAGGGGCAGAATCCGAAGCATCCCCACAATCTAGCGTGCTGCGGCGACCCGGTCGCCTCAGCCCCCGCTCGGCGGGTATGATTCCCTCGTGCCTCAACCCGATGCCACGTTGAAAACGCAGGTGCCGCGCCGGCCGCTCCCCATGGAGGCTTGGGGTGGCATCGCCGCGCTCGCACTCGTGGGGATGGCGTTCTGGGTGCGTGAGCCCTCCGGTGGTCTCGTCGCCCTCATCCTGCTGCTCGCCTCCGTGCTCGGCTGGTGGACCATCCGCCATTCGCGCGTGGCCCGGCGGCGGCGCTGGTTGGTCGCGGTTGGGGTCGTGAGCTTCGCCGCCGCGGCGCTCGCGCATCTGTTGACTGAGCGAGAGTTCGCCGGTGATCGGTCGGCGCTGGAGAAGGCCCGCGCGAAACGGGCGGGTGAGTCGCTCGCGGCGGAGGTCGCGGCGGTGACCGCCGATCTGCGACGTGTCGCGCGCGAAGCGGTTCGTGCGCCCGACGAACGGAACGATGCCTTCACGTATCTCGCCTCGCTCGAGTCGGGGGACGACGACCGCGCGGTGCTTCTCGTGGACCAAGGGCGCCTGTTCGCATGGTCAGGGAAGCTGTTGTCGCCGATGGATTCGCTGCCGGGACCGGTCGGTGTGGTCGCGACGGACTTCTATATCGTCGCGTACGCGATCCACGCGGAGGGTCCGCGATCGGCGGTGGCCTCGGTGCTGTTGCACGCGGACCGTCCCGCGACGAACCTCGCACGCGCGCTCGATGCCCGGGTGGCGCGGCGAACGGGCGTCGCCGGCTTCCTGTATGGCGGCGCCGGGTCAGCGGCGCTGGTCGAGAACGCAGTGGTGCTGGAGTTCGGGGGCGAGCCGCTCCTCGCCGCCCGAGCGGTCGCGCGCGCGACCGAATAGTTGCGGGTGGAGTCGACCCACCGCGCGCCCTGGCGCCGCCTCCACA
>JADYYN010000235.1 GCA_020853635.1 Gemmatimonadaceae bacterium
CGACCTGCTGACGGAGCTCGCCGCGAAAGGGCCGAAGCGCGCACTCGCCGTCTTCGCGCATCCCGACGACGCGGAGTTCTCCTGCGGCGGCACGCTCGCGCTGCTCGCCAGGCGCGGCTGGGACGTGCGTGTGCTGGTCACCACCAGCGGCAACAAGGGCACGAAGGACCCGACCGTTACGCCGCAGTACCTGGCCGGGGTGCGCGAGGAGGAGCAGCGTCGGGCAAGCGCCATCCTCGGCGCGCACCCGCCGATCTTCCTCGGCTTCCCCGACGGCTATGTGCCTGAGGACGATGAGCTGCGCGGACTGATCGTGCGGCAGATTCGCCTCCACCGCCCGGAGCTGGTGATTACGTGGGACGGCTTCCGCCCGGGGTTCGACCATCGCGACCATCGCAACACCGGGCGCGCCACCTACGACGCGATCTACCCTTCGGCCGACGATCACCTCTACTACCCGCTCGACAAGGAGGAGGACCTCGCCCCGCACCGCCCGCTGGCGATGCTGCTGACGGGGACCGTCGACGCCGACTACCACGTGGACATCAGTTCCGTGCTGCGCACGAAGATCCGCGCGCTGCTGGCGCACAGCTCGCAGATGGGTGGGCGCACCGAGGCCGATATGCGTCGCATGTTCGAGGAACGGGCCCGCGCCGCGCGCGCTGCCGGCGGCGACGCCAGCCCCGCGCGGGAGTCGTTCACCAAGGTGCTGCTCCGGCGCTGAGGCGGCGTGGCTGCTGATGCACATCGACGACCTGCGCTCCACCGACTCCGCGACCATCGATCGGGCCTCGGTCGTGCTGGTCGATGCCTTTCGCGGCATTTCCGCGGCGTGGCCGGACCTGGACGCGGCGCGCGCGGAGGTCGTCGAGGCGCTTACCCCGGGACAGCTGGTCCGCGTGGCCCGCGACGATGAGGGTGCGGTGCTCGGCTGGATCGGCGGCATTCCGACGTACGACGGGCGCGTCTGGGAGGTCCACTCGCTGGCCGTCGCCCCCGCTCACCAGCGTCGAGGCGTAGGTCGGGCGCTGCTGGCCGACCTCGAGGACCGCGTGCGGGAGCGCGGCGGCCTGACGTTGTGGCTGGGCGCCGACGACGAGGTGGGGCGCACGAGCCTCGGTGGAGTCGACCCCTACCCGGACCTGCTCGGGGCGCTCGCCGGGATGCGCAACATTACAGAACATCCGTTTGAGTTTTACCTCAAGTGTGGCTTCGTGCTGGCCGGGATCGTGCCCGACGCGAACGGGTGGGGGCGGCCCGACATCCTGATGGCGAAGCGCGTGTCCGGGGCTCGCACCGGGGCCGGCGCAGATGCGTCGAGGCCCGGCGGTCCGGTTTGACATAGCCTCGGACCGGCCCCAAACTCAGAGGTCGCGCCTCTCGCGGGGTGTTTGTTTCACGCGAGCGCGGTCGTGTGGCCGTTCGCGGTGAGGACCGGTGGCACCGGCGCCCGGATGCGGGCAGGGGTCACGGCCTGGCTCACCGCAGAGCCATCCGGCCGTTCGTGTTGCCTTGTCTTCCCGTCGTCGCGGTGGCGTGGGAACAGCGGAGTGGGGATTCGGCGTGCCGACCATCAACCAGCTCGTCCGCTCTGCGCGGACGCCGATTCGCAAGAAGACGAAGGCGCCGGCGTTGCGCTTCCGCTTCAACACGCTGAAGAACCGCATGCGGCGCTCCGCGAAGGGCTCACCGCAGAAGCGCGGCGTGTGCACCCAGGTGCGCACCGTCACGCCGAAGAAGCCGAACTCGGCGCTCCGCAAGGTGGCGCGTGTGCGGCTGTCCAACAACATCGAGGTCACGGCGTACATCCCGGGCGAGGGTCACACGTTGCAGGAGCACTCCGTGGTGCTCATCCGCGGCGGCCGCGTGAAGGATCTCCCGGGCGTGCGCTACCACATCGTGCGCGGCGCGCTGGACGCCCAGGGCGTGAAGAACCGCAAGCGCGGCCGCAGCAAGTACGGCACGCGTCGGGGCGGGTAGAGGAACATCTAGATGCGCCGCAACCGCGCCACCATTCGACCCACTATTCCCGACCCGCGCCACCAGTCGCGCGTGGTCAGCAAGTTCATGTCCAACCTCATGCGCGACGGCAAGAAGAGCGTCGCCGAAAGCGTCGTGTACGGCGCGTTCGATCGCATCGAGGAAGTCAGCGGACGGCGTGCGATCGACGTCTTTGAGCAGGCGCTCCGCAACGTCACGCCGATCATCGAAGTGAAGCCGCGTCGCGTCGGCGGCGCCACGTACCAGGTTCCGGTGGACATTCGCAGTGAGCGCCGTCAGGCGCTCGCACTGCGCTGGCTGCTGGATTCCTCGCGACGGCGCTCGGGGCGGTCGATGCCCGAGAAGCTCGCCGCGGAACTGTTGGACGCCGCGAATAACGCGGGCAATGCGGTTCGCCGCAAGGAGGAGACGCACCGGATGGCCGAGGCCAACCGGGCGTTCGTGCACTACCGCTGGTAAACGTCGTCGCGTGACGGTCGTGCCCCTCGATGCGAGGGAGCGTTGCGGCCCGTGCGCGCGTCAGCCACCGAGTCAGGGAAGCATCCGAGGCAACGATCGATGGTCCGGACCACGCCGCTTGAGCACATGCGCAACATCGGCATCATCGCGCATATCGATGCCGGCAAGACGACCGTGACCGAACGCATCCTGTTTTACACGGGACGCACCCACAAGATCGGCGAGACCCACGAGGGCACGGCGGTCATGGACTGGATGGAGCAGGAGCGCGAGCGCGGCATCACCATCACCTCCGCCGCGACCACCTGCCAGTGGAAGAACCACACGATCAACATCATCGACACCCCGGGCCACGTCGACTTCACCGTCGAGGTGGAGCGCTCGCTGCGCGTGCTCGACGGCGGCGTCGTGGTGTTCGACGGCGTTGCGGGCGTGGAGCCGCAGTCCGAAACGGTCTGGCGACAGGCCGACAAGTACCGCGTGCCGCGCATCTGCTTCGTCAACAAGATGGATCGCATGGGCGCGAACTTCGAGCGCTGCGTGGAGATGATCGGCACTCGGCTGGGGGCGATCGCCGTCCCCGTGCAGCTGCCGATCGGCGCGGAGGATCAGTTCCGCGGCCTGATCGACCTGATCTCGATGCAGGCCGTGACGTTCGAGGGCGACCGCGGGCTGGAGGTGCGCGAGGGCGACATCCCGGCAGAGTTCACCGAGGCCGCGCAGGCAGCCCGCGAGATGATGATCGAGCGGGTCGCGGAGAACGACGACCAGCTGATGGTCTCGTTCCTCGAAGGCCACGCCATCGACAACACGGAACTGGTGAAGGGCATCCGCCGCGCCACCATCGCGAACAAGATCGCGCCCGTGCTCTGCGGCACCGCGTTGCGCGACAAGGGCGTGCAGCGCCTGCTCGATGGCGTGATCGCCTACCTGCCCTCGCCCGTCGAAGTGCCCCCGGTGATCGCACACCTCCCCGATGACCCGGAGAAGACGGTGGAGCGCTTCCCCTCGGACGACGAGCCGATGACCGCGCTCGCCTTCAAGGTGGTGGCCGACCCGTTCGTCGGGCGCCTCGTCTTCCTGCGCGTTTACTCGGGCGTGGTGAAGTCGGGCGACACCGTGCTCAACGCCTCGCGCAACGGGCGCGAACGCTTCGGGCGCATCATGAAGATGCACGCGAACGCGCGTGAAGATGTCGACGAGGTGCGCGCAGGCGACATCGCAGCCGCGATCGGCCTGAAGGACACCTTCACCGGCGACACGCTCTGCGCGCGCGATTCGCCCGCGATCCTGGAGTCGATCACGTTCCCGGAGCCGGTGATCTCGGTCGCCGTGGAGCCGAAGACGCGCGACGACCAGCAGAAGATGGGCGAGGCGCTCCAGAAGCTGCTGGAGGAAGACCCGACGTTCCGCGTGCGCTTCGACGAGGAGACCGGCCAGACGGTGATCTCCGGGATGGGCGAGCTGCACCTCGAGGTGATCGTCGACCGCATGAAGCGGGAATACAAGGTCGAGGCGAACATCGGTCGCCCGCAGGTGTCCTACCGCGAGACGATCACCCACGAGACGCGTGCCGAGGGTCGCTTCGTGCGACAGACCGGCGGTCGCGGTCAGTACGGCCACTGCGTGCTGGTGCTGACGCCGCGCGAGCCCGGCGAGGGCTTCCTGTTCGAGGACAAGACCGTGGGCGGTTCCATCCCGCGGGAGTTCATCTCCTCCGTGCGACGCGGTGTCGAAGGTGCGATGCAGAGCGGCGCGCGCGCCGGCTACCCGGTGGTTGATATCCACGTGGCCGTCGTCGACGGCTCGTACCACGACGTTGACTCCAACGAGATGGCGTTCGAGACGGCCGGATCGATCGGGGCGCGGGAGGGCCTGGCGAAGGCCGGGTCCGTGCTGCTCGAACCGGTGATGAAGCTCGAGGTGGTGACGCCGGAAGATCACTTCGGCGACATCCTCGGAGACCTCTCGTCGCGGCGCGGCGTGGTGCAGGGATCGGATCTGCGCGGCAACACGCGCGTGATCAGTGCAATGGTGCCGCTCGCGGAGACGTTCGGGTACTCGACCGATATCCGGTCGATGACGCAGGGGCGGTCGACGTACTCGATGGAGTTCGATCATTACGAGCGAGTCCCGGCGAACATCGCCGAGGAAATCAGCAAGAAAGCCAAGGGCGCGGGCTCCTAGCCAGCGACTGAGAGACGGGACAGGCAGATGGCTAAGGGCGTATTCCAGCGGACGAAGCCTCACGCGAACGTGGGGACAATCGGTCACGTGGACCACGGGAAGACGACGCTGACGGCAGCGATCACGAAGGTGCTGGCCCTCAAGGGGA
>JADYYN010000236.1 GCA_020853635.1 Gemmatimonadaceae bacterium
GACCGATGAGTTGCGGGTGGAGTCGACCCAGCGCGCGCGCTGGCGCGGCCTCCTCATCCTGGCGGTGAGCACGGTGTTGTTCCTCACCACCGCTTGGCGTCGCGACGCGGGACTCTGGAGGCGCTTCGGGGCGCTCGCGGTCGCGTTTGCCGTGCTTGCGGTCGTCCCGCTCTCCAACTTCTCCGATCAGACCTCGCTGTTCGACCCGACGTTCTTCGTGGTGCGTCAGGGCGGGCGATTCACCGCGAACGCCGGCGCGCTGGCGATCACGAGCGGATTGTTGCTCCTCGCGTTGCTCACCGCGCTGCGCGACGGGGTGCGGCCGCGTTCTCGAGCGCAGGCGCTGGTGGGCGTGTTGCTCGCGGCTGGAGTGGGGCCGTTCGTCCTCCGCGAACTCGCGCGTGGCATCCAACTGCCGGCCTTCGGCGCGGATTGGGGACTGTGGCTCGCGTGGCAGGTGACGTTGTTCCTCGCGGCGGTCACGGTGCTGCTGGTGGGCATCACGTCCGGTCGCGCCGCCGTGGGTCCACAGCGCGGGCTCGCGCCGTGGGTCGCACCACTGCTTGCGGCGGTGGCGGCACTCACCACGCCGTTGCTGCTTGAAGCCCCCGGGCGGTTGCCGCCGCTGCATCCGGTGCTCTGGGTCGCCGCGATCGCGGCGTTGGCGCTCAGTCGGCGCGCCCGGGCGCTGGTGCTCTCCATCGCGTTCGTCGCCGCATGCGGTGCGGTCACGCTGGTGTGGTTCTCGACGGTGCGTGAGCGGGTGTCGCTCGCCCAAGAGGACGTGAAGGCACTCAACACGCCGGACCCGACGTCGGCGATCCTCCTCGACCGCTACGCGTCGGGTGTGGATCCGTCGTCGGCCGCGCGGTCGCGCGTGGAGTTGCTCGCACAGTATTCCGCTAGCGACCTGGCGGGCGCCGAGTTCCCCACGGAGATCACCACGTGGGCACCGGACGGTTCGGCGATGGCGGAACTGCGGGTGGGACGCGGCCCCGGGGTGACCGCCGGCGTGAACCTGCTCGCCGCCGAGGCCCAGCGACTGCGTTCGCCGCTGCTGCGCGAGATGCCGGTCTCCCCCGGCGTGAACGTCGTACTCGCGCTGCCGCATCTCGACGGCACGGTCACCACCGTGGTGCTCTCGCCGCGCTCCGCGCTGGTCTCGCCCGACCCGTTCGGCGCGTTCATCGGCTTCACCGCGCCGCCCGCACCGGAGCCGCCGTACACGTTGCGGCTCGGCGAGATCGAGGCGCCCAGCCGCGACGCCAGTCCGTCTGCGGGGGTCTGGACGCGCATCGGGACCGAGTTGCACGGCGACTGGCGGTTGCCGGGTCCGGGCGGTCTCGTGCAACGCGTGCACGCGACGGTCGATCTCCGTGGCTTCGACGCGCTGATCGCCCGTGGGACGCTGCTCGTGCTGATCGATCTCGCGTTCCTCGGCCTGCTCTGGGCGATGATCATCGCTGCGGATGGTGCATTGCCTCGCTGGTGGCGCGCGCGTCGCCGCGACCTGCTCAACAGCTTCCGGCTGCGGCTCTCGGGCGCGTTGTTCGTCGCGTTCGCGGTGCCCTCGGCGTTGCTCGGCTTCTGGTCATACAACCGCGTGAAGCTCGATGACCTCCAGTCGCGGGACCTCGTGGTGCGCGAGACGCTGCGCGGCGTCGCGGCGTCACCGGATACGGGACAACTCGCGGCGGCCGCGGCGCGGTTCGAGACGCCGCTCTTCCTGTACGCGGACGGACTCCTGCTCACCACGAGCGATCCGCTGCTCGAAGCACTCGCGCCGGTGGGTCGATTGTTGCCGCCCAACGTCGTGCGCGCCCTGAGCGAAGGCGATCAGCCCACAGCGGGGCAGCAGGAGGCGGTCGGACCGTCGGCCGTGCGGCTCGGATATCGTGGTGCGACGGAAGCCGGGATGCAGTTCGTGCTCGCCGCCCCGGCACGACTCGATGAGCGCATGCTCGACCGTCGGCGCAACGACCTCGCGATCTTCCTGCTCTTCGCGTTGGCGTTGGGCGGCATCGCCGCATTGTGGGCCAGCGGAGCGGGCTCGCGCCAGCTTTCACGGCCCATCGGTGCCCTGCAGGCGAGTGCGCTCGCGGTCGCCAAGGGCGAACCGCCGCCGCCCTTCGTCGGCGAACCGTTGGTGGAGTTCTCGTCGGTGTTCGATGCGTTCGGCCGTATGACCACCGACCTGGCCGAAAGTCGCGCCGCACTCGAGGCGGCCGAGCGTCGACTCGCGGCGACGTTGCGCAACGTCGCCAGCGGCGTGGTGGCGGTCGACGACAAGGGCGCGATCACCTTCGCGACTCCGCGTGCCGAGGCCATCCTCGGCGAAGTGCTGCCGCAGGGCACGATGTTGTTGCCGAAGATCGGGCAGGAACTCGCCGCCCCGCTCGCCGCCTTCCGCGATGGCGCCGACGATGAGGACGCCGTGGAGGTGGAGCGGCTCGGCCGTCGATTGCAGGCGCGGTTCGCGCGACTGGCGCGGGGCGCCAAACGCGTGGTGGTCACGCTGGACGACGTGACGGAAGTCGCGCGTGCGGAGCGTGTGCTCGCGTGGGGCGAGATGGCGCGGCAGGTGGCGCATGAGATCAAGAATCCGCTCACGCCCATCCGGTTGGGCATGCAGCATCTGCAGCGCGCACGCCGCGACGGACGGGTGGACTTCGACAAAGTGCTCGAGGAGAACACGGCGCGGGTGCTGGCCGAGATCGATCGGCTGGACGAGATCGCCCGCGCCTTCAGTCGGTACGGCACCGCCCCGCTGGCGGCGACGCCGGTGGAGGCGATGGATGTGGCGGCGGTCGCACGCGACGTGCTCGAACTCGAGCGCATGGGGGCGGAAGGCATCGCGTGGGATGCGCAGATCGCCGAGGGGCCGGTACTCGGGGCGGGGGTGGAACGCGAGTTCCGCGAGGTGCTGCTCAACCTGCTCGAGAATGCGCGACTCGCGCAGTCGACGCGCGTGACGCTGCGGGTGCGCGCGCTGCCCGGTGGCGGGGCCGAGGTCCGCGTGTCGGACGACGGCGTCGGCATCGCACCGCAGCTGCTCGACCGGATCTTCGAGCCGCACTTCTCGACGCGCACCAGTGGGAGTGGTCTGGGGCTGGCGCTCAGTCGTCGGTTGATCGACCGCTGGGGCGGCGAGATCGGGGCGGAGAGTGAGCTCGGGCGCGGTACGACGTTGCGGGTGCGGCTGGCTCCGGCCCCTACGCACTGAGTATCATTCAGCAGAGATGCACACTCCTGACCACCTCGGTCCGAACCGGCAGTCGACGGGGATCCCGCCGCATCTCGACGGGTGGCTGCTGCCACCCGACTGGCGGTGGGGGGCGAGTGGGGTCTACACGCCGTTCCGGCACGCGCAGGAAGTGATCGACGCGCTGGGGCGTTCGCTGGCGCTGGTCACGGCGCCCGACCCCGCGCATCACGCCTGGCTGTTCCGCGAAGCGCGGCATCTCGCGCACCGGAACCATCCGAGTGTGCCGACCACGTACCACTTCTGGCAGCAGCACCCGGGCAGCCGGCGCGGGCCCGGGTATCTGCGTCGCTGGATCACCGGCGAGACCATCGGCGAGCGGTTGCGGCGCTCCGGTGCGGAGACCGTCCCGTTTGCGCTGCGCATGATCCGCGCGATCGGCTCGTCGCTCGCGTATCTGCACGACTCGGGCTCGGTGCACGGCGCGATCGCGCCGGAGACGTCGTACTTCACGCCGACGGGCCGTGTCTGGCTGCTCGGCTGGCAGTGGTCGCTGCCGCGCGATGAGATCCCCGCCGGCATCATCCCCGACGCGCGATGGATCCCGCAGCCGCCGGAGTGGCGCGGCGAGTGGGCGCCGACGCAGGCCTCCGACCAGTGGCAGCTCGGCGCGATCGCGTTCGCGATCCTCACGGGCGAGATGCCGACCGGCGGCAGCGTGCCGCCGATCCGGCTCGCGCGCCCCGACTGCCCCACGACCGTCGCCGAGTTGGTCGATCGCATGCTGGAGCCGTCACCGAAGGAGCGGTTCACGAGCATCGCGGGCATGCTGCGGCGCATCGAGCGTATCTCGGGCACGGCGGCGCTGGCATTCCCGGGCACCGAGCAGGCGAGTGGTGAACACATCGCGGTGAGCGAAGAGGATCGTCTGCGCTGGGCCACCGGTGACGACTACGAGGTCCTCGCGCCGCTCGGCGCGGGCACCTACGGCTCGGTGTGGCGTGTGCGCGATCTCTCGCTGGAGCGCGAAGTCGCGCTCAAGATGTTGCACCCGGCGGTCGCGCGGAACGCGACCGCGGTGGCGCGCTTCCGGCGTGAAGCGCAGCTCGCGGCCCAGCTGCAGCACCCGGCGATCGTGCCGATCTTCGCGTGGGATTCGAAGGGCGACGTGAACTGGTACATCATGGAGCTGGAGGAAGAAGGCTCCGTCGCGGACCTCGTGAAGCGCGAGGGGGCGCGGCCGATGGCGGAGATCGCGCCGCAGGTGGATGCCGTGCTCGACGGTCTCGCGGTCGCGCATGCCAACGGCATCATCCATCGCGACCTCAAGCCCGAGAACATCCTCATCGACCGGTATCGGCGGTGGCGGATCGCCGACTTCGGTATCGCCAACGCGATGGGGGCGCAGCGTGCGGGGGCGTCGGGGACACCCGCGTTCGCCGCACCGGAGCAGTTGCTCGGCGAGGAGCAGGGCGTGGGGACGGATCTCTTCGCGATCGCGGGCATCGTGTACTTCGCGCTCTCCGGTCGCTCGCCGTTCGACGGCGGCGACGGGCGCGCGATCCTCGCCGCGCAGTTGGCCGGGCGCGTGGAGCTCGACGCGTTCGACAGCCGTGTGGCGGCGTGGCTCAAGCGTGGTCTCGCGGCCGATCCCAACGACCGATTCGCCGATGCGGAACGCATGCGCTCTTCATGGCGCAGCGTGGCGGCGGCCATCGCGCGGGACGAGCGGCGATCAGCGACCGGCGTACGCAAGCTGCTCAAGCGCGTGGGTGCGGCGCTGCGTCCCGGTCCGCGCACGTAGAACCGCCGCGCGCAGCCGACGCTCACACGCTGTCGAGTAGCTCCCGCACCGCCGCCACCACCTGCTTCGCCGAGAACGGCTTCTGCAGGAACACGTACCGCGCGGCGGCGAGATCGCCGCGCAACGAGTCGTCGTCGGTGTAGCCCGACATCAACATCACGCGGATCTCCGGCTTCACCGCGAGCAGGCGCTGCACGAGTTCCTTGCCGCCCATGCCGGGCATCATCACGTCGGTGAGCAGCAGGTCGATCTTGCCCTCGGCAGCGTCAGCCACGCGCAGGGCTTCACCGCCGTTGGATGCTTCGATGACCTTGTAGCCGTTGCTGCGCAGCACTCGCGCGATCGCCGTGCGGATGGCCGGCTCGTCCTCCACCAGGAGCACCGTCTCGTCACGACCGACGAGTGCGATACCACGCGCAGGGCTGAGTCGCGACTCCGGCTCGCGTTCCTCGGCAGCGCGACGCGGCAGGATCACCTTGAACGTGGCGCCTTCGTCGGGCGCGCTGACCACGTTGATGGTGCCGCCGGCGCTACGCACGATCGCATACGCGGTGGCGAGACCGAGTCCGGTACCGCGGCCGGCGGGTTTGGTGGTGAAGAACGGCTCGAACAGCCGCTCCCGCACCTCCGGCGTGATGCCGGCCCCGTCGTCGCTCACCGAGAGGATGGCGGCCGCACGCTCCTCGCCGGAGGCCATCGGAGCACTCGCCGAATCACTGGTGGCGATGCGGAGCCGTCCTCCGCGATCCATCGCGTCGACCGCGTTGATCGCGAGATTCATGAGCACCTGCTCGAACTGTCCCGAGTCGATGCGGACCAGGAGCGGCTGCGGTGCGAGCGCGAACTCCAGATCGATACCCTGCCGCAGCAGGCGGCGGAGGATCGGCTCCATCCCGCGGATCACCTCGTTGATGTCGAGGATGCGCGGGATGACGACCTCACGTCGTGTGAATGCGAGCAGTTGCCGGGCGAGGGCGGCGGCGCGGTCTGCCGCGCCGCGGATCGCATCGACTTCCTCGCGGCCGGGTGCGCCGTCGTCGATGTTCGCCATCAACAACTCGGTGTAGCTCTGGATCACCGTGAGCACATTGTTGAAGTCGTGCGCGATGCCGCCCGCGAGGCGTCCCACCGCTTCCATCTTGGCCGACTGGCGCAGTTGGTCCTCGAGCTGCGTGCGCTCCGTGACGTCGAGCATCATGACACCCACGCCGACCGGGGCGCGTCCGCGGACGCGCAGCGGGTACGCCGTCACGCGCCAGCGCTGCCGAGAGCCGTCGGAGTTGGTCTCGTTGCTCGCGACCGGCGCGTCGGAGATGGGCTCGCCGCTCGCCAACACCGATTCGACCAGCGGGACGAGGTCATGCGCGATGCTCGGCATGACGTCGCGCGGCGAGCGGCCGACGTGCTCCTCGGCGGCGAGTCCGTTGTGCTGGGCCAGCGCTGCGTTCACGCGGAGCAGCCGCAGGTCGCGATCGACGAAACACACGGCCAACGGCGCGCTCTCGACGGCCGAGTCGAGGAACGAGGCCGCTTCTTCGAGCAGGCGGTTCGTGGCGTCGCGTTCATGGACGCGATGCCCGAGTTCCTCCGCCTGTTCTTCGAGCCGCGAGGCCTGTTCCTCCATGGTGCGGGCCTGCGCCTCCATCTCGGCGGCCTGGTCCTCGAGGCGACGTTGCTGCGCCTGCGTGCGCTCGGCCTCGGACTCCACGTGGTCCGCGACGCTGCGGAACGCCACCACGGAGACGCCGAGCGCGAGCAGGATCATCAGCAGAGAGCCCCACGCGGCGAGGGTCTGTCGCCGGCCGCGTTCGATGCGCAGCGCGGTCTCGACGGCGATGAACGTGTCGAGCAGCCGCGAGACCTCCTCGAACGTCTCGGTGCCGGCGACCGCGATCTCGCGCGTGACGGCGCGGGTGGCGAGGATCGGATTCACGAAGGCCGATTCCCAGCGCTCGATGGCCTTGCTGAGGGAATCCAGGCGGCCATACTGCTCGGAGTCGTCCTCGGTGAGCACGCCGAGCTCGATGAGCCGCACCCGCGAGGAATCGCGTGCGGCGGCGGCTCGGGCAGGTCCTTGTGTGACCGAGAGCGAGTCCGAGGCGAGGCCGAGACTGCGCACCGCACGTTCCTCCAACCACAGACCGCGTTGTGCGGCGGTGGCCGCGCGCAGGACGGACGAGCTAAGCTGTACTTGGCGAGCCGTCGCGCGCTCGAGGACGAACCCCAGCACCGCCACGCTCGCGGTCACCAGCGTGACCGCGCTGAAGATCCGGCGCCATCGACGCAGTCCGTCGAGAAGCGCAAGATCGGTTCGGGGGCGGGGAGTGGGTGAGTGCAATGGTGAGGGGTGGTCTAGCGTAGTTTGGGTGGGCGTACACGTACCCGTCAACGCAACAGCCCTATTTCGTGTAAATCCGCAGTCACGGTGTCGGGGCTCCCGGCGCCCGTTCCCCCCATTCGAGAGACTCTCCGTCGTGAACCGATCCACCTTCGTCTTCGTCCTCGGCTGCAGCGTCGCCGC
>JADYYN010000237.1 GCA_020853635.1 Gemmatimonadaceae bacterium
CTTGCCGAGTTGTCCAGGGCGGGCATCCACGTTGAGCGTGTCCGGTCAGAAGAATGCCACCCGGTAGACCGAGCCACCGTCACCGCAGCGCGCCTGCGCGACATCGCGGCGCGCCTCAAGAACTAGCGGCGCGTTTCTCCCCGCACCGAACGAGTAGCAAGTGGGGGCAGGTCAGGCGAGTTTCGGTCAACTGGTTGACGGCGAGGATGCAGCCGACAAGCGAGTCGCGCGCGAGAGCAGTCTCGACAGCGCAGCTTCGCGATCCAGTGCGCCGGCATGGTGCAGCAGCCGGTGGCACGTTGGGCACAGCGCGACCGCGTTGTCGATCGTGTCCGGGCCGTTCTCGGCCAGCGTCCGGACGTGATGCACTTCGAGGTAGGGCGAGCCATCGGCTCGGAGGAACGGTGCCGCGCACTCGCAGAGTTCGCACCGACCTGCCGCGATCCGCAGGACTTCGGCGACCACCGCCGGGCTGCGCGCGAACTCCTGGACCACGCGCTCGACCCTCGTCGGCGTCGTGCTGCCGGCGGCGCTGGCCGACGGCACGCCAGCCGCGGCCAGGGCGGCGGCGCGCCTCTGCAACTCGTTCGACTCCGTAGCCGGGAGAACCACACCGTTCCGCTCGACGATCAGCGCGACGTGTTCGCTCGGGTTGTCCACGCCGACGGCGCGGAGGGCATTGGTGATGCGGCGATGGCTCCACCCTTCGGACTTCAGCTTCTGCGTGCCGAGCCACGGACCCTTGAGGTCAAGACAGACGTCGCCGCGCGCGACTGCCCCGTTGATGTCCAAGACCAGCCGATCGCCGTCCTGGATTCCGCATGCCTTCAGGTCCTCGTCGCGGAAGTGGATCGCCACGAGGTCACGCTCGCTGTTGATGCACCAGACGCGGACGGGAATGCGATCGGCGCAGTGGTTGTCGGCGGTGCGAGAGGGCGTGGGCATGGCAGGGGTATCGCCCCGCCAGGACCATGAACCGTAGCTGTGCAGCGAGCCTCACAAACCTACGAGTAGTCGACTTCTCGGACCCGCTTCCTGTCACGCAGGTCCTCAACGAGGTTGCGGATCTCCTCGCGCAACTCCCTCGCGCGACCCGCCGGGATGCTCGCGATGACCGCGACCGGCGAGGACTCGTCCGACGTAGCCATCGAGATCGTGGCGAGTCCGAACAGGCGCTGGAACAGAGTCTGAGTGAGCGCGGAGTCCTTGATCCGGAACAGCTCCACGTCATCGGTCCTCCGGGCCAGCACGCCAGACGTCACGCGGAATCGCTGCGTGGTCAGCTCGTAGCGCATCGTGCGAACAAGCAGATACCGCCACATCGCGACGAAGATCGGGATGACGAGCCAGCAGAGCAGCGCGCACCAGACGAACGCGCCCAGGTTTGCGATCTGAGAAGGACGGCCGGTCCACACCTGGGTCTCGACCCGCGCGGATGGCTGGGCGGCGCGTTGTCGACCTGGATCGACGTGGCGTTCGACTGCGCGAGCGGATTGGGCTGCATCGGTCTGCGTGCTCATTCTGGTCTCCCTGTTCTCCGGCGGTTCAGCGGGCCGGCGCGGCCGTGGTCGCGGCGCTGCCTGTCGGTTGCTCATCGCAAGCCAGCGGGATCGCGGTGGACCCGCTCTGAATCCGCGCCGTTGTGATCGAGCGCCACGGGACCGGATTCACGAAAACGACCGGCATGATCGCGGCAGTGCCGGGGAGCACGGTCTGTGCGTGGCCGCCGAACCGCTGCATGACGGCTGCGAACCGGAAGCCCTGCTCCTGCTCGTAGGTGCGGCCTTGCGCGGCCAAGACCACCCGGTCGCGCGGTGACCACGAGACATCGGCTTTGCCCTTACGGTTGTCGATCTCGACGAAGTAGATGCTGGGGTAGTTGCCGAACTGGCGCGTCCATCCGACACCGCAGAGTTCGCTCGTGATGACGTCGACCGCGTGGTCTTCGACTGCAGCGAAGGACTCGGCGCGCCCGAAGGTGATCCGTGTGCCGGTCGGCAACGTGGTGCTCCACGTCGGCGGCGGCGGCGCGGGCTTGGGCGCAGGGGCAGCCGGCGGCTTCGGTGCGGGTTTCGGCGTCGCGGCTGCGGTGGAGGGCGCGTCCGCGGGCCGCGGCTCCTTGCCTTCCAGCTTGTCGAGCCACTGCTCGAAGCTGGCGCAGCCCCCGAGCACGGCGGCCAACGCGAGAAGAACGAATCGACGAATAGAGGCCATCCGAGAGGTTCCCTGGCTTCCTGCACCGTGAAAGACACGCGCTGCGCGCCATCGCCGCAGGTGGAAAATCGCATGTCTCCGCGCGCGATCTACCGTTCTTCGGCTTCGCCAGCCATGCACTTGAGTCGGTTGCCGAGGCTCAAGGATGGGCTCGGCACAAACTCCCGAATACAGACGGTTCCTCACGCGCCTGATCCAGGCCCGTGAAGACGCCGGCCTGAAGCAGGAAGAAGCGGCCAAGCTCTTCGGTCAGGATCAACCCTGGATGTCGAAGGTGGAGCGCGGCGTGCGCCGCCTCGACGTGATCGAGCTGTCGAAGTTGGCGCGGCTCTACAAGAAGCCGGCGCGCTACTTCGTGCCCGAGTTCCCGCCCGAGCAGTAGCTGGGCATCCGCGCGCGCGAACGCAGCGGTCGGCTGGCGATGGTTGGCCGCCGCTGGGTGCCCTTGGTGGCTGACGCACGGTTCCTGCGCACGTCTGCGTAGACTCATTGAGGCGCGCCGCGCGACTCGCCCGTCGGGAACCGTCGCCGGAGGTTTCCGTCCTGGACGTCGTGCGATCCGTGACGCTCGCAGTCATCTCGTTCATGTGCGCGTGTGCGCACGCACCAGCGCCCTCTCGCATGAACCGATCGAGCGCCTTCCGACCGCCGAAGAGGTCGCAACCTGGACGGTGGACGCGCAGCGTGCTCGCGAGAAGGCCATGGCCGTGATGGAGCCCGAGCCCGATCGGTTCACGAGATCGTGGTCAACGCGGTCGTCTCGAACGGAACGCCGATTTGGCGCGTGTCCGCGACAAACATCATCGCGGGCGGATGGGA
>JADYYN010000238.1 GCA_020853635.1 Gemmatimonadaceae bacterium
GAGGGCGGCGTGGTGCGCGGCCTCGAGAACGGCTGGTTCCAGCGCAAGATCGCCGAGGCGGCCGCGCGCCAGCAGTGGGAGATCGAGCAGCACCGCCGGCTGATCGTAGGCGTGAACGCGTTCGTGACGGAGGAGAAGGAGCTCACGATCCCGCTGCTCACGATGGACGAGCAGGCGGCGAGGGACCAGGCGGCGGCCCTCGCACGCCTGCGGATGTCGCGTGACGCGGCGACGTGCGCGGCGCACCTCGACCGGCTGCGCGAGGCGGCGCGCGGGAGCGAGAACGTGGTGCCGTACATCCTCGAGTGCGCGCGGAGCTACTGCACGCTCTACGAGATCCGGGCGGCGCTGGAGGACGTGTTCGGGGCGTATCGGGAGCCGGTGTTCTTCTGATCCGTGGCGACGGCACGATCGAGGGCTGACGATCTCCGGCCGTGATTGCGCGGCCCGTGCATCGTCCTACATTCGATGCTGCTGCGCGCGCACCGGGCACGCGCGGCCCCCCTTCGGCCGAGGTGTCCGCATGCGCCAGTTCCCATCGCTCGCGCTGTTGCTCCTGCTCACCGCCCTCGCCTGCTCGGACGCGACGGGCCCGCTCGTGCCGACCGGAACGACGCCCGCTGATGCGCTGGGGGACCCGCCGCGCAAGATCCGCGTCACGAACGCTGCCGACGCCGGGCCGGGCTCGTTCCGGGCCGCGCTCGAGGAAGCCAGTGCCGATCCGGCCGTTGTCGGGATCTCGTTCAACGCCGGAATTGGCGATCTCATCCCGGCCAGTGCGCTCACGTTCACCGGGACCCAGGCGCTCACGATCGACGCGAACATGGCGGTGATCGTAGGCGACCAGTGCGCGTGCGATGCGCTGGTGTTCAACACGAGCGCGTCCGTCTTGCTCTCGCGGCTCAGTGTCCACCAGGTCGTGAGCGGCGTCGCGATCGCGGTGAATGTGGCCGAGTCGGCGACCGGTACGCTCAACGTCTCGCTGAATCAGGTCCACGTGGATGCGAGCGGGAAGCATGCGCTCGTGGTGAACGACCTCGCCGGCTCCCTCGCCGACACGAACTCCGCGGCCTCGGCCGGCTCGGCCGCATCCCTGCGCGTGGACATCATAGCGTCCACGTTCAGGTCGATCGCGAACGACATCCATCCGGAGACCGGCACGGTATACGCGATCGCCGATCAGGATGCCGTGCGCATCAACGAGGGCGGCGATGGCGACGTCATCGTCAACATCCGCACGGCGGAGTTCTACCAGAACGGCGGCGACGACGTCCAGGTCGACGAACGAGGCAATGGCAGCGTCGACCTCCGCGTCGATGGCGCCGTGTTCTGGTACACCGGCTACTTCTCAGCGGTCGGGACCGGCGACGGGCTCCGCGTCGAGGAATCGGATGCCGGGAATCTGAGCGTGCGTGCAACGGGGGCGCACTTCACGGGCGGACGGGGGCAGGCGATCGACCTGAGCGAGAATGGGGCTGGGGACCTTTACCTGTATACGGCGAGGTCGACGATGTTCGACGGCGACGACACGCGCATCGTCGTAAGGGAGGACGATCGGGTCGCAGGTGGTGGGAATCTCACCGTCGACCTGGCCGACGACACGCATATCGCCACCAACGGTCCCTGGTATAGCGTGCAAGGGCCTGACCCGATGGAGTCGCAACTCGTCATCCACGAGAAGGGGGAAGGCCACGTCGATGCGCGCCTGACCCGGTCCGGGGTCAATCGGGGCGTCTGGAGCGGTGGGATACTGGTTCGCGAGGACGCGGGCGGCAACCTCCGAGCGACCATGCGTTCGTTCGGGAACTACGGAAACGCGCACAGCGGGCTCATCCTCGATGAGAACGGCGCGGGTGATCTCATCGCGGCGCTGACCGAGGGGTTCCTCGTCGGCAACGGTGGCTATGCGATCGAGGCCACGCAGGAGGCGCCCGGCGCGGGGAGCCTCTCGCTCACTGCGATGCAGATCTTCGAGAATCGCGGCCCGTCCGGCGACACGCCTCACATCGAGGGGTTGGTGACGGTCCGATACTACTGATCGCGCACCGGCGCGCTCGACAGCGACTTGGTGCGCACGCTCGATGGGTCAGGGGGAGGCGCCGTCGCGCCTCCCCCTGTTGGTTCCTGCGGTGGCAGAATGGCGATCCGGGCCTGAGATTCTGGCTCCAGGCACGAAATGTCGTCTCTCCTCCCGCTCTGCGGAGTTCCCATGAAGCGGTGTGCGCTTAAGATCGCGACGATCCTGCTCTGCGCCATCGCCTGTGGCGAGAGCAACCCAGTCGCACCGACCGACCTGGCATCGGCCCGGACGGCGGCGGGGACTGAGGTCTTCGATGGGGTGGGGCGGGTGGTGTGGGTCACCAACAATGCCGACGTCGGCCCGGGCTCGCTGCGTGCGGCAGTCGAGGAGGCGAATGGCGACGCGGCGGTGCGTGGCATCCGGTTCGCACCCTCAATCACGGGGCAGATCGAGCCGCGGTCGCAGATCGTCTACGACGGAGCGCAGCCGCTGACCGTCGAAGGTCCAGCGCACATCGTGACCCTCGGGGCCCCGGGCGTCGGATTGCTGTTCAGGGTGCGCAGCGCGCTCACGCTCCGCGGATTCGGCGTGGAGGACGCCAACAAGGTCGGACTCGGGATCATGGTTCAGGCGGACGCGGTCGGTGAGGTGCGTGTCGATCTGGAGCGTATGGGATTCCTCGGCGTCTACTCGCATGCCGTCTGGATCACCGATCAGGACGTGCCGGAGTCCGATCCGACCGGCTTTTCGGACGCGGGCTCGCCCGCTTCGTTGCGCGTGCGCCTGCACCGCGTGAGAGTGACGAACACGGCATTCGAGCCCGGCGATGACGGGGTTCGCATCTCGGAGGGTGGTGCGGGCGACCTCCATGTGACGATTGACAGCTCGGTCGTGCAGTGGTCGGGTGGAGGCGTCAATCTCGACGAACGAGGTGACGGCGACTTGATCGTCGCGGCATCGCACTCGGTGGTAGAGCACATAGCTTGGCGCCTGGGGGCACCTTCGGAGAGCGCACTCGTACTGAAGGAGGCCGGCGCCGGCGACATCGACTGTCGCCTCCGTGGCGTGGACATCTACGAGAACACCGACGACGGGCTCGAGATCGAGGAGGTCGGGGCTGGAGACGTCACGCTCGTCCTGTCGGACATCACCATCGACGCGAACGGCGGTCGGGCGATCTCGATCATCGAGGACGCCGATGGTGCGGGGACGGGCGACGTGTCAGTGGACTTCGTAGACGTGGCTGCGCGCACTAACGCCCTAGAGTCATTGGCGTCGGCGGTCGTGCATCGGGCGGCGTGGAACTGCGGGTCAGTGGCGGCGAAATCAGCGCGAATGCGGGCTCAGGACTTGTCGTGTCCGAGTCGGGCGAAGGCAGCCTCGCCGCCACGCTCCGAGA
>JADYYN010000239.1 GCA_020853635.1 Gemmatimonadaceae bacterium
CCCTTCTCACGTCTCTCTTCTCCCCTCTTACATCACGGGAGTACCACGAAGCTCTGCAACCGCGCCACTTCCTTCGCGTTCACATACTTCCCGATCTCCTTCTTGAAGTGCTCCGCCGACGTGAACGGGCGGTACTCCTTGAACTCGCGCAGCATGCGCGGACCGAAGCCGGGGATCGTGTTGAAGTCCTCGTCGCTCGCGGTGTTGATGTCCATCGGCACGAAGGTGTACTGCTCGAGCCGCGCGACCTCCTCGGCGTTCACGTACTTGCCCATCTCCTTGCGGAACACCGCCATGCTCTTGTAAGGGCGGTATTCAAGGAACTCGCGGACCATGCGCGGGCCCATGCTGGGGACGAGCAGGATCTCCTCGCGGGTCGCGGCATTGAGGTTGAGGTGCACCCAGAGCTTCGGGTACAACTCGGCGCGCTGTTCCTTGCTGAGCTTGGTGCCCAGGAAAGCATCATAGGCCGCCGTGTTGGCGAACGGGCGCGCGGCCACGAGCTCCTTGGCCAGCGCCGCGGTCATGTGCGGCATGGTCGCGATCTCCGCCTCGGGGGCGGTGTTCGCGTCCTTGATGGTGACCGGCTTGCCCACCTGCGCCTGCAGGAGGCCGGCGGAGAGCGTGAGGGCGGCGAACGCCGCCGCCGAACGGAAGAATCGGGTCGACATGCTACGAGTCCTTGGAAGAGAGTGCAGGGTGCTTGTACGCGTACAACAGGCCCAACAGGCCGAACTGGACCAACGTGCCGGGCGCGAGCGCCGGCGCTTCGCCGCGGATCACCGACAGCCAGAGATCCAGACCCAAGAGTGAAGGATCGAACTCCCGATCCATCTCATAGTTCCCCTTCAAGTGGAGGAACATCCCGATCGGACCGGCGATCACCAACAGCAGCATCACTGCCTGGAACACCCGCAGGCTGCGCTTCTCGCCGTCCCACCAGTGCCAGGCGGTCGTCAGCAGCGTGATCGCGAGTAAGCCGAACGGGATGAACTGCGCGGTGTCCTCGTAGTGCTCCAGCAGCACCAACTCGCCGACCAGTCCGGCGGCACCGATGGTCAACAGCACCAGGAGACCGCGTCGCAACAAGGACAGTTGTTCGGAGTGCTGCATGGTATCCGGGATTGGGGGGAACCGACCCGCAGGTGAGACGTCCGCATTGAACGTACGTGAAAACGGTCCCACATTCACGTCTGCCGGGTACCGTTGGCATGGGTGAGGACTTCCCGGACCCCCGTGTCGACCGCCTCACGCACCCTCCCGCACCGGAGTCACCATGGGAAAGATGCCGCTCCTCACCGACGAAGTGATCGCGCAGCGACTCACGGCGCTGCCCGGTTGGACTCGCGACGGCGATGCGATCCATCGCACGTTCACCTTCAAGGGATTCCCCGACGCGGTCGCCTTCGTCGACTCGCTCGTCGCCCCGGCCGAGGCGCTGAATCACCACCCCGACGTCGATATCCGATACAATCGGGTGATCGTCACGTTGTCCACGCACGACTCGGGCGGCCTGACGGACCACGACCTGACGCTGGCAGCGCAGATCTCGCGCTAACGGCGGCACGCGGCACCCCGTCCGCTCAGCTTCGGATGGGATTCGGTCGATACTCGAGGCAAGACCACCCTCGAATCGATGCCACGCCGCCTCTCACTCGCGCGCACCTTGGCGCTCCTCGTCGCCGCAGCAACGCCGTGTGCGACCCTTAGCTCGCAGGCCGTGCCGCGGCTCGTCCGCCTCGCGAGCGCGTCGGCGTCGCTGCAGGCGCAGGTGCAGATCGTCGAGTCGCAGCGTCTGGATCTGCATTCCACGGGAAAAGTGGAGCACGTGCGTCGCGACGCCGACTTCGACGAATACGCGCTCACCGTCTCGGTGCGCGCGAACGTGCCGTGGGTGCTCACGGTCGCCACACCTCGTGCACACACTCGCCCCGGTGGCGTCCTCATTGAGCCCGCGTCTACGGCCCAGGTCGATGTACTCGCGGCAGCCGACGGTGTGGTCGCGCGCGGCACCGGACCTCGTGAAGTCACGGTCCGTTGGCGCACGCCGAGCAGCGCACCGCGCTCGACACGCACGCTCGCGGTCGACTGGCCTCAACTCGCGCTTACGGTCGACGCTCCACGGTGATCAGTACGTCCCGCACGCGATCGCCCTCGGCGACGGTGCGGATGGTGAAGCTCGGCCGCGTGCGCATCACCCACGGCGAATCGTCCAGCCGCACGGGGTAGAGTCCCGGCGCGAGACCCAGTGCGACGAATCCGCCATCAGTGAACGTCGTCACGGTCGCAACCACCCGCCCGGTCGCGTCGAGCACACTGAGCGTCAGTCCACCGACGCCCATCGTGGAGTCCGGGCCCGCGAACACCACGCGCCCCTCGACGATGCCACCGGACAACACCGGCACATCCACACGGCGCACACTGTTGGGCGTCGGTTCGATCTCGATCCGTTCGAACGCCGGCACCCAGAGCGGTGACTCCAGCGTGAGCCGCTCCACCTCGAGCCGCACGGGCTCGAACGGCAGCACATCCCACACGCGGTACCAACCGTCGGCGTCGCTGGCGGCACTCGCGGCACCCACGCGCACGTTCACACCGGCCAACGGTTGCTCATCGGCGTCGAACACACCGTTGGCGTTGAGATCGAGGAACACACGCCCACCCACAGCGCCACGGAGCAGCAGCGGCCCGCGCGACAACGCGAGCACGCGGCGGTCCGGATCGACGAACACCGCGCCCTGGACCTGATGTGTGCCCCCGTATCCGTTCACGGGGTCATGCTGCGCCGTGGTGATCACACGCGCACGCGGGAAGTCGGTGTACATGCGCAGCCCATACCGCGGGCCGCTGCCGGACTGCGCACCCAGCGATACTTCGGCGCGGAAACTGTTGCTGAACGTCTGTGCGACGGTGAGGTCGAGTGATCGTGATCCGTCGTTCCGCCACTCGGTGTTCACGTACCCCCAGAGCCGCGCATACCACGCGCCCGAACGCGACGACGGCGTGGTGAACAACGAGAGGCCGCCAGCCTGACGGTAGAACGACGCCACCCCGGGCCGCGCGATGCGGTCGTACTGCACGAACGGGAACAGTTGCCCGATGCGCGTACGTGCGCCGATCGCAACGCGTCCACGCTCCGTCGCACCGATGTCCGCATGTTCGTCGCGCCAACTCACATTCACGAACGCGGCCTCCTGCCACCACGAGGGGCGCCAGAACGCCGAGGCCGCCACACGTTCCGCCGCACCGCCAGCCGCACGTCCGAACGGATCGCCGCGAGCCAACGACGTGCGCTCGAGTTGCACAGCGCGATTGAGTGTCGGTTGCCACCGCATCACGCTGCTCACCTCGCTTCCGAGCTGCGCGAGGGCGAGCGCGGTGAACGATGGGTGCGCGAGCCACGAGACACCGGCGTACGGCCGTGCGACGTCGGTGCTCGTGCTGTCGCGTTGCCAGTCGAGACCGGCTCGTGCGGTGAGGTCGCTTCGCAGGCCCACGCGCAGATCCCCGTTGGCCGCCGCGTCGCACGCGGTGAACCGACAGCTGCCGGCACTCACGCCGTACTCCACGCGGCCGGGCCGCAGGAACTCGGTGGCGGCCAGCGACACGAAGTGCGAAGCACGCTGCACGAGTCCGCCCGGACCGCGTGCGACGAGATCGACGACATTGGCGCCGTAGCGCGCGGCGATCGGCACGGTGCTCTGTCCCGCGCGCAACGTATCGACGCGGAGCAAGCGACCGTTCACGAAGCTCTCTACTTCCCACGCACTGTCGCCTGCCGCGCGCACCGGGATCGCTTCGTAGTCGAGCGCACGGAGGAACGGCGCATTCGTGACCGAGACACCGCGCAGTGTCCGCGCCTGCGGACCGGTGCCGAGTCCGTCGCCCACGCGCAGTTGCGAGAGCCACGCGCGATCGCGCCACACGCCGAGCCAGGAGCCGGTGGCGTCGGCGCGGCGACCGCCGAAGTCCCCGCCGACGATGCCCTCGAGCGCGCCGCCGAGCACCGACGCGCCGAGTGTGGTGAGGTAGCTGCTCTCACCGAGCGGGCGACTGTCGTTCAGCGTGAGCAGGTAGTCGAGTGTCCCGCCATCGAGCAGTGGACGTTCGAGTCCGCGTCGGTCCTCCACGGGACCTTCTTCCGCTGCGACGGCGAGCAATCGGGCGTGCAGCTGCCGACGTCGTGCGGCGGCGACCGGTGGGAGCGAATCACCGTCGAGCACGAGCACCTCGAGCGCCGCCGGCACGAACTGCAGGCGTGCGCCCACGGCGTCCTCCAGAAGTGCGCGGTCGAGCAACAGGTCGTCGTCACCGGCGGCGAACTCGGCGACGGTGAGCGCGCGCACGGTGTTGCCCACGGTGAGGGTGCGCGCGGCGCTGTCGAGCGTGATCACACGTTTGTCACGCGGCCGCACGAATCGCAGCGCCGCGTTGCTTGTAGCCGTGGCCGTGTCGATGACGCCTGTGACGCGCGCACGTTCCACGGCGATGTCGAGCACCGACAGCACGGCGCGCACCGGCAGCAGCAAGCGATCGCCATCCCGCAGGGCGAAGAGCGTGCCCGAACGGAGTTGGGGAACGATGAGCTCGACGAGCAACGGCTCGCGGTCCTGAGCGGCAAGCGCGTGAGCGCTGACGACCGTCGCGATGATCGCGCCGGCGCACACCGCACCGGCGCGGCGGACCCACACGCCGACCAGCGAAGCGAGGTGCCGCATCAAGCTGGCCGTGCGCCGGGCCGTGAGGATGTCAGCGCGGTGCGATGCGCACCGGCACGACGAGCTCGGCCGCCGGCGTCGGGAGGATCACGCCCGCGGGAAGATCGGCGCGCTCGGCCCGCGCACGGATACGCAGGCGGTACTCGCCGGGCGCGACGTCGGCCAGCGACAGTTTCGCACGCGGACGCACCGGGACATAGACGCTCACCGGTTGATCCAACGTCGCGACCGCCGCACCTGCGGTGTTCTCGAGCATGTACGTCACGGTCCCGAGGAACGCCGCGTTCCCGCCGGGCGCGAGATCCACGCGCACGTCGAGTGTGTCGTTACGCACCGAAGTGTTCGCATTGGCGACCGCGACACTGGAGCTCACCGTGCCCTTGCGATACAGCAGCGTGGTCACCGCGCGCACCTCCACCGAGAACTCCGTGCGGATCGCTGCCGCATCGGCATCACCTGCGGCCGCCGCGGCGAACTTGGAGGTGATCGCCAGTCGGGTGAAGTGTTCGCCGTCGCCGAGCGTGGCTGGCGGACGCGCGAGGAACCGCACCGTCTGACGGCCCGCGGCGGGGATGGTGAGTCGGGCAGGAAACGCTTCGACCCATCCTGTCGCCGCGCGCATGCCCGCCGGTGGCGTGGCGGGCGTCTCCAAACCGAACTGCCCGCTGCTGTCGGTGACCGGATACCCGAAGAGCATCTCGATGCGCACTTCGATCGCGCGGTCGCCGGGATTGAACAACTCAAGCGCGCCGGAGCGGACGCGGTGATCGATCAGCAACGTCGGAGGCGAGACGACGACGCCCTGCGCGCGCGCCCGCGAGGGCCACAACACCGCCGCCAACGCGCTCAGCAGCGTCACGGCGACGAGGGCCGTGTGCGCGAAGCTCCAGCGACGCGCTGGTCCACGTCCCACGGGATGATCCGAATCGAATGACGTAGTCGACATCAATTGACCTGGTTCGCGAAAAGCACGATGGACGCGCGATAGTTGCCCGGCTTCTGATCCGCACCCACCAACACACGTCCGGCGAGGAACACCAACATCCGTCCACTGGGCGGGATCCTGAACTGCTGTCGCAGTCGCGGGTCGAACGGGATCCGATCGGCAGTGGACTGCGCTGCGGAGAAAGACGCAGAACTGGGGTCGAAGGTCAGCGGGAGCGTGGCCCCCGAGGGACCGTCGAACGCGGCTGGCAGCGTGAACCACAGTTCGATCGGCGTACCCGGCGGTCCCAACACCTCGAATACCCCGGTGTCGGTGGGAACGCTCCCCTTGGTGAGCGACGGCATGCCAGGCGCCAGGCGATCGAACGCCAGGGAGCGTACGACGTTCACGCGTAGCGAGGTCTGCGCCTGTGCCGCGGGCGCTGCGAGCGCGATCACGACCGCGATCATCGCCACGAGCAGGCGTCGCGCGAGCGGGCCTAGCACGAGGGAGCCCGATACGAGAACGCCCGGCAGAGACGAGAGGTCATAACGAGAGGAAGGTACAGCGGCACTTGGGTCGGTGAGAACGTCGGTCCCGAACGCGACGAGACCCGCGCCTGCGCGCGGGTCTCGTCATCCCAGCAGAGAGGCTCGTGCAGGGCGATCGCCCCGCAGCGATCCCTTAGAGCGTGACGATCTGGATGGTGATCGTGCCGGTGTACGTGCCGGTCACCTGGCCCGCGCCGATCGCGCCGAGCGTGCCACCGATCCAGACGTAGCCGAGGCCGGTCGCGGAGAGCGACGGAGCGCCGGTCATCGCCGGTCCGACCGTGATCGCCTGCGCGGTGCAGCCCGCGTTGACGGTCGTGGCGGTGAAGCAGGCCTGGTAGGCCGACATCGGCAGCGTGTTACCGGCCGGGACGTTGAGCGTGGCGGGGAGCGAAGTGAAGGTGATCGAGAGGGCCGAGCCAGCGATACCCGTCACATCGAAGCGACCGGCAGTCGCGGCGGACGGCAGCACCGTCGTGGCGGCGGCACCCTGCGCCAACGTACCGAAACGAACCTGACCAGCGACGCCCGGGGCCGCCGAGACCGCGAGGGCCGCGCCGACGGTGGCCGTGGCGGTCATGTTGCCGCTGACCTGAGCGGAGGCCGTGCTGGCGGCGAGCATGAGGGCGAGACCGAGACCGGAGAGCGAGGCGAGCTTGCGCATGTCGAAAAACCCCTGTGTAAGTGATGCTGGTTGAGAAAGCAGTTGGACCGTTGCAACTCGGCGGTGAGACGCAGGGTCCGGAAGTACCGTCACAGGGCGATAATGCCAAAAGCGGGCCAATCGAGCGCATTTTGGTCACCGGATCGAAAGGATACAGCGCGCGGCGGCGCTACGTAGATCTTCTGCAACTTATTGTCTAACAATGAGTTACGGCGCATAAATCGGAGACTGTCACGTCGTGTTGAACGCCCGTCCGACGCCTCGGATACTTGAAGTGGCGGCTCACAGTGTGATAGTACGGCCGGCCAGCGTCGCGTTCGCGGACAGAAAACTTCACCTGTTCACTTGCGGAATCGCCCGATTTTCTGCACTTCGCCATGGCGGGTTCCCCCAAAAACGGAGTAGGCCATGCGGAAAGAGTTCATGGAGTTCCTGAAGAACTACGGCGTGATCGGTCTTGCCATCGCCGTGATCATCGGCGGCAAGGCGAACGCGATGGTGAGCACCATGGTCGATGGGCTCCTCATGCCGATCGTGACCGCCGCCCTGCCGGGCGGCGACTGGCGCACTGCCGCGCTCGACGTCGGCGGGATTCAGCTGGTCTGGGGCCCGTTCATGGGCGCCGTCATCGATTTCGTGATCGTCGCCTTCATTGTCTTCATCTTCGCGAAGAAGGTCATGAAGGAAGAGACGGTCGCGAAGAAGTGAGGTCCTGCCCCGCCTAGCCTCTGGGCTTGGCGGGGTGCGTTACACGGCGATCCTCGGCGCGGCGGATGGAATCGAGCCGCGCCGAGATCGCGGGTTCTTTGGCTGCGAGGTCCTGCTGCTCGCCGGGATCCCGGCTCAGGTCGAACAGCGCGAGAGTGTCGCGCATCCAGACCGCCTTCCACTTGCCCTCGAGCACTGCGGACTGCCGCCGGTCGGGTGAGTACCACACCTGATACGGCTGAGGCGTATGCCGCCCGCGACCGGTGAGCACCGGGAGGAACGAGCGGCCGGTGATCTCGGCGGGCGCCGGTTGGCCGGAGGCCTCCACCAGCGTGGCGTGCATGTCGGTGAAGTCCACGCGCGCGGCCGAGCTCGACCCGGCGCGCACGCGGCCAGGCCAGGCCACGATGCCCGGCACACGCAGCCCCCCTTCATATAGATCGCCCTTGAAGCCGCGGTACCCGAGCGTGCCGTTGAACCATCGGCCGATCACATCGCTGGTCCCGTCGTTCGGTCCCTTGAGGAACGTGGCACCGTTGTCGGACAGGAAGACGATGATGGTGCGCTCGCTCACGCCGAGTGAGTCGAGCAGCGTGCGGAGCTGCCCGAGTCCCTGGTCGAGGAGATGGATCTGCGCCGCGTACCCCTTCTTGGGCAGTGACCACGCGCGATCAGCGTAGGGGCCGAGCGTGTTGGTCTCGTATCCGCCGTCGGCGGCGACCGTGCGCGTCTCGTTATGGATGTGCGGGAGGTTGGTCGCCCAGAACAGGAAGAACGGCTTGGCTGCGTTGGCGCGCACGAAGTCGAACGCGCGGGCCTTCATGAGGTCGGGTGCGTAGTCGAGTCGTACACTCGCGCTGCCGCTGCCCATGCCGCGCGGGGCGGGGACCACATTGCGGGTGCGCAGCGAGTCAGTCCCGTCGAGTAGGTACTCGGGGAAGAAGTTGTGCGCGTGGACCTGATCGCGGTAGCCGAAGAACGTGTCGAAGCCCTGCGCCTGCGGCCACGACTCCGGACGACTGTCCCACGAGAGTCCCCACTTCCCGACGAGCGCGGTCGAGTAGCCCACCTGCTTGAGTCGCTCGGCGAGGGTGATGTCGTCGGGGCGGAGATAGTCGTTGTCGTTGTCATCGAGCCGGCAGCGTCCGTTGTGGAAGCCGGTCATGAACGAACAGCGCGCGGGGCCGCACACCGCCGCACTCGAGCGGAACTCGGTGAATCGCATGCCGTCGCGCGCGAGTCGATCGATATTGGGCGTCGCGAGTTCGGTCTGCCCCCACGCGCCCACTTCGCCGATCCCGAGGTCGTCGGCGAGGAGGACGATGATGTTGGGGGGTGTCTCGCGAGCGGGGGCAGACAGGCGCTGCGGTGCACAACTCAGCGCGAGCGCGGTGTGAACGAGTGTGAGAGCGAAACCGAGTCGGCGCATGGGCGGGTGGGGGAGGAACGCCGAACTTACGGCGTCACGCCCCACACCGCACGTCCTGCCTGCAGGACCCGCACGTCGGGATCGAACACGAGCGCATCGGGACGCTCGCGACTCGTGAACGCGATGCGGCGGGTCGCCCCGGCGGCGAGTGACACCCGAAGGTCGGTCGGCATTCGGACATCACCACGCAGAGCCGCAATCTCTACGGTTGCCTCCGCGTCGCCGGTGTTCCGCACCATGGCCTCGCAGTCCCAGCCCTCGACGGCGGGGGTGCAGCGCGAGAATTCCACGGAGAACGCCGGCAACGCGCGCGACCTAATCCACTGACGCACGAAGCGGTCGACCATCGCGGTGTCGGTCGCGTGCGTGCGCACCGCGGCGACGAACGCCTCGAGGGTCGCAGGCGGTCCACCGGGCGGATGCGCTGCCACGAGTGCCCGGAGCGCGCGGTCCATACGAGCCGCACCGACCGCGTCCTGCAGCATCCACTGCACCATCGCGCCCTTCTTCTGGAGCACGGCCTCATGCGACGCCGTTCCCTCGAGTGCCGTGGCGATCGACGGTTCATCGCTCTGGCGTCGGCCCTCGAGGAACTCGCGCTCGAGTGCGCGCGCGAACGCGATGCGTGCACTGTCGCCGAGGACGGCGGCGTGCAGGCGCAGCGCGGCGAAGTCGGCCATGCCTTCGAGCAGCATGCCGTCGCCCGGCCCGTCGCCGACGTGCAGCAGGTGTCCCCACCATTGATGCGCGGCTTCATGTGCCGTCACCGCGAACGAGAGATCCCCGAGCGACCCGCGCGCGGTCTTGAAGCCCATCGTCTCGGACAATGCGATCGCCGACGGATACGCCGTGGCCTGCGTGAACAGTTCGGCGTGCTCGTTCACGCGGAGTTCGGACCATGGCAGTTCGCCGAACCACTCGCTGTAGTGCCGGCGCGCGGCGGCGAGCGTCGTGCTGATGGCCCGCGCCGGCTCCGCATGGTCCGGATAATGATACACGGCGACGCCGGCCTCGCGGATCACACGGTACGGTGCCGCCGCGACGGTCACGGCCAACAGCGGCACCGGTGACGTCCAAACGGAACGGCGACGCGCATCCGCGAACGTTTCCGAGATGAGGTTGCCGACCGCCGACACGACGAACGAGGTCGGCACGTCCACCGTCAGTCGGAGATCGAACGCGCGGCTCCCGTTGAAGCCACCCTCCGACCCGCGCCCGAACTGCGGAAGTAGGTTGCCACGATGCGTCGAGAGCAGCGCACCGGACGTGTGGATGTAGTTCGCGACGGCGCCGCCGTTCCGGCTCGCGTGCGCGGGGATGCGTGCGGTGTAGCGGAAGCGGAGCCGGATCGAATCGCGCTGGGCGAGCGCGCGCGGCAGTTGCAGGCGTTCGGCGCCCGCGGTCAGCGCGAGTCCTTCGTGCGACCATGTGCTGACGTCGACGCCCGGAGGTAGCACGATGGGGAGCGTGCGCACCTCCGCTGTGCCGGTGTTCACCAGCAGGTACTCGCCGTCGACGCGCAGGCGCAGCTCCGCAGGGTCGAGCCGCAGCGTGACGTCCATCGCGCGGATCGTCACCGGGAGCGCCTCGGGCGCGACCGCCGCCAGCGTCTCGCGTGGCGCCTCGATCCGGATGGCGAGGAACCCTGCGGTCAGCACCGGTAGCACGGCCAACGGCAACGCGGCAACCGCGCGCCGCAGCACCATCGCGGGGCGCCATCGCGCACGCGCCGCGGCGCGATCATGCACGCGGCGCGTGAACGCGAGGCCAGTCGCGGCGAACGCACACGCTGCGAGCCCGAGCGCGAGCAATCGATTGGCGACGAGCGCCGGTCCGTGGACCGGGAACGTCCCGAAGTCCGTCCAACGCAACGCACCCCAGAGCGGCCAGTTCGTGAGCCACGTCAGGCTGCCGCTGATCAACTGCGCCGCGGTCAGCAACAACGCCGCGATGCCCAAGGCGATCGCCGTGCCCCGTTGCGCGGTGGACGCGCTCACGAGCATGACGAACGCGATCCACAACACGAACGTCGGGAGGAGCACGGCACCGTACACCAGTGCGAGCGAGGTGAGCCGCACCGTCGGACCACCCTGCGCGAGCGCCACGGCGGCCGTCACCGCGGCACAGCCGAGTGTGAGCGTGCCCGCGACGATGAAGGCCGCCATTGCACGACCCGTAAGCAGTGCACCGGTCGCGACCGGCGTCGCATGGAGGATCGCATCGAAACCGGTGACCCGGTCGCGCTGCATCGATTCGGTCACCAAGGCAAGCAGATACATCGCCACGAGCACCGTCACCACCGGCAACGCCCGGACCGCCAAGTCGCCTGCGCTCAGCAGCGTTCGTCCGCCGTACACATCGGGCTCCGCTGCCGCGAGCTCGGGCACGAGCGCAAAGAGCAGGGCGGCGAACAAGTAGAGCGAGGGCTGACGCGCCACCTCGCGCAACTCCGACCATGCGACGGTGAACACACCGACGAGTGCGCGTGGTGCAGCGTACGCCATGCCCAGCGCCGTGATCCCCGCGAAGGAAGGTCCCGTGGCAGCCCGCACAGCCTGCGGGATGCCTGAGGTGCTGTCGCGCCCCGCGCTGCGTTGCATGTCGCGTGCGGCCATCGCGTGTCGCCGCGCGGCCCAGGCGACCGCAAGGGCGGGGAGCGCGAGTGTGACGAGCCGATTGGCCACGAGCAGCGTGTCCACGGCGAGCCCCGCGTGGTTGTAGTGCGCGAACCCGCGGTCGACGGCGAACAGATGATGCGACAGCCACCGCAGCCCGGTCGGGTCGAGCACCACGAGTACGATGTCGAGCAGCGGACGGATGTCGGCCGGCCGCCAGTTCCACAGCAAACTGAAGACCAGCACCGAGAGGATCACGGGAATCGCGTACACTGCGATCGCGCGACGTGTGATGCTGCCGGCCGCGAACGCGATGCCGGCGCACCACCACACGCTGGGCACGACGAACACCAGCACGGGGACGAGATACGCGAGCGGCGACCATGGCCCGAGCACGACCCCGCCGGAACCGGATTCGCGGAACGCGATCATCGCGAGCAGATGGAGTCCGATCGCCACGCTCAGGGTCGCTGCGATCCCCAGCAAGCGCCCCCACGTATCCTCACGCACCGAGAGCGGCGTGCTGCGGACCAGTTCGGCGATCCGCACATCGTCGTCACGGATGATGCCGAGTCCGGCGATGAGGGCGGTGAAGAACGGATAGGCGAAGAACGCCCCGATCGCGAATGCGGGCGTGAGGGCGTATACCGAGTTCGCAACCGCGCGCGTGCCGCCGATGGTCTCGGCGCCGCCCGGAATCATCGCGAGCGGATTGATCGAGCTCGTCGTCCCGAGCAACACGATGAGCAGGATCCAGATGGGGGCGCTCGTCATCTGCAGGCGCCATTCAAGGCGCGCGACCGCCAGGATGCGTGTCATGCGCGCGTCAGCGCTGCAGGACGAAGTACGCGTCCTCGAGGGTCGGCGCGGTCGCTGTGAATCCCGGTGGTATCGCGTAGTCCGGTGCATGGATGCGCACGCGGTTCCGCCCTTCGACGAGCAAGGCCTGTGTGATCCGGTGGTTGACGGCCAGTGTCTCGAGTTCCGCGCGACCGACCTCCCCCTCGAAGATCGCGCCGTCGATCGCCTGCTTCGCGGCGGCCGGTGTCGTCGTGGTGAGCAGCCGACCCGCGCGCAGCACGGCGAACCGTGGGCACAGGATCGCGACATCCTCCACGAGGTGCGTGGACAGGATCACCGTGCGTGTCTCGGCAAGCTCCGAGAGCATGCGATACAACCGATTGCGCTCCTCGGGATCGAGTCCGACGGTCGGTTCGTCGACGATGAGCAGAGCGGGGTCCCCCGCGATCGCTTGTGCGATCCCGAGGCGCTGACGCATGCCTCCCGAGTAGCCCTTCACCGGGCGATCAGCCGCGTAGGAGAGATTCACGCGGTCGAGCAGCTCCGAACACAGTCGGTCGAGCCCGAGGGGGCTCGTCACGCCCTTGAGTTCGAGGAGGTGTCGCAAGGTCGCGCGGCCAGAGAGGTTCGGATGGAATCCGAAGTACTGCGGCAAGTAGCCGAGTCGCGCCCAGACCAGTGCGGGGGAATGCGTCACGTCGACGCCGTCGAACCGCACCCAGCCGGTGGTCGGCTCGAGGAGTCCGGCCAGGATCCGCATCAGCGTCGTCTTGCCGGCGCCGTTTGGACCGAGCAGGCCGAACATCCCGATGGGGATATCGAGGGAGATGTCGTGCAGCGCCGTGACCGGACCGGGATGCACTTTGGAGAGGTTGCGGATCTCGATCATCGCGTCGGCTCCGTCCGCGCGCGGGTTCCGTTCAGGGCGCCCGCCCACTCGCGTCGAGCTTCCGCAACGCCACGTCACCGGTGATCGACTTGAGATGCACCGCCCGCGCGCCCGTTCCGACGGTAGAGCGCAGCTTCTTGTCGCTCTGTTCGCCTTGGATGGTAAGCGGGAATTCGGACTGCACCTTGCCCATCACCACTTCCATCTCCACGGAGGCGTCGCTGAGTTCGGTCATGTAGACGAACACATCACCATTCAGCGTCTTGCCGATGATGCTGTCGGTCCCGGTCACTGTCGTCATGCGCAGGTCGATATCGCCGTTGAGTGATTCACCCTTCACCGGTCCCACGGCGGTCGCCACAGTCACGTCGCCGTTCATCGTGAACGCGCGCACAGGCGCCGACGCCGAGATGGTGACATCGCCATCGGCGCCGGCGACGTTCACCTTCACATCGTGGGGCACCCGGATGCGCATCGTCACGCGGATGTCCGGCGAGTCGTTGCCGAGCTTGATGTTCGCTTCGAACTCCTTCTCGGTGCAGGTGTTGTCACCGATCATCGCGCAGATGAGCGCCCCGTCCGCGGTCGTGGTGCCGGAGATCGTCAGGTCCTTGTCGGGGTCGCCACGACGCCACGCGTAGTCGGCGCTCACGTGCACCATCGAGTCGCTACTGGGTTCCACGGTGATATCGCCGCGCAGACTGCGCACGCTGAGCGTCTTCCCGGCGGCGACCGCGCCGGACCATTCGAACGCGTCCTTCCGCGTCTGTCTGGGGCCAGAGTTCCCCTCGTCGCACGCGGTGAGCGTAGTACTGGCGACGAGAACGGCGAGGGCAAGGCGACGAGTCACGGTCGAGCTCCGATGGCGGGGACACGGGAATCTACGGCGCGGGGGCGATGCCGGTTTCCCGGCATCGCCCCCGTGTCATTCCCTGCGCGTTCCGTGCGCAGACTCGCCGAACATCCCGTTCTATAGTTTGCGCAACCGGATGCTGCCGTTCACGGTGCTCGCGCGCAGACGTGCACCACCGGAGCCCATCTTCGCGCGGATCTTCCGCGGGTTGATCCGGCCATCGATCGTGAGTGGGAAGTCCGACGACACGCGACCGTTCACGGTGCTGAGATCCACGTCGGCGTTGGCGCCCTCTTCCATCTCGATGGTGATCGAACCGTTCACGGTGGAGTACTTGAGGTCTTCGCTGTTCTTCATGCTGGTGCGGACGGTGATGCTCCCGTTCACGGTCGTCGCTTCCACGCGACCTTGGGTGGACCGCGCTTCGACGTCGCCGTTGACGGTGCTGGCGTCCACGTCACCGCTTGTGCCATCCACCACCATCTCGCCGTTCACTGTGCCGGCGACCACACGCGCGTTGGCCGGGATCCGCACGACGAAGTGCACCGAGACGTCGTTGCGGTCGTTCCAACGGTTGTTGTTGTTGTTGGAGGAGTGGTAGCCGTCCTCATCACAGGTCGCGCGCTCGTTCCAGAACGCGCAGATGATGATGTCGCCGCCGTTGGCGCCCTGACGGGCCTCGATCCGCACGTCATCCGGATCGCCGCGCCGCCACCGCTTCTCGGCGCGGACCTCGACGGTGTTGCCGCTGCCCTGCTCGAACCGCACCGCGCCGTTCACGTTGCGCAGGTACACGGTGCGCCCGTTGCCGAGCGTGCCCTTCCAGTTCCAGGTCGTCGATTCCTGCGCGGCCACCGGTGCCGCGAGGAGGGCACCCGCGAAGACGGCGCCGAGGAGAAGATTGGTCTTCATGTGGTTCACTCCGGGGTGCTGCGCGCACTCGCGCGTCGAATGGTGATGTCGCCGCTGAACGTCTCGGCGGTGATCCGTGCTCCGCCATTGCCTACGGTGAACTGCATGCGGCGGTTCCGTCCGCCGACGTTCCCGCCCGGCTGCAGCGTGAGCGGGAAGTCACTGGAGATGTCGCCGCTCCACGTTTCCATCTCCAAGCTCGCACTCAGGTTGGACGGTACGGTGAGATACACATCGCCGGAGTGCGAGTTGATGCGCATGTCCCCCTGCGCCGCGAGCGAGCCTGAGTAGGTGATGGTGCCCGACACACTCTCCGAACGCATGGAGTTGAGTCGGCCGCGACTGATCGTCACGTCACCGCTCACCGACTCCGTGGCGGCCGATCCACTGACATCATCCGCATCGATGTCACCGCTCACGGTCTCGATGTCGATGCGGCCGTTGAGACGCCGCACATCGATGTCGCCCGAGACGGAGCTCAGTTCGATGATGCCGCTCGCCTCATCGACATAGAGCTCGCCGCTGATGGTGCTCGCCATGACCTCGCCGCCGGTGCCGCGTACGGAGACGTCACCCGAGACCGCGGTCGCGCGTACCCGGACGCCGGGCGGCACTACCACCTCGTATCGTGTCTCGCCCAGGCGACCGCTCACGGAGCGCGCTTCGATGGAGACGCGCGAGCGCGTGAGTGTCGACTCGAGGCGCCCCCGCTCAGTCGTCGCGAGGATGCGAATTTCGTTGGACGTTCCGGTGGTGACGCGGATCTCGCCGCTCACCAAGCCGAGGCTCACCGAGCCGGTGCGGTCGAACGTGAAGGTGGTGTCGATGCGCTGCCGCCCGGACTGCGCCTCGAGCACTCGCGGCGCAGCGACTGAGAACATCGTCGACAGTGCAGTCGCCGCCACGAGGAGTGCGCCGTACGTCGGGCGCGCGAGAGGGATGGTGATGGTCATGAGGTGGTCCTGGTCAGATCCCCGCCGGCATGGTGGCCGATGCGCGGAGTAGGGTGAGCTTGGAGGTGTAGGAACGGGAGAGCTGCGTAGCGAGGAACTGACTCGCCGGGTCCTTGAGCAGCGCCGCGCGACTCTCGGCGATGGCGGTGTCGATCACTGCGAGGTTACGCTCGAGCACCGCGACCGTCGCGGAATCGAGTGTGCTGCGCCGTGTCTCGAGCAGCCGCTGCATCGCAGCGATCTCGGTGTCCATGGCGCGGAACTCCTCATCGTACTTGACGAGGCGCACGCTCGGCTCGATGCCATCGATGGTGCTCGGCGCGCCATCCGCGGCACGGTCGGCATCGGTGGAAACTGCGGCGATGGCCGGTGCCGAGTCCGCAGCCGAGGTCGCGAGCTGCCACGTGATGCCTGACGTCACCGCGATGAGCATCGATGCGGCGAGTGCGACACGCAGCATCGTCGAGCGGGACCAGCGCGTCGGCAGCGGCGCCGCCACTCGTGTGTCGAGCCGTGCATCGATCCCCGCCCACAGGTCACGGCTCGGCGTGAGCACCGGGAGTGCTGCCGCCGCCGCACTGATCTGTTCGAGCTCCGCCCAGACGGTCGTGCACTCGGCGCAATCCGCGCGGTGCCGCTCGTCGGTGACGTCATGGGTGTCTCGGTATTCGGTCATCAGCTCAACATCCTCCGCAGAAGCATTCGGGCGCGGTGCAGCTGGGCCTTGCATCCTCCAGCCGTCACGCCGAGCATCTCGCCGATCTCTTCGTGGGTATAACCTTCGACGTCATGCAGGACGAAGACCTTCTTCGCCCCCGGTGGCAGTGTCGCGATCGCTTGTTCGAGATCGAGTGAGAGTCCGGGCACCGGCAGCGGTCGCACATCGTGGTACGCGATCGTGTCCATGTCCTCCACACCTTCATCGTGTCGATCCCGTCGGCGTCCCTCGGCTTCGCGGTCGTTGAGGACCACGTTCACCGCGAGACGGTGGAGCCAGGTACTGAACTGCGAATCCCCGCGGAACGTCCCGAGTTTCTCCCAGGCTCGGACGAAGGCGTCCTGCGTGAGTTCCTCGGCCCGGCTCCGGTCTCCGACCATACGGACGCAGACCGAGAAGACGCGGTCCACGTTCGCCCGGTAGAGTCGTTCGAAGGCGCGGCGATCGCCGTTGCGGGCGAGCGCGACGTCGTCGAGCGGCACGTCGGGGGTGCTGGAGAGTGGGGTCAGTGGGAGGGTCACGCGGCGCCGTGTGGGTCTTCGCAGGATAAGACGGGGCGGCGCCCGGAAGGGTTTGAACGCGTGCTGGACCGCGGCCTGACACCTCACGCATGAGGGGGCGGCCGGGATAACGTTCAGGCATCGTGGCGCCGAGCGGAACCCTGCGGAGGGATGAGCCGTAGGGACGGCGAGGCCCAACACCTGCCGGAGAGCGCATGTCGACCGATTTCGCCACCCAGAACATCGCCCAGGCCACCGCGCCAGCCGCCCCCGCGGTGCCGCAGGCGCCGGTCATCCCACCGCTGCCGCGTCGGGCGGGTGCGTCGACCGGTGGTGCCGCGCCCGTGGCGCCCGCGCAGGGATCCGGCGGGAGTGCGGGCGGTGCTGCCGGCGAGCAAGCCCCCGCGCAGGGACAGCCGGCGAGCCCGAGCACGGATCAGCAACTTGAGAAGATCGCGAACGACGCGCTGCGCGACGCGACCGGGAGCCGCGGCGACCAGTGGAACCCCGACGACGTGATCCCTAAGGAAGTTGTGCCCATCGTCGGCATGTCGCTCGCGATGGTCGTGACGATCTTCATCGGCTGGCCGATCGCGCGGGCGATTGCGCGCCGCATGGACTCGCGCGCGCTGGTGGGCACGGTGCAGGCGAAGGAGCTGCAGCCGCAGATCCGTCAGCTGCAGCAGTCGATCGACGCGATGGCGATCGAACTCGAACGACTCGGCGAGGCGCAGCGGTATCAGTCGAAGCTGCTGGCGGAGCGCTCCGAGGTGAAGCGGGGCTGAGCAGGAGGAGGCGGACGAGCCGTGCGGGGTAGGGACTCGTCGCGCCCGCTTCGGTCGAGCTGACCGACGCTGCGGGGCGTGGGTTCGGCGGAACGGCACGGTCGCGCAGCAGCGTCTCGGTGGCACCGACGAGATCGTGAAGCGCTCCGCGTTCGCGCGCGGTGAGTAGTGCACGCACTTCGGCTTCGCGTGCACGCTCAAGATGGTCGCCGACTCGAGCTCGCAATCGCTGCAATCGCATCGCGAGCGCCGGTCGTTGCAATGTCGGCGCCGCGGCGAGTTCGGCGTCGAGTGCCTGGTGCAGTCGCGCGAGCGTGCGCGGGACCCCGCCCAACAGCCGACGCGCCGCCTCCCGTGTGACGACGCGTTTGAGTACGCGACGGGCTGCGATAGACGCCTCTCGGGCCTCGAGGCAGTGCGCGCGGTGTGCCGCGTGTGTTTCAAGCAGCGTGGCGATACGCGTAGGGCGCGTGGTCACCCGCCACGCGTCTCGGTGACGCCACGCGCCGACGAACTTCGTACCGCTCGCGTCGCGCAACGCCGCGATGAATGCGGTGATGTGCGGCCTCTCGGTGCACTTCACCTCGGCGCGATCCTCCGCGCATTTTGAGTCCCGCGACGTCCGCACGGCCAGCGCCGATTCGATCCGTCGCCACGCCGAGGACTGTTCCACCGCCCCAGCTGCCACACGGGACTTGCGCCGCAAACGCGCGCCGAGGCGCAGCAACGCGCGGGTATCCTCATGCTGGGCGAACCGCACTACATACACTGAGTCCGCGCGCTGTCCGATGCGCGCGACTCGGCCACGTCGTTGCGCGATCCGCGCCGGCGTCCAGGGCAGGTCGGCGTGCACCATGATGCTCGCGCCTTGGAGCTCGATGCCTTCGGAGACGACATCCGTCGCGAGCAGCAGGCGGATGCCGCGAGGGTCGGCCGCATCGAAGGTGCGCGCATCGGGGCCGAGTGCGCGGAGCACCTCGGTGCGCGTCCATCGACCGGAGGCGGCGCGCACGCGCGTGCCGGTGATCGTGACCACCCCGGGCTCCGCGCGCAGAGCAGCGGAAAGTGCGCGAATGGTATCGGCGTGACGGGCGAAGACCACCACGCGCTCGCTGGGATGCTCGCGGAGCAGTTGTCGCAGTGCCGTGGCGCGCGCGGCCGTGTCGGCAGTGATCGCTGTGGCGATCCGCCGGCGGAGCGCACGCACGGCGTCGAGGTGGGCATCGAGTTGCCGGCGCGCGGCCGCGAGGTCGAAATCCGGTGAGTCATCCGGCCGCTCGTCGAGCGCAGCGAACGAGAGCTGCACCACATCGTCGGTGAGCACCCATCGGGCGATCGCCGCACGCGAGGGCGAGCGTCCGGCGCTGAGCAGTGCGTCGAACGCAACCCCGCGCTGCAGCCGACGCCGTAACGCGGCATCGAGTGCCGCGAGACTCGACTGCCAGGCCAACGCCAGCGACATCACGATGAGCGGCAGTGCGGCGCGACCCTCGGCGGCAGGCAGGGGCGCGGGGAGCGCGCGGAGGGCCTCCGCGAGTCCTTCGACCTGCGGTGCCCCGGCCAGCGGAGGGAGCGACACCACACGCGCGTGCAGTGCGGTCTCCTCGTGTGTGCGCACGATGATCCGTGACAGTGCCGCCGCATTCAGCTCGTACGCTCGTTCGCCGAGGAACAGCGCGAGCAGGTGATCACGATCGGCCAGACGGTTGATCACCGGCGTCGCGGTGAGCAGCAGGACGGGACGCCCGACGCAGAGCTCAGCGACGGCGCGGTACCGTCGCGTGGTGGGCGAGCGCACGTGATGCGCTTCGTCGATGATCAACAGGCTCGTCTCGCGCGCCACCGATGTCGAGCGACTCAGGGCTTCCATGCTGGTGAATCGGATGCTGGTCGCGGCGCGCGCCGCCGCGTGCTCCCATTGATCGCGCAAGGCCGCCGGAGCGACGACGTCGGTCACGGCGCGGGCCGTCGTGCGAGCCGCCACGTGTGCCGCCAGGTGTGCCGCTGCAAGCGCGATCACCGTCTTCCCGCTGCCGGGGCTGTCGGCGCAGAGTGCGCCACCGAACTCCGTGAGCGAGCGGTGCAGTGCATCGAGTGTGCGCGTTTGGGCATCGCGCAAGGTGTACGCGCCCACACGCATGGGCTCAGCCCTCGACGAGCGCCGCGATCGCCGCGGCGGAGATCCCGAAGCACTCCGCGACGGCGGCATCGAGGGCATCGTCACTGGGCGGCTCACCGGACGCTGCCGCGCGTCCGATCGGCGCGAGACGAGCGCGTGCGAGCGGCCAATCGCGGGGGATCGGTAGCCTCGCACAGGTCCACCCAAGAAAACGGCGATACCCACCGCGCGCCGGCTCAGCGACGGCGGCGAGCCATGCCCCGGCGATCCGCGAGTTGAGCAGCGCGGCCAAGGCATGTGCATCCTCGTCCGATGCCGTGCGGACGACGTAGCAGGTGTTGAGCGGCACTGTGGGATCGCCGGCCGGGAGCACACTCGCTCGCGGCGTCAGCCCGATGTCGGCCCACACCACACGGGCACGGTCGTGTCGTGCGGCCTCCGTGCGAAACAACGACCACCAGCGCGCGCCACGGCCATCGCTGCGTGCCTCGAGTTCGCGGCGCCAATGTGACAGCCAGCGCCGCGACTTGGGCGCCAACTCCGCCACCGGGCCGCCGCGCACGTCATGGGTCCAGACGATCGCGTCACGCGTCTCGGCATGCAGTCGCCACGCTGCGAGGTCTTCGCCGCGTGCCAGTGGCCGGAGCATGGCGCCCTCCACGAGTTGTTCGCGGTCGCCGCTGCGCACAAGGACGTCGTCGCCGTGCACCGCGACCGGTCGCACGACGAACGCGGCGTTGCATCCACTCTTCACGCCGAGCAACGGACGTCCGAGCGGCGACTCGGCGAGCGCGGTGCCGCGCGCGGTCAGCAGATCGAAGGCCTCACGCGCCGCGGGCGTAAGGAGCAGCCACGGTGCGCCCGGCGTCTGATCGAGCGCGAGTGTCTCGATGGGCGCGGACCACGTCATGGACTCCGGCGCGTCATGCCGTGTGATCTGCACGAGTGGAGCGGGAGCAGCCGGCTGATGCACCATGCGCACCTCTGGCGCCGATCGCCGTGCGATGATCGCCGACGGATACACCACCGCATCGAACCCGGTGTGCGACGCGCTCCAGTCGTCAATGGAGACGAGACGACACTCGCGGAGCAGGAATCGTCGGACGCCGCCGCCGGCGAGTGCTCCCCACAGCTTGGATGGAAGCAGCAGAGCGAGGACCCCCTGCGGCGCCAGCAGCTGCACACTGCGCTCCGTGAACAGTGCGGAGAGATCCACCTGCGACGAGAACCCGCGTCCGGCTCCCGCAGACTCGGCGCCGGCTTCCCACGCCGCCGCGCGTGCCGTCTCGAACCGTGCACGCAGTCGTTCGCGCGTCGCAGCCGGCACGGCGTGCGGGCGCACCCACGGCGGGTTGCCGAGCACGAGATCGAACCCGCCACGGGCAGCGATCTCGGGGAAGTGCGTCGCGAACGAGAACGGCAGTGCGCCGCCTTCGCGGAGTCGCCGCACGTCAGCGCGCAGTTGACGCGATTCCACGCGGAGCGCGGCGAGTGCCGCGCGCTGTGCTGTGTCCGCACCGCGCCGTGTCAGGAAGAGATCCGGCGAGCGCGCGGCGATCAGCAGTTCACGCCGTGCCTCCGCACAGCGCGTGAGCTGTGCGCGCAGGTGTGCGATGGCACGTGCGCGCTCAGCGCGGTCGAGGGCTCGTGCGAGCGTGCGCTTGCGTTGACCGCTCGCGCGCGCGTAGCGCAGCCGCATCGTCGCCAGCGCGTGGCTGCTTCCCTCCGTCGCGCCGACGAACCCGTCGCCGGCGAGGGCGTCGCCCTCGCGCACGTTGCGGTCGAGGTTGGGCAGCGGCGGCAGTCGCATGGGGTCGTCGTACTCCTCCTCCACGACGACGGCAAGCCAGAGGCGCAGTTGGCAGAGCCACACCGCGATGGGGTCGAGGTCCACGCCGAAGATGCACTGCGTGAGCACCTCGCGTCGGATCGCGCCGAGTGGTCTGGGATCACCGGCGGCACGGAGGCGAGCGGCCAAGGACTCGAGCGCGTGCACGAGGAACGCGCCCGAGCCACAGGCGGGATCGATCACCCTCGGCAGGGCGCACGTTGTCGCGGCATCGACGGCGTGCGCCGCCAACGCCGACTCCGTGATGCGCACGATGAGCGCATGCGGTGTGTAGAACGCACCGCGCGATTGCCGCGTGGGCGCCGCCATCAGGGATTCGAACGCCCGGCCGAGCATCTCTGGGTCGACGGCGGCGTCGGAGACGAGCGCGCTTGTCTCTCGTGCGGTGAGGCGATAGTGCGCGAGCAGTCCGCCGATCACTTCCGCGATGGCATCGTCGGTGAAGCGCAGGTCGCGGTGTCGTCGCTCGAGCGGACTGCGTGCGAAGAGGCCGCCGTTGAGGAAGGGAACACGCCCGAACGCCCGTGCCGCCGCGGCGCGCTTGGAGATCGGCGTGTTGAGCGTGCCGAAGAACAGCGGCTCGAGCATGCGGACATGCAGGCCGCGTCCGCCGGCGAGTCGCTCCATGTGGTGGCGCAGGAACGCCCGATCGCGGTCGAGCCAACCCTTCGACTCGAGGAATGCGAGGAAGAGCAGGCGCGAGGTGACGAGCAGCGCCAGAACGCGGCGGTCCTCGCGTCCGGCGCTGCCGGTGGCCGTGGTCGCGAGCACGTCGACGGCCCGTTCGAGGTCGCGATAGAAGCGGCGCGAGAGTGCATCGCGACCGAGTGCCTCGCGCCAGCGCGCGTGCGTGAGGGCATCATCGTCGGATGCGACAGCGGCGAGCGCGGCGAACGATTCGGCGTCGCTGGCGCGGAGGTGTCGTGGGTTCACCTGGAGCGACGGCAGGGGGCCGCGTGCGTCAGCGGCGGGAACGCACAACACCGTGTCGCGGGACGGTGCCCGGACGATCAGCAGCCAACGCGAACGCGGAAAACATCGGACAGCGGCTCGCGCGAGTGCCAACGCGACGGTCGCGTCCTCCACGCCGTCCGCGAGGAGTGCACGCAAGTCCCCGGTGCCCGCCGCGAGTTGCACGGTGAATCGCCGGCCATCGGCACGCGCGGGCTCGCGAGCTGGCTCGGGCAGCCCGGCTTCGCGGAACAGGGCGCGTCGCTCCGGTGGCGGCAGGCGCACGGGCGCGGCGAACCCGAGTGCCGAACTCAGTTCGGCGAGTGGACCATCTCTGGTGAGGAGGCGCGCGGCATCGCGAGGCGTGAGCACGTGCGCAGCATCGCACGCTCAGTCCCGCGCACCGACATCACCGCATTGCGAGCCGGTCCACGAGCGCGCGAACGTCGTCGAATCCGTTCAACCAGTACCGCGGATGCGCGGTCTCGAGCTGGGCGCGCGAGAACGGCCCCCAGAGCGCCGCCGCCGTCGCGACGCCGGCCGCGTTGCCAGCGTGCATGTCGTGCGTGGAGTCGCCGATGAACAGCGCCTCCGCGGGCGGGATGTCGCCGAGCAGCGTGAGTGCGTGCCACACCGGTTCGGGCTCCGGTTTGTGCTTCGTGGTCGCATCGATGCCGACGACGGCGGTGAAGCAGTCGTCCACGCCGATCCACTTGAGCGAGCGTCGCGCGCCGTATTCGAGCTTGCTGGTGACGACGGCGAGCGGATACCCTGCCGCGTGCAGCGCGCGCACCGTGTCGACCGCGCCGGGATACGCGTGCGTCTTCGCATCGTGGTTGGCGAACTGGTACTCGCGGTACCTCGCACGGAGCGCGAGCACGTCCTCGTCATCGCGGGCCCAGGTGCGCAGCATCGCATCGAGCGGCGTGCCGATGCCGGCGATCCACTCATCGAGCGGCGGTTGGACGTCACGCCCTTCGAAGGCGTAGACCATGGAAGTGACGAGCAGGTCGATCGAGTCGATCAGCGTACCGTCGAGGTCGAACAGGATGGCGGGGCGGGGCATCCGCTCAATCTATCATGTCGTAGGTCCGTCCCTTCCATCCCACGCGCATCCCGCGCATGGCCGCCTCCGCACAGATACCGGCGAACACGAGGCAGCCGAGGGGATAGGTCAATGCCCAGAGCGGCGACAACTGCGAGAAGCCGTACACGGCCATCCAGTAGACCAGGCTCACGCCGGTCACCACGGCGCCGAACAGCAGCGCGCCGTCGCCCAGCACACCGGACAACGCGAGGACGAGGATGACCACCGGTACCACGGGCAGCAGTGCGGGGATCGGGAACACCCAAGGGAGGATGCGCCGCCCCACCGGACCCAGCCGCAGCGTATCGCGACCGGCGGCGTACACGTTCTTCCCCCAGCCGCGGCGGATCTCGCCGAGCGACGTGTACATCCGGGTGCTCATGTGTTCACGGGCGAGCACCATGTGCGCCCCCAGTCCCGCCTCGGTGAATCGCTGGGCCAATCGCAGATCCTCGGCGACGTGGCCGCGGACGCTCTCGTGTCCGCCGAGCTGCTCGTAGTGATCGCGTCGCACAAGGATGAACTGGCCATTGGCGATCTTGTCGATGGGATCGGTGGACTCGCTCATCGTCTCGAGGCCGCCGTAGCGCGAGAGCAGGATGCTGAACACCACCGGTTGGACGACCTTCTCCCAGAACGACACCATCTCCTGTCGGCCGGCGATGGTGAAGAGCGAAGCCCCGCGCTGCTCGAGCGCCGTGACGCTGCGCGCGAGGAGTTGCGGGCCGTGAGCGGTGTCGGCATCGGTGAAGCAGAACAACGATCCGCGCGCGGCGGCCGCGCCGCTGTGACACGCCCACTGTTTGCCGAACCATCCGCCGGGCAGCGGCGGCGCGTCGATCACACGCACGCGTCCGACACTCGCTGGCTCCGAAGCGATGCCGCGCACGATCGCGCCCGTGCCGTCGGTGGAGTGATCGTCAACGACGATCACCTCGAGCGACCCATACGCGCCGCTGAGCACGCTGCGGACACAACGTTCGATGTTGTGCGCTTCATTGCGTGCCGGGATGATCACGGACACCAGCGGCGCGTCACCGCCGGTGCGCGGCGCGTACGCGTCGAGCGAGACGGTACGTCGAAAGCGCCAGACGACCACGAGGATCGGCAGCACCGCCAGCACGGCGAGTGTGAACGCCAGAGGATGCGATGCGATCACGCGGTGGGGTCGGCGATCGCGTCCTCGCCACGTGCGAGGATCACACTCGCCGCGAGCGTGCCCGTCACGTTCGTCGTCGTGCGGAACATGTCCGGGATCGTGTCTGCACCGAGTAACACGCCGAGTCCTTCCACCGGGATCCCGGCGCCGAGCAGCACCGGCACCATCACGATGATGGACCCGCCCGGGATCCCGGGCACCGAGAACGACGTGACGACCGAGGTCACCGTGATGCCGAGGAGTTGCGACGCGTCGAGGTCGACGCCGTACAAGCGCGCGACGAACAGGACGCCCACCGTCTGCCCGATCCCCGCGCCCGTACGGAACAACGTCGCCGAGAGCGGGATCAGCACGCTGCCGATGGTCGGTGGCAAGCGCAGGGTCTCGCGCACGCTCTCGAGCAGTGCCGGCAGCGCAGCGAGCGACGAACGCGAACTGAACGCGATCGACTGTGCCGGCAAGGCGGCGCGCGCAAAGCGCGCCAGCGGCACGCGGCCGAGCACCACCGCCGCCGGATACAGCACCACTGCGACGAACACGACGCAGAGGCCGCAGACGATCACGATATAGCCGCCGATCGCGCGCAAGGCATCGAGCCCCATCGTGGCGGCGAGCGGCACCGCCAACGCGAACACGCCCAGCGGCGCCCAGTCGAGGATCGCCCGCACGAGGACGAGCGACGCATCCATCACGCCCTCGACCACCCGCACCACGGCGGCCCGTCGCGCAGCGGCGACGCGCAGCAAGGCGAGGCCGAAGGTGATCGAGAAGACGATCAACGGCAACATCGCGCCGTCCACGGCGGCTCGGATGGGATTCGACGGGACCAGCGCAACCAGCCACTGTCCGATGGTCGGCACGGACTTGGCCTGCTCGCCCGCCGCGGCACCCGCGCCGGCCGCACTCGCGCGCAACGCGTCGACCGCCGCGGGGTCCAGTGTGAGCGACCCCAGTAGCGGCCCGCCCGCCAACACCCCGAGCGCCGAGGCCATCGTCAACACGATCACGAACAGCACCATCGCGCGCGCACCGAGGCGTCCGACGGCGCGCGCATCGGGGGCTGCGGTGACGCCGGCGACCAAGCTCGACATCACCAGCGGTATCACCGTCATGCGGATGGCGTTCACGAACAACGTCCCTACGGGCTGCAGCACCGATAGCGCGGTGGTCGCGAGCGCGCTCTCGTTCCCGCCCAAGGCGAGTCCGAGCGCGACTCCCGCGACCAACGCGATCAGGACCTTTGCCGTGAGTGACATCGTTCATAAAGATGTCGCGCGGCAGGTCCCCCGCACTACCTTTATCGGCGATTCGTCCCCTTCCACTCCGCCATCCGCCCAATGATTTCGGTCCAGTCCCTGACCAAGCGCTACGGAGACTTTACGGCGGTCGACGGCATCTCCTTCGACGTCGCCCCGGGCGAGGTGCTCGGTCTCGTGGGACCGAACGGGGCGGGGAAGACCACCACGCTACGCTGTCTCGCCGGCATCATCGCGCCGAGCACCGGTGCGGTGCTGCTCGGTGGGTACGATCTGCAGCAGTCGCCGGTCGACGCCAAGCGGACGCTCGCGTTCATCCCTGACGAACCGCACCTGTTCGACTATCTCACGGTCGAGGAGCACCTGCGCTTCATCGCGCGGGTCTACGGCGTGGCCGATGTGGAGCAGCGCATCGGGCCGGTGCTCGAGGAACTCGAACTCGCCGACAAGCGGCGCAGCCTGCCCGATGAGCTCTCGCGCGGCATGAAGCAGAAGCTGGCGATCGCCTGCGGGCTGCTGCACGAACCCAAGACCCTGGTGCTCGACGAACCGCTCACGGGTCTCGATCCGGGCGGCATGCGCCGGATGCGCGCGACGATCGCGGCGCGTGCGCGCGCGGGCACGGCGGTGGTGCTCAGCTCGCACCTGCTCACACTCGTTGAGGAACTCTGCACCAAGATCTTCGTCATCCGCCGCGGCCGGTGCGTCGCGTACGGATCGCTCGCGCAGATCGTGGAGTCGCATCCCGAGCTCGTCGGCCGGTCGCTCGAGGATGTGTTCCTCGCGCTCACCGGTGAGGGTGAATCCGCCCCGTGATGGGCGCGCTCTGGTATCTGATCTGGACGCAGACGCGCAACCGCGTCGTGCGTCAGGCCAAGCGGCTCAAACAGCCGAAGTATGCGGTCGCGTTCGTGCTCGGGTTGGCCTACTTCTGGTTCCTGTTCTTCAGTCCCACGCAGACCGACGGTCGTGCGCCGATCTCGGACGACCTCCTCATGATCGTGCTGCCGGTGATCTTCGTCGTCACGATCGCGCTCACGTGGCTGTTGGGGTCGGATCGCAGTGCCCTCGCGTTCACGCGACCCGAAGTCGCGATGTTGTTCCCGGCACCGATCTCGCGTCGGACGCTGGTGCTCTATCGCATCCTGCACTCGCAGTTCGCGGCGCTGTTCTCGACGATCATCTGGATGCTGATCCTCCGGAAGAGCACGTCCGATCTCCCTGCGTTCGCGCGGGCGATCAGCGTGTGGCTCGTGTTCACTACGCTCAGCATGCATCGGCTCGGCGTGGCACTCTCGCGCGCCGGCGTCCTCGAACGCAGGTCGCGGAACCTGCTCAAGTTCACGCCGGCGCTCGGCGTCCTCCTCGCGGTCGTGGCGACCATCGCGCACAGCGTGCGACGCGATTGGACTCTGCTCACCGAGGCCGACGGGTTGCGCGCGTTGGGCACGCAGGTACTCAGCACGCTCGAACTGCCGCCCGCCGGGATCGCGCTGCTCCCGGTGCGGCTGATCTTCGAGCCGCTCGTCGCCAGCGGGCTCGGCGAATGGGCGCTGGCGATGGTCCCGGCGCTGCTCATCCTCGTGCTGCACGTGTGGTGGGTACTCGCCACCGAGACGGCGTTCGAAGAGGCGGCGGCGGAGGTCTCGGAGAAGCAGGCCAACGATCTCGCTGAGGTGCGCGCGCGCATGCACGGCGTCGCCAAGGCCAAGCAGAAGGACGTCGGCCGGACGATCCCACTGGCACCCATCGGATGGCCGGGCATGGCGATCCTCTGGAAGAACGCGGTCTGGGTGATGCGCACCAACCAGATCCGGAGCCTACTGCTCGCGCCAGCCATCGTCGTGTTCGGAGCGATCGTCTTCGGAGACGGTGGGTCCATCAGCACCATCATCGGCGCCGTCGCGGCCGCGCTCGGGAGTCTGCTGTTGTTCTTCGGGCCCGGAACGATGCGCAACGATCTGCGCGCCGACCTGCAGCGGCTCCCACTGTTGCGCACGCTCCCGATCCCAGGCAACGAACTCGTCGCCGCCGAGGTGTTGACGGGGACCCTCGCGCTCACGGTGCCGCAGTTCATCCTGCTCGGCGTCGCGGTGTGGATGCTCCGCGGGAACTCGATCGCCCAGTTCACTGACCCGATGCGGGTGGCCACCATCGTCACCTTGCTGCCGCTGTTGTTCTCGCTCAATGCGATCAACTTCGCGCTGCACAACGGGCTCGCGGTGATGTTCCCCGGTTGGGTGCGACTCGGTGAGAAGACCGCTGGGGGATTCGAGATGATGGGGCAGGGGATCCTCACCAGCGTCGGTACGCTGCTGGCTCTGGTGCTGCTGCTCATCCTGCCCTCCATCATCGGTCTCTCGGTCGGTGGCGCGCTGTACGCGCTCACCCAGTCGCTCACGCTCGCCATCGTGGCGGGTGGACTCGCCACGTCAATCGGACTCGGGACTGAGGCGTGGTTGCTCATCCTCGCGGTCGGACGCTCGCTCGACAAACTGGAGCCGCTCCAAGTGGCGTGAGTCGGGGGCGCCGAGAGCGCCCCCGCCGTCAAGCGTCACATCACGCCGAGTACTTTCTTCACCGCCGCGTCGATATCCTGCGACTCGCCGACGCCGGTGTAGACCACCTTGCCGGTCCCATCGAGCACCACCACATAGCTCGTGTGCGGCACCTGGAACGCCTTGGTCGCCGCGTCGCTGCGATCGAAGACGTACATGCCGCCCATCTTGTTCGCCTCGATGTGCAACTTCTGTCGCTCCGGCGACTGGTTGGCCGATACACCCACGCCCACGAACTTCACCTTGCCGTCGTACTTGCTGCGCGCGGCGGCCATCGACGGTTCGAGCTTGCGGCAGAGCGGGCACCAGGTCGCCCAGAACTCCAGCACCACGGGCGTGCCCTTACCATAGATGTCGCCGAGGTCCATCGGCTTGCCGTCCAGCGACTCGACCATCGCGGCCGGTGCCATCGTGCCGACCGCGATGCCGGCTTCCTGGGCGCGGGCGGTCGCGAGGGGGGCGCTCAGTGCGAGCACAGCGAAGGTGGCGAGCGCGGTGACGCCGCGGAGCGAAGAAGTCGTCATGGTCCTGGTGATTGAAGGGGCGGCCACCCACCCCGGGCGGCACGACTCCACCCGGTAGCGACGAGCCCCCCGGCGAGTTCCCGGGAACTCGGGCGGGCCCTCGTCACTAGTGCCCCCAGTGACCCGGTCGCCAACTTCCACCATGCCCGACGCCGTACCGGACTTCAATACCGTCGCCCTGCCGCACCTCGACGCGGTCGCCCGCGTCGCGCGTGCGCTCACGCGGGACGCGGCCGACGCCGACGATCTCGTGCAGGAGACCTTCCTGCGCGCGCTACGGCACTGGAACACGTTCGTGCCCGGTTCGGATTGCAAGCGCTGGCTCGCGACGATCTGTCGCAACGCCTTCCTCGCCAACAAGGCACGATCCGAGGTCGTCATCGCGTCCGAGGATGAGACGCTCGAGATCCTTGGTGCGGTGCAGGTGCATCGTGATGCGCGCGCGGTGGGGCTGAACGATCTGTTCGACCGGTTGGAACTGGGACCCGCCATCCGCGCGAGTCTCGAGCGGCTGGAGCCCATGTTCCGCGATGTGGTGACGCTGTACGACGTCGAAGGCTTCTCGTACGAGGAGATCGCCGAACTCCTCATGATTCCGCTCGGCACCGTGCGCTCGCGGCTGTATCGCGCGCGCCGGCAGCTGCAGGAGATGTTGCTCACTCACGCCATCGATCGCGGCTTCGCCGTCGCGAATCCCTCAGGACCTCGCTCATGACCCTTACTGTGCTCGCCCCACTCGGCTGCGATGAGGTCGTGCGTCAGTTGTGGCCGCACCTCGACGGCGCGCTGCCGGAGAGCGAACGTGCCCGCATCGTCGCGCACCTTGAAGCCTGCCAGGGCTGTCGCTCGCACTACGACTTCGCGGCCGCCTTCCTCGAGGCCGTCCGGAAGTCGCATGCCCCGGATGAGTTCGCCTCGCTGCGGTTCCGCGTGGCGGCCGCCCTTCGGGCTGAGGGCACTGCCAGCCGCTGAGCAGGCGCCGCGGGGGCACACGCTGACAGGACCCAGTCGGGGCGATAGCTTCAAGGGTCTCCAACCCCGACAGACTCCCATGGCCAACAAGTCCGGCGCCGACCTCATCGCCGAAGCCAAGACCCGCATCCGCGAAGTCTCCGCCACCGACGTCGCCAAGACGCTCGGCACGCCAAATGCACCCGTGCTCCTCGATGTACGCGAGCCCAACGAGACCAATCTCGGGCGCATACCGGGTGCGATCGTCATCCCGCGCGGCACGATGGAGACCAAGATCGAAGCCGTCATCCCGCGCGACGCGAACCTCGTGATCTATTGCGCGGGCGGGAACCGCTCCGCACTCGCCGCGGACACGCTGCAGCAGATGGGCTACCAGCACGTTGCCTCGATGGCCGGTGGCTGGGGCGCGTGGATGGGCATCAACGGCGCGGTCGAAGGGTGAGTTGAGCGACCCCGCGTCGTCGGCACACGCGGAGCGCCTCGCGCGACTTGCCGAGGCGCTCAGTACCCATACACCGACGCTCGCCGAGCGCGACGAGCCCTTCAAGGAAGCGGCGGTCGCGCTCGTCTTGCGTCCGCGGGGCGATGACGATTGCGATCTGCTTCTGATCCGCCGAGCTGTGCGCGCGGGTGATCCGTGGAGCGGACAGATCGGCTTGCCTGGCGGGCGCTTCGACGCCGCTGATGATTCGTTGGAGACCACGGCGATCCGCGAGACGATGGAGGAGGTGGGCCTCGACTTGCGATTGCACGGACGTCGGCTCGGCATGCTCGATGAACTGCGCCCGCGCACACCGGTCCTCCCGCCGATCATCGTGCGGCCCTTCGTGTACATGGTGGCTGCGGAACTCCCGCCCCTCGTGTTCAGCGAGGAGGTCGCCGAGGCGCGCTGGGTCGCACTCGGCGCGCTGTTCGTGCCGGAAGCGCGCGTGGAGACGTCCGTGACCGTGCGCGAGCTGCGGATGCGCGTGCAGGCGTACGTGCACGAGGACTTCACCGTGTGGGGGATGACCGAGCGCATCCTCGACGGATTGCACAGATTGTGGCGATGACGTCCTCGACTGCTTCGCAGGAGATGTATCGCCCCGCACTCGCGTGGCGTGCGTTGGGTCTCACGCTGGCGCTGACGGCGTTGGCGTTGTTCGCCGACCAGTGGGCGTATCACGCGTGGCACGACCCCAAGGTCTACGAGCGCGATTGGGGTCGGCTGTTGCGCGTCATGGGATTCCTCGGCACGTGGGTCGCGCTGGCGGTTGCGATCGCATTGCAGGAAGGCCGTGACCTCGCGCAGCGTCCGCTCGCCAGGCGCCGCGCGTGGCTTCTCATCGGCTCGGCAGCACTTGGTGGGCTCGCGGCGGAGATCCTCAAGCTCGTGATCCGCCGTGAGCGCCCGGCGGTACATGAGGGACTCTACGGCTTCCGCGATTTCGCCGATCGGATGTTCAGCACCTCGGGCCTTGCCATGCCGAGTTCGCACACGCTGGTGGCGTTCGCGGGAGCGGCGATGTTGGCGCGACTGTATCCGAGGGCGCGCTGGGTGGGCTATGTGCTCGCGGCAGGCTGTGGTGTGTCGCGCGTGATGGCGCGTGCGCACTTCGTCAGTGATGTGGTACTGGCGGCAGGCTGTGGGTGGATCGTCGCGTTCCTGCTGGCCAAGCGGTGGTCACCTGTGACGGAGTAGGTCATCAGAAGGTACGACAGGTCATGAGACACATCCTGCGATTGCTCTCTGCGATGGTCCTCGTGACCGCCGCCTGCGATGGCGATTCCGTGCTGGGCACGGCCCCGGAGATCCTGGAACTCTCAGCCGCGCGCGAGCGCTGGGCAGACAGCGAACCGGCCGAATATCAGTTCAACTACACGCGTTCGTGTTTCTGCCCGGCGCTCACGAACGTCCGCGTGACGGTGCGAAACGGCGTCGTGATCAGCGCACGTGTCATCGCCACCGGAGTAGAGCTGGCGCCGGCTGAGCGTGCAAACATCCCGACCATCGATGGCCTGTTCGATGTCATCGAGTCCGCCATCGACCAGCGCGCGCACGAACTCCGCGTCCAGTATGACGCGCAGATGGGCTTCCCGATGTCGATCGCGCTCGACTACCGCGAGATGATCGCCGATGACGAGATCTACTACGAGGTGAAGGAAGTCATGTCGACCGCTGCGTGCTGCAGCGAGGGCCGGATGTGAGAAAGGCCGCCCGTACGGGCGGCCTCCTCACATCTCCCATCTTCCATCTACATCGCGATCTTCTTCTCCGGCACCTTCGCCTTCGGATCCAACAGCGGTTTTCTCGAACGCAGGTGCTCTTCCATCTTGAGCCGCGGCACGCCGTCCTGCATCCACTCCGGCGCCGGCTTGCCCTGCAGGAAGTGATCGAACCACTCCTGCATGCGCATCGCGTAATCCTTCTGGTTGATCGGACGCGCGAGGCCGTGGTTCTCGCCCACGTACTCGAGCAGCACGACGTCCTTCCCGAGTTCGCGCAGCGTGTTGTAGTACGTGATGCCCTGATTGAAGTCCACCGCGCCGTCACGATCGTTGTGCAGGATCATGAACGGGATCTTCAGATCGTTCGCGAAACGGTTGGGTGAGTTGCGCAGGTAGGCGTCCGGATCCTTGGCGTAGCTCGAGCGGAAGCGCCCCTGACTGGAGATGAAGATCGGCTGGTTGGCCGAGCCCGAGTTCCAATACACGGAGCTGAACATCGACACCATGTCGGTGAGCGGTGCGCCGGCGATGGCCGTCTTGAAGATGTTCGTCTGGGTGGTGATGAAGCTGGTCTGGTAGCCGCCCCAGCTGTGGCCCTGCAGCGCGACGTTCGCCGAATCCACGATGCCTGAGGCGATGGCGGCCTTCACCGCGGGGACCACGCACCACACCGCCGAACGGCCTGGATCATCGAGCTTGTACGTGATGTCGGGCATGAAGTACGCGTAGCCCTTCGACGTGTACACGCTCGGGTTGGCGTACCGCGTCGCGTTGGGCTGCGCGTACGCATGGAAGCCCTGCGAGAGCTTCTCATAGATGTAGGTGAGCGTCGGGTACTTCTTGCCTTCCTCGTAACCCGCCGGAAGGAACAGCGCGCCCTGCAGCTTGTCGCCGTTGTTGTCGCAGGTGTAGTCGATGAGTCGCGCGCCGGCGCTCCACGCCACGTCCTTTTGCTGCGGATTAGCATCAGTCACGCGACGCGTGTTCGTGAGACCGGCGTCGGCGATGTACCAGTCGGGGAACATGACGAAAGTCTGCCGCGTGAACGCCCACACATCCGTGTCACGCGCCTTGCGGTAGTCCACCTTGTTGTCTTCCCACGCGAGCGTGCGGGTGCCGCCCTTCATCGCGTCGATCGTGACGAGTCCTTCCTTCTTGGTGCGTTCACCGTAGGTCTCGACGTACATCGGTTTGCTCAGGTCGATGCCCTTCTCACGGAACGGCGCTGCGACGCGGCCTTGGTACCGCACGCCCGTCGCCTTGCCGTTGCCCGTGATGTTGAGTGCGGCGCCGCCGGCGACGGGGAAGCGCCACAGGTCCCAGTTGTCGCGCAGGATCACGTAGCGCGAGTCGCGCGACCAGCCGAACGGCGGCGCGGCGGGAGGTTTCACCACGTTGTGGTCGTCCTCATCGTCCCAGAACGTCGCGGCCACGCCGTCAGTGATGCGCTTCGAGGTGCGGGTGGCGAACTCATAGATGTTCCAGTGGCCGTCATCGTACCAGGCCGCGCGCGCGCCGTCGGGTGAGAGCAGCTGTTGGAACGCCCCTCCTGGATTCTGGATGCCCTTCGCGATCATGTGCCGCGCGCCCGTCGTCGCGTCGATCGCGTACAGATCGCGCAGCGCACGGCCGTCGACGCTGGCCTGGCGCTCGTACGGCGTGAGATCCGCGCCGAGCGCCCATTTGTCACTGGTGCCGACCGCGACCGTGCGTACGTCGTCGTCGGTGAGTTTCACCACCTTGCTCGCCGCTGCGTGGTACACCGACAGGTAGTTGAAGCTCTTGTCCGCATTCTCCTGCACCTGCTGCTGGCTCTGCAGGCGCGGGTCCTTCCAGTGCCACAGGATCAGCGACGGTGTCTCTTCATCCTGCCGTGCGGGCGCGATCTGACCGCCCGCGCCTGCGCCGGGGGCGGGCGCGTTGCCACCGCCGCTCACGGGAGCGGCAGTCGAGGCCGGCACCGCGGGTCTCGGTGCGCGCAGTCCGAAGTAGATGGCTGATTGTGCGTCGTTCCACTTGGGCGATCGGTCCGCGCTGATGACCAAGCCGCCGGTGATGCCGCTGGTCTTTTCGTCGACTGCCACCATCGTGGGCTTTGTCGCGACCTTGGTCCAGCCGAGCACGGTGCTCAGTGTGTCCTTGGTGGCCGAGTCGATGCGTGTGCGCAGCACGGTAAGCGCATCGCCGCTATCGGCCCATGTGAGACGGCGATACATCGCCTTGTCGCCGTCCAGTGCGCGTACCACGCCGCTGGTCATGTCGCGGAGTTGTACGCTGTTGCCGAGCATATCACGCTGATCGATGGTGTAGGCGAGCATCGCGCCCGATTCATCGAATGCGTACTCACCGATGCCGGCGAGTGTGACCGGCGCGCCGCCTGCGAGATCGACGAGCATGATCACCGAGCCGCTCGCGGCCGCACCGCCGCCGGTCCCGCCCGCCGGCGCGTCCGGAGGCATGAGTTGCAGCGCGATGACGTTGGAGCGGTCACCGGCGAATCGGAAGCTGCGCACCCGTTCGAACTCGCGCTTCGTGCCGGTGGTCAGTTCGATCACGCCGAGCTTCGTCGGTAGCGTGCGACGGTCTTTGCGCGCCTTTTTCGCGTCCTCGGCGGAGGGATAGACCGTGTAGGCGACCCATCTGTTGTTCCCCGAGATCGCGACAGCGGTGCTCCCGAAGCCGCTCGGTGCTTCGCCGACCGGGATGCGGGTCTCGGTCGCGTTGGCGGCAGTGCTCCGCACCACGAACTCCGCGTCGCCTTCGTTGGGGGCGAGGACGTAGGCGAGGTAGCGGCCGTCGTTGGAGAGGGTGGGGAAGCGGATGCTCTTCCACGAGAGCAGGTCTTCCATCGTCAGGGCACGCTTGGCCGCGGCGGCCGCCGGCGTCGGCGTTTGTGCAGCGAGCGGTGTCGCCGTGAGGCCGAGGACGAAGGCGGCGGCGAGGGCGAGGGGGGTCGCGAGTGCACGGTGCTGCGTGCGGCTCGGGGCGAGGGCGGACATGCGCGGGCTCCGTGGGGACGTGAACATCGAAAGTCGCGCCTCGGTGGCGTGGGCGCAATCGGCCGTGCAAGTTGACGCGTCCATGTACTCCCACTGCCATCGCTGCGACCGCTCGTTCGGTAGCAACTCCGAGCTACCTCACCTCCCAGTCGGACGACGGATCGCCTTCGATGCGAACCGCGGCCGGCTCTGGGTGATCTGTCCCCGATGCGAGCAGTGGAACCTCGCGCCGCTCGATACCCGTTGGGAGGCGATCGAGGACTGCAAGCGGCTGGCCGCCACCGCGGAGAGTCGCGTCGATGCAACCGGCCTTGGTATCGCGCGCACGGCAGGTGGGTTGACCCTGTTGATCGCGACCGGTGTGTCACGCACCGACATCGCCAACTGGCGCTACGGGCGTCGCCTCACACACCGCCGGTACATCCTGTGGTGGATCGCGACGGCGTCGGCGCTGCTCATCCTGGCGCTCGGCTGGCTCGTCGGCGTCGAGGCAGGGTCTGGCGTCGTCGGCTTCACGGTGTTGGCATTCGGCGTCATCTGGTTCCGGCAGCTGTGGGCGAAGCCCCCGCGTCCGTGGGTGCGTGTGCGACGCGCCCGCGTGCGTCCCGCGCTGGTGTGGGGATGGCAGCTCCACGCGATCCGGTTCGCACCGCCGAAACGCGATTCGCCACCGGTCCTGTTGGTTCCGGATGGCCGTGGCGAGTCGAGGCTCACCGGTCACGCCGCCGCACGATTCCTCGCCGAGTTCCTCCCGCAGGTGAACGGTGTGGATTGCCTCGACGCGTCCATCGCCGGCGCGGTCGAGCGGGTGGATCGCGCGGAGCGAGGCGCGGCCTCGTTCGGACTGTCGCGTCGATCGCGACGTCGTCAGGCCGCGCGGAAGTTGCGCAGGAAGCGATCCGAGTCGCACGACTCGCCGATCGCGGCGGTGACATCACCCGCCCCGGAGAAGATGCGTCCGTGGGAGAAGCTCGCGGATTCGGCGGACGGTCGCCCGGTGCTCTCCCTCGCGCCCGAGCTTCGTCTCGCACTGGAGATGGCAGTCACGGAGGAGATGGAGCGTCTCGCGCTCGCCGAGGATGCAATCGCATCGACGGATGGGTGGGTGCAGGAGGAGGAGATCGGTGCGATTGCGGACGATCTCACCGTGCCGGATTGGGTGCAGGAGCGGATCGACGCGATGAAGCGGCCCCGGTCATGAAGCTCTCATCGCGACGTCATCGTCCCGCAATCCCGCCACAACACCACCCTTAGTCGCGGGTGCCACTCTTCCTCGCAACTCTCACCCTTGCGAGGTTATCGTGCACCGTGACCAGACACCGCGCGTCGCACCGGTCCCCAACGTCACGCCGATGATCGACGTGATGTTGGTGCTGCTCTGCATCTTCATGATCGTCACACCGGCGCTGACCAACGGCGTCGTCGCGACCCCGCCGGAGGCGGAGCAGCTGCGCGATCACCCGGAGGCGCCGGAGGATCACACGCTGGCCCTCGACGTGAACGGCGTGATGTATGTCGATCGCGTGCGGGTCGCGGAGTCGGAACTCGCGGAGGTGCTGCGTCGGTCCTTCCCGCCGGGTGCGACCGATCGGGTCCTGTACGTCCGGGCGCACAAGGAGCTCGAGTACCGCCATGTACGTGATGCACTCGATGTGGCTCGTGAGAGCGGTGTGGCAGTGGTGGGACTCGTGTCGGAACAGAAGCGACGGTAGGGGTGGCGTGGACGCAGTATCTTCTCGAAGCCCTAGCACGGACGGAGCGTACCTCGAGCGCATGACCCACCGATTTCGTCAGATCGCTTTCGCCGGCCTGGTCATCGTCGTGGCGGCAGGGGCCGCCGCGCTGGCGCTCATCTGGGCCCCCGACCGCAGCGTCGCCGAGCTCTCCGCACGCTGGGCCCCACCGCCGTCCACCTTCATCCGCGTCGGCGACCACACGCTCCACCTCCGCGACGAAGGCCCGCGCTACTCGCTGCCGCCCATCGTTCTGCTCCACGGCACGTCCGCCAGCCTGCACACTTGGGACGGTTGGGTCGACTCACTCATCCCCACGCGACGCGTCGTGCGCTTCGACCTGCCGGGTTTCGGTCTCACCGGACCCGCGCCCGACGATGACTATCGCATCATCACGTACGCCAAGCTGGTCGTCGCCGTGCTCGATACGCTGCGCATCCCGCGCGCGATCCTCGCCGGCAACTCCCTTGGCGGGGAGATCGCGGCGCGGGTGAGCAGCCTCGCGCCGGATCGCGTCGCGGCGCTTGGGCTCGTGGACCCCGCAGGATTCCCGATCGACTATGTGTCGATCCCCATCGGGTTCAAACTGGCGCGCGATCCCGTCGCGGCACCACTGCTCAAGCATGTCCTGCCGCGACACATCGTGCGCTCGAGTGTCGAGAACGTCTACGGCGATCCCACGCGCGTCACGGACGCCTTGGTCGATCGATACTTCGAACTCACGCTGCGCGAGGGCAATCGTGCGGCACTGCCGATCCGTTTCGCACAGGAGTCGAACGGTGCCGACACGGCGTTCTTCTCGGCGATCACCGCGCCCACGCTCATCCTCTGGGGCGACAAGGATCGGCTCATCCCGCCCGACCACAGCGCGCGGTGGTTGCGCGCGGTCAAGGGGAGTACACTCGTCCGCTACCCGCAACTCGGTCATGTGCCCCATGAAGAAGGCCCGGCCGAAACGCTCCGCGACGTACGAAAGTTCCTCGCACGATAGCGTATTCGCGCTCGCGGTGCCCTGCCCGCGCGAGGTGCACGCTTGCTAGCATTCGAGCATGAACGCATCACGCCACGCTTCCCTCGCCCTCGCGCTGCTCGGTGTCTCGCTCGGAGCCCCCTCCGGCGTTCCGCTCTACGCGCAGGACGAACCGCCACTGCGCGGCGAAGCGTCCGTCCTCACGCTCTCCACGCGCAACGACGTCGCCGTCACGCTCAGCGGATACATCCAGGTCGATGGTCGATGGCTCTCGGGCGCGACACAGCGTCTTCCCGACGGCATCCTCCTCCGCCGCGCGCGCTTCATCGTCGACGCGGAGCTGCCCACGGGGTGGCATCTGCGGCTCCAGCCTGACTTCGGGCAAGGCCGCGTGCTCGTGCAGGACGCCTACGCGGGACTCGAACGTGGCGGCCTGACGCTGCGCGCGGGGCGGTTCCGCCCTAACTACGGCGTCGAGCGCATGCAGTCCTCGAGCACGTTGCTCTTCCCGGAACGTTCGCTGATCAACTCACTCGTGCCGAGTCGATCGTTGGGCGCGCAACTGCGCTGGAACCGCGGCGCGTGGACCGTGACCACCGGCGGGTTCTGCACGCCGATCGGCACGGACGCCGCAGCCATCGACACCGACGGTGACGTCGAGGCGACGATCGGATCCGGGCACGACCTGCTGCTTCGGACGGCGTGGGCGTGGCGGCGCGAGGCACGGTACATCGACGCACAGGTCTCATGGCTCGAAGGTCGCGAGCGCGGCTCACTCGAATCACCGGCGATGGCGCGCATTCTCACCGTGGGGCAACAGCCCATCGCGGCCTTCCGGAACGATGGCAGCGTCGTGGGCACGGTCACGTCGGCCGGCACACGTCGCCGCGCGTCGGCGGGGGCTGTGGTCGGGTCGGGTCGGTCTATGCTCGCACTCGAAGGCGCGCTGCTCTCGCAACGCGGTGCCTTGAACGGCGTGGACGGTACCGTAATGACCATGGGATACGTCGTGCGCAGCAATCGTGTGTGGAACGGCCGGCAGCTTCCGTCGCAGGAGATCCAGCCTGACTCACCGCGCGGGGCGATCGAGTTCGGCCTGCGCGCCGGCGCACTCGGCACTTGGGGCGACGGCGCGGGTACGCTGCTCAGTGCACGGTCCCAACGACGCGCCACCAGCGCCGGACTGGCGCTGGGGTGGATCCCGGGCACGCTCACGCGCATGTCGGTCGCCTACGACGTCACGGCGACGGATCGGTTGCGCCGGGTGCGGGAACACGCGCTGATGGTGCGGGTGCAGCAGGGGTTCTAGTAGCGACGTCGGCGCGGGACCACCAACTTTCCGACACATGCCCATCTCCTACGATCGCGCCCGCGAGCTCGCCCTGCGTTTGAGCCGCGGGCTCTCGCTCGACGTCCTCAAGGATCGCCTCGCGCCGCGTGACCCGGAGCAGCACCCGGCGCCGCCGCGCGTACCCGGCGCCTCGCAGTGGAGCGCCGAGGCACGCGCGAGCCGGATCGAGTTCCTCGAGGCACGCGCCGGTGAGCTTCCCGCCCTCGATGCACGCGCGGCGGCCGTCGATCCGGCCACGCTTAAGGGCAACATCGAGAACTACATCGGGATGACGCAGATCCCGACCGGCGTGATCGGACCGCTGCGCATCAACGGATTGCACGCGTCGGGCGACTACTACGTGCCGCTCGCGACCTCCGAGGGTGCACTCGTCGCGAGCTTCGACCGAGGAGCGCGACTGATCACCGAGTCGGGTGGTGTGGCGACGCTCGTCACGACGGAGCAGGTGCAGCGCGCGCCGGGCTTCGTGTTCGCGTCGATCGCCGAGGCCGCACTGTTCGCGGCGTGGTGCGTGGAACAGTTCGAGCGCTTCCGCGAGGTGGCAGCGACTGCGACCAAACATGGCCAGTTGGTGGATATGCAGGCGCACATCGAAGCCAATCACGTCTACCTGATCTTCGCGTTCTACACCGGTGATGCCGCCGGGCAGAACATGGTCACGTTCTGCACGGCTGCCGTTTGCGCCGATCTGCTCGAACGCACGCCGGTCACCCCGGTCACGTGGTTCCTCGAAGCGAACATGTCGGGCGACAAGAAGGCGACGGCGCTGAGCTTCATCTCCACCCGCGGTCGCAATGCCACCGCCGAAGTACGGCTACCCGCCGCACTCGTCGAGAAACGACTGCACACTACGCCGGCGCGCATGGCGCAGTACTGGCGGATGAGCTTCATCGGCGGCGTGCAGAGCGGATCGATCGGCGTGAGCGGGCACATCTCCAACGGTATCGCCGCGCTCTTCCTTGCCACGGGACAGGACGTCGCCTGCGTGAGCGAGGCGAGCGTTGGCATCACGCGCATGGAGGTCGAGGACGACGGTTCGCTCTACGCCGCGGTGAGTCTGCCCAACCTCATCGTCGGCACGGTGGGTGGCGGCACGCGCCTCCCCACCGCGGCGGAGTGCCTGCGCATCCTCGACTGCATCGGCGCGGACCGGGCGTCGCGCTTGGCGGAGAGCTGCGCGGCGGTGGCGCTGGCGGGCGAACTCTCCATCGTCGGTGCACTCTGCGCTGGCGACTTCGCGCGGGCCCACGCGGTGTACGGACGCAGCAAGTCCGGCAAATGACCACCAAGGCCGATGCGCGTCCTCGCGCGTCGCTGTTGCATCGGCTCGCGGTATATCAGCGCGAGCGCTTTCCGCTCGCTGCGTATATCCCTCTCATCGCGATCGCGGCCACCGCTGGGATGGCCTGGTCACGCGCCGCTCGCGGTGCGGAAGGGTTTGTAACGGGCGCGCACTGGGGCACCGGTGCGCTGACGATGCTGGTGATGTTCTTTCTCCTGCGCGTCGCGGATGAACACAAGGACGCCGCACTCGATCGGGTCGCGCGTCCTGAGCTCCCGGTGCCGCGTGGTCTCGTCTCGCTCGCCGAGCTGCGGGTGGTCGGCGGGGTGCTCGCGCTCGTCGTCGTCGCATTGAATGCGTGGGTCGCACCTGCACTGCTGCTTCCGCTGCTCGTCGTCGCGACGTGGGCCGCGCTGATGACCAAGGAGTTCTTCGTCGCCGAGTGGCTGCGGGCGCGGCACGGACTGTATCTGCTCAGCCATATGGTGGTGATGCCGCTCATTCTTGGGTACGCGTCCGCAGTGGATTGGCTCGTCGAGAGCGGCGCAGCGCCACGGATGCTCGCCGTCTTCCTCGCAGCCACGTACGCGAACGGGCTCGTGCTCGAGATCGGCCGGAAGCTGCGTGATCCCGCGGCGGAACGGCCCGGCGTGGAGACCTACTCCGCCGTGTGGGGGCGCGGGAACGCCACGGCGCTATGGACGCTCGCCTTGTTCGCAGCGGCGATGCTGACCGCGTGGGCGATGACGGTCGCGGGGCTCTCAGCCGTGACGAGTTTCGCGGTCGGCATGCTGGCGGCACTACTGCTCGCACTGCCGGCTCGCGCGCTGCTCGCGGGGCGTCCGGGCAGTGGGAAACGGATCGAGCGGGTGAGCGGTGTCTGGAACCTGTTCGCATACGTGTTGCTGGCGCTGCCGTGGGCAATGCGCGAGGCCGGGCGATGAGTGCTGTCCACCGCGACACGCCGCGCGCTCGCGCACTCGACGGCACCACGCTCGGCGGCAAAGCATCGAACCTGCTTCGCGTGCAGGCGGCTGGGCTCCCTCATCAGGTACCGCGGTGGTTCGCGATTCCCGCCGAGGTGCATCAGCGGCTGGTCCTGCATGGCCCGCTGCCCGCCCATGCCGACGCCACCGAGCGACGGCGGCAGCAGGTGCTCGCGATGGACGTGCCGCGCGAACTGCGCGAGGCGGTGCAGAAGGAACTCGCGCGTGTCCGTCTGCACGGCATCGCGCTCGCCGTGCGGTCGTCAGCCACCATCGAAGACGGAGCTGCCGCATCGTTCGCCGGCCAGTTCGAGACGGTGTTGGGTGTGGTGGCCACCGCCGACGATGACGCCGCGCTGTGGGATGCGGTGCGTCGTGTGTGGGCCTCGGCGTTCGGACGACATGCGCTCGCGTATGCAGGCGGTTCCGCACTCGGTGCTCCTCAGCCGATGGCGGTGGTGATCCAGGAGCTCGTCGATGCACGCGCTGCCGGGGTCGCGTTCTCCATCGACCCGATGAGCGGCGATGCAGAGATCGCGGTAGTGAGCGCCGTCATCGGTTTGGGCGAGTCGCTGGTCTCCGGCGCACAGGACGCCGACACCTGGCGTGTGGAGGGGCGCGGTGCTCAGACGCGCCTCACCGCGACGATCGCCGAGAAGACGCACGCGCTCGTGCGCAGCGCAGATGGCAACACCGTGACGGTCGAGATCGCGCCGGCCGAGCGCATGCGCCCTGCGCTCAGCGACGCCGAGGTGCGCGCCGTCGCCGACGCCGCGCGCGAGTTGGCCTATGCGCTCGGCGGCCCACAGGACATGGAGTGGGCGTTCTCTCGTGGCGATGGTCGCTTGTTGATCCTGCAGACTCGCCCGGTGACGGCCACGGGCACCAAGCTGCCGACCGGCGAGATCCGCGTCTGGGACAACAGCAACATCATCGAGAGTTACGGCGGTCTCACCTCACCGCTCACGTTCAGCTTCGCGCGGAGCGTGTACGAGGACGTGTACATCCAGTTCTGCCGACTGGTCGGCGTGAGCGAGTCGCTGATCGGTGACTACCGCCATGTGTTCGCGCACATGCTCGGGCTCATCCGCGGCCGCGTGTACTACAACCTGCTCAACTGGTATCGCGTGCTCGCGATGCTGCCGGGCTACGCCTTCAACCGCGAGTTCATGGAGCGGATGATGGGCGTGCGCGAGAAGCTCGCTGAACCACCTGACCCGCCGCCCGCGGCCAACCGTTGGGTGGATCTCTCGCGCTTGGTGCGCACCGTCGTGCGGCTCGTGCTGGCCAATCGCGCGCTCGCGACCGAAGTGCCAGCGTTCCATGCGCGCGTGTCGGCGGCACTCGATCCGCTCGCCGGAGAGGACCTCTCGGCCCGGTCGCCGGAAGAGCTGCTGCGACTGTACCGGCGGCTCGAGGACTCGTTGCTGCGGCACTGGCAGCCGCCGCTGGTGAACGACTTCTTCGCCATGATCTGGTTCGGTGTGCTCGGCCGACTGGTCGAGCGCTGGTTGCCGACCGAGCCACCGACGCTCGTGAACGACCTGCTCTGTGGGGAAGGTGGCATCGTCTCCACCGAGCCCGCTCGTCGTGTGATGGCGCTCGCGCGCATCGTGCACGACGATCCCGCGCTCACGGCGATGTTCGCCGCCGAGCCCGATGACGCGGGACTCGCCAAGCGCATCGCGTCCGACGAGGCGGCGCGCGCACTGCGCCAGGCACTCGACGAGTATCTGCGTCGCTTCGGCGATCGCTGCATGAGTGAACTCAAGCTCGAGACCGTGACACCGTCCGAGGACCCCGCGTGGGTGGTGATGATGATCCGCGCGTACGTCATCGGTGGCGCGACGGCACCCGAGGCCGGGCAGGAGCGCGAACGCGCCATCCGAGCGGCGGCAGAACGGCGCGTAGAGGCGGGTCTGGGTGGATTCCGAGAGTGGGTGTTCCACCGAGTCCTCGCGAGCGCTCGTGTGCGTATCCGCGACCGCGAGAATCTGCGATTCGAACGCACGCGTGTGTTCGGGGTGGTGCGCCGGATCTTCGTCGCGTTCGGGAAACATCTCGCAACTGCTCGACGCATCGACGACGCGCGCGACATCTTCTGGCTCACTCGCGACGAAGTGTTCAGCGAGGTCGAGGGCACCTCGACGACGCGTGACCTGCGCGCGCTCGTCGAAGTGCGGCGCACGGAGTACGCACGCTACGCGTCGGAAGCCGCGCCGCCCGACCGATTCACCACACGCGGCATGCCGGGCGACGCCATTCCCACGGCGACCAATGCGGCCGTCGCATCTGGCGCGGACCTCAAGGGGATCGGATGCTGCCCCGGTGTCGTTCGCGCTCCCGTGCGCGTCGTGCTCGATCCATCGCATGCCGGCGACCTGCGCGGGCGCATCCTCGTGGCGGAACGGACCGATCCAGGCTGGACGCTCCTGTTCCCCACGTCGTCGGGCCTGCTCGTGCAGCGCGGGAGTCTGCTCAGCCACTCGGCGATCGTGGCGCGGGAGATGGGCATCCCGTGTGTCGTCGCGATCCCAGGTCTGCTTGATACCTTGGTCGATGGTGAGATCGTCGAGATGGACGGCACGACCGGTGTGGTGCGCCGCCTGAACACCGCGGCCACGGCATGAGCCAGACGGAGATCGGCGCGCGGGCCAAGTTCGACTTCATCCGCTACGCGAGTGTGTGGGAGGATGCCGATATCCTCTGTGAGGCGCTCCGTCCGAGTGTCGCTGGCGGGCGCATCCTCTCCATCGCGTCGGCCGGCGACAATGTGCTGGCGATGCTCACGCTCGATCCGGCGGAGATTGTCGCGGTCGACCTCAGTGCGCCGCAACTCGCTGCTGTCGAGCTGCGCATGGTCGCGTTCGGCGAGCTCGATCGCGATGCGTTGCTGGCGTTCTTGGGCGTCACTCCCGCAGCGGACCGCGCACGCACCTACGCGGCGTTGCGAGGCGCACTCAGCGAGCGTGCCCGGGAGTTCTGGGACCGCCACCCCGAGGCGATTGCACTCGGCGCGGCGCATGCGGGGAAGTTCGAACGCTTCTTCGGCATCTTCCGGCGCCTTGTGCTCCCGCTCGTGCACGGTCGGCGCACCGTCGAGTCGCTGCTCGTGCCTCGCGACGCGTCCGGGCGCGAGCGCTTCTATGTGGAGCGGTGGGACTCGCTGCGCTGGCGTCTCATCTTCCGCTTGTTCTTCAGTCGATTCGTGATGGGCCGCCTCGGACGCGATCCCGAGTTCTTCGCGCACGTGGAGGGCAGTGTGGGCGAGCGCATCCTCGCGCGCACGCGCCACGCGCTCACGGCACTCGAGACGCACAGCAACCCGTATCTCACGTACATCCTCACCGGCAACTTCGCGGCCGATGCGCTGCCGATGTACCTGCGGCCCGAGCACTACGCGACCATCCGCGACCGGCTGAGCCGCGTCACGTTGCTGCAGTCCGCGGCCGAGCAGGCACCGGGCCGGTTCGACGGGTTCAATCTGTCGGACATCTTCGAGTACATGAGTCCGTCGGGTCACGTCGAGTCGTACCGGGCGTTCGCCGCGCTCGCACAACCCGGGGCGCGCTTCGCGTACTGGAATCTGCTCGCGCCGCGAGGCGTCCCTGATGCGCTGCGCCCGGGGATCATGCCGCTGCGCGACGTCGCTGAGCGGCTGCACCAGCGCGATCGGGCGTGGTTCTACGGCGCATTCCATGTGGATGAGGTCGCCCGCACGTGACGCAGGTACTCCGAACCGAGTTGGTCAATGCGGCGTTCATCGGCGCGGCGTTCCTGGCGATCTTCGTCGCCGCTGAATTGTGGCGGAAGACGAGCGCACCGCCGGTGGAGTGGACGCGGAAGCTGGTGCACTTCGGTGGTGGCGTGGTCGCGGCCTTCTTCCCGTGGTTGGTCCGCAGTCACTGGACGGTACTGGCGCTCGGCGCGGCGTTCCTCGCCATCCTGTGGGGATCACGCCGCACGGGGTTGCTGCAGAGTGTGCATGGCGTTGCGAGGTCTTCCGAAGGTGGCATCTATTTCCCGATAGCGATCTACCTTGTCTATTTGATCGGGTCCGGCCATCCGGTGTCGTACTTCGTCTCCGTGCTCGTGCTCGTCGTTTCGGATGCGGCCGCTGCCGTGCTCGGGTCCGCGTATGGGCGGCTGCACTTCGACGTCGAACGTGACAAGCGGAGCCTCGAAGGGTCGACGGTGTTCTTCGTGTCGACGTTCCTCATCGTTCACCTTTCACTGCTGCTGCTCACCGACACGGACCGCCTGCTCAGCGTACTGGTGGCCGCGCAGATCGCCCTTGTGGTCACGCTGGTCGAGGCGATCAGCATCGAAGGCAACGACAACATCCTCGTCCCGCTCGCGACCTACTTCCTGCTCTACAAGCTCACCCAGCAGACGACGGAGATGCTGCAGGTCCAGCTGCTCGCGCAGCTGGCGATCATTGCGATCGTCGGGCTGGCCGCGTGGCGCATCCCGTTCGTGAGTGGCAGTGGTGCCGCCGCGCTCACGCTGTTCGTGTACGGCGCCTACGCACTCGGCGGCCCGGAATGGACCGTGGGTCCGGTGGTCGGCATCGCGGCGTTCGGATTGTTGTTCGCGCGACGCACGACGGAGTCCGGCGCGCGCAGTCCGCGCTATCAGGTGATCGCGGCCTTCTATATCTGTGTCGTGCCCACACTGCTGTATTTCGCGAACAACCTGTTCGAGTCCATCCTCCGGCGACCGCTCTGGCTGGCCGAGGGCGATCCGTTCTACCCGGTGTTCCTCGGTGCGTGTGCGGCGCAGGTGGCGATCGTCGCATGGAATCTGGAGCCGAGCACGGGAGGCAGCGCGCTCGGCATGCCGGGATGGACACCGGATGAGACCACGCCAAAGTCGATGAGCAGCCTGACGTCAGCACCACACGAGTGGTCGCTCGCGATCGGCTTTGCGGTCGCCGCCGCGCTGGTCATCATCGGGCCGGGTTTGTACGCGCATGTGATGACGCTCCGCGCGGTCGAGGTGGCGACAGCAGTTGCGCTCCTCGGTCCGGCGATCTACCACGCGATGCGGCATCTGCCGCAGTGGCCCAAACACCCGCCGTGGAACGCACGGCTCGCGACGGCGAGCGTCGCCGTCGCGAGTATCATCGTGATCGCGGTCTGGCTGAACGTGTTGCCGGCCCGCTAGTCTATCCGCGCAGCAGGGCCCGCAGCGCTTCGGTGTCGGTCTTTGAAGCGTGGCGAGGATCGCGCGGGATCGTCGACACTGCGCGCAGTTCATCCACCGGATGCGGCGCGACCATCGCGATGAGCTCTGCGCGGAACGCGGCGTCGAGTGGGCGGTCCGTCTCCACGACGAGCACGGCGCGCTGTTGGCCCGGTTCACCCGTGCCGAGGTACGCGGCATGACGCACCGATTCGTGCGCGAGTGCCCGCGTCTCCGCCGGCAGCCCCCACCACACGGCGTCCGCACGGCGCACGCGCTCACGCACGCGTCCCATCAGCCAGAGTCGTCCTTCGGCGTCGATGCGACCGCCATCACCCGTGCGATGCCACACGCGATCTCCCTCGCGCAGTTTCGCGGCCCGCTCTGCCGCCGGGTCGTTGAGATAGCCGCGCAGCACATGCGCTCCGGACACGACGATCTCACCGGTCCGCCCGCGCGGCAGCTCAAGCGCACTGATCCCTCCCGCGCGGAGATCGATCACACCGTCCGCGACCTGAAGGATGCGGACATCGACCTGAGGCACCGGCGCTCCGACGCAGATGCCACCGCGTTCGCCCGCGCTCGCAGGCAGGTCGTCGACGCGCGATGTGTCACGTGCGTCGAGCAGTGCACGCATCTCGATCCCGCTGATCGGTTCAGCTTCCGTACTGCCATAGACCACGTGCGCCTCACCGGCGACCTGCGCGGCGAGACGCCGTGCGAGCGGCGGAAGTACCGGCGCGCCGCCGGTGAACAGCGCACGCACCGGGATCTTCTCGCCGCGGCGTTCCGCGTAGCCGACCAGTCGCTCGTAGAACGCCGGCGATCCCGACGTCGTCGTCACCCGCTCAGCGACCATCTGCGTCCAGACGCGTGCGGGGTCGATCTCCGCCGGTCGACGCGGATCGAAATCCGGGATCACACTCGGCACACCGAGCGCGAGGTTGTTGAGCACGAAGATCGGCAACGTGGGCATGTCGATGTCATCGTCGCGGAGGCCGAGGTGCGCGGCGAGTGCCTCGTGCTGCGCCCATAGGAACGCGTGTGTGCGCACGGCGGCCTTGGGTGCGCCGGTGCTGCCGGTGGTGAACGTGATGAGTGCGGGATCGTCGGGCTCGGCGCGGGTCGGGGCGCAGGGTGACGCCGAGCGCAGCCCGCCGGCACCGGCCACGAAGTGATGTGCGACGCCGCGCAGCGCCGGGGAGACGATGCGGAGCAACTGCGCCTTCCACGACCCCACGAAGGCCTTGGGCGCTGCGGCACGCACGGCGTTGTCGAGTCGCTTGCGGTCGGCCCATGCATCCACGAACACGGCAGTTGCTCCCGCGTGCAGCACCCCGAGCAGAACCGCGTACAGTTCTGCGGACATCGGGACCAGGATGAGCACGCGGTCACCGTGTCCGACACCGTAGCCGCGGAGCGACGCACCGACCGTGGCGACGCGTTCCGCGAGCTGCGCGAACGTGACGCGCGTCGCACGGCCTCGGTGGTACTCGATGATCGCCGCACGCTCCGGATGCATCGCCGCACGCGCGATGAGTCGCGCGGCGATGTTCGCGTCAGTGGGAGTTGTGTGACGCGTGTCGTCTGCTGCGCTCAACGCGTCGCCCATTCGTAGAGCACGTAGCGCCGGAACCGGCTCGCCGTGCGCTCGCTCATGCGTTTGGACACGTTGCTGACGTGCATCAGCGCGTGGATCACGGCGCGATGTCCCTTCGCGACCGCGAGGCTGCGAGTGCGGTCCACCAAGAGTGCGCCGAGCCCGAGCCCGCGGAGCGCAGGGGCGGTCACGAGCGTCTTGAGGACCACACGGCCCGGTGCACCGTGAGCTGCGCCGAGCGGATCGACGAATGCGAACACGAACCCCACGAGCGCACCGGACGCGTCACGCGCGAGCTGGACGAAGTCGGGGTCGAGGATCGGTCGCATGGGCGTGTACATCGCGAGGAACTCCTCGCGGTCGATCGGGCGGTAGTACGGATTGTCGACGAAGGACTCGAGGCTGAGCGCATGGATCTCGCCCAGGACCTCGACGAACCGATCGATCGCGAGCGGCTCGATGCGGATGCCTGCATCGGCGACCTTCGCCACCGCCGGGGCGGCCTTGGGGTCGACGATCGTCAAGTCTCGCTGGATGCGGCTCTCGTATTCGACGATCGGCACGAAGCCCGCGGCCTCGAAGTACTCGGGATACTTCAGTGAGTTGGTCGGCTCGCTCAGATACGGCGGCTCCGACGCCTCGGCCGGTGAAGAAGCCGCCGAGACGAAGCGGTACCGCGCCCACGTGCTGCCGTTCATAGGCCCGATGACACGCGTGGCGCCTTCGCGCACGAGCGTCGCCGCTGCTTCGCGCAACAACGCGACCGCCGCGTCCGCATCGCACGCCCCGAAGTGCCCGATCAGACCACACTCACCTGCCACACCACGGAAGTCGTCACGCCGATACGTCGCCAGCCCGGCGACGACCGCCGCACCGCGTCGAGCGAGCCAGCACTCCGCGCTCGGCTCGACCGGCTCAAGCTGGCCCTGCGCGAGCAGGAACTCGTCCAGTTCCGCAGGGCTCGCGTGACGGACGATCTGCAACGCGTTCGTCACACCGGCTCGGATGACCGCCGGGTCCGCCTCACCGCGCGAAGCAATAGAACAACCCGTTCCCACCCGTCGCCACCAGATTCGCCTGACTGCACCCGCGCGACCCGTGCGCCGAGTTCCACGAGGTCGGCCGCACGCCGCCGCCCTGCTTGTCGTGGTGCCCCACCATCGCCGAACCGCTCCCGGCGGTGCTGCTCGTCCAGTTGCCGCAGGTGGTGTCGAGCGTATCAGTCGCCACGCGCCCGTCGGGCAGCGACCCGGTGAGGATGTCATGCTGGTTCGGTGTGTCGCCGCGGCCGTTCACCGGCTCGCCTTTCTCATTGAGGCTGTTCGCCTTGCCGAGTAGGTTGGCATCGCTGTGCAACACGTCGACGTCCTGCGCGACGAGCACCCCCTTCGCGTTGTACCACGGACCCTTGCCGATGCGATCCCGGGCGTGGACAACCGCCTGTCCGTCCTTCGCCACGGCGCTGAGGTACGCCCGCCACTCCTTCCCGGTCACCCCGGCAGCCTCGGCCAGGGTATGACAGTGGCGGTCGGCCCCGGCCAACCCACCCAGGTCCGCGCCGTTCCCCGTGCCGATACTGGTGATGAAGAAGCTCATGGTCGCCCGCCCCTGCGGCGCCGAGGGGGCACCGACCACGAGCACCGCGCCGGTGAGGGCCAACATCTTCATCGCGCGCATCGTTCACTCCGTGTGATCGTAAGGTGAGCCAGCAACCGCCAGCCGATTGCGCTACAATAGCCCAGCGTCCCACGACGCGCGAGTTCCGACCGCAGGAGTCCACCAGTGCCCCGACCCAAGAAGAAGACCAGTGCCCACGTGATCCCGATGCCGCGCCCGGAAGCCGATGCACAGCTCACCGGGCAGGCTGAGGACTACCTGAAGGCCATCTATGAACTTGAGCGCGGGGACCGCGCTGCCGGGACCAACGACATCGCGGCCCGGCTCGGCATCGCCGCGGCGAGTGTGAGCGGCATGGTGCAGCGCCTCGCCAGGCTGGGATTGGTGCAGGCGGAGCGTTACCGCGGTGCGCGCCTGAGCCCCGCTGGGCGGTCCGCGGCCCTTCGGCTCATCCGTCGCCATCGCATCATCGAGTCGTACCTCGTGCAGCGGCTCGGGTACGGCTGGGACGATGTGCATGAGGAAGCGGAGCGCATGGAGCACGCGGCCAGCGATGAGCTGATCGCGCGCATGGCCGAAGCGATCGGCAACCCCACTGAGGACCCCCACGGCGCCCCCATCCCGTCGCCCACGGGCGAGGTGGACGAGACCACGCTCGGTAGCATCGCGGACCTCCCGGAGGGCCAGACGGCTCGGGTGGTCCGGATGTCGGATCGTGATCCGGAGTTCCTGCGGTACCTGGACGGGATGGGGATCCGCCCGGGCGTGCGGGTGCAACTCCTTACGAGGGAACCATTTGAGGGCCCGCTCACTCTTCTGGTTGACGGCAGCACGCGGACGATGGGCACTTCTACGGCGACGCGGGTATTCATAAGGGTCGAGCCGTAGTTAACCTGTCACCTGCTTTGGAGTGAGATAGTCATGAACAAGTGGATCACCGCGTTCGTCGCGGCGCCGGTACTGGCTGCGGCGTCCGCCGCCATCGCCCCGAAGGCCTTCGGGCGCGACGTCGCGCACTCGCAGATCAACTTCGTCGCCGAGTCGCAGCTCGTGGATGCGCACGGCACGTTCGATAGCTGGGACGCGACGATCATGTTCGACGCCGAGAAGGTCGAGGCGTCGTCGGTGGTCATCACCATCGATGCGAAGAGCATCAACACCCGCATCGCGCAGCGTGACAATCACCTCAAGAGCAACGACTTCTTCGCGACGGACTCGTTCCCGCAGATCACGTTCAAGTCGACGATCATCAACAAGCTCGCCGACGACCGGGTGAACATCACCGGCGATCTCACCATGCGCGGCCGGACCAAGACCATCACGATCCCCACCCGCCTCACCCAGGTGAACGCCGAGCGCAACGTCTGGCGCGTGAAGGGCACCACGGTGATCAACCGTGAGGACTTCGGCGTGTCGTACCAGTCGGCGATGAACAAGATCAGTTCCGAGGTGCAACTGCAGTTCGACATCGCGTTCGGGGAGAAGAAGTAGCTCCGACACGCAAGGCTCGCGGGGCGTGCCCGGAACGGGGACGCCCCGCGTGTAGTTTGTAGGGACGTGTTCCCCCTCCCGCTTCTTCGGGTCCTCGCGCTCGCCGCGGCCCTCCAGCAATCGACGCCGTCGGCCACCTCGCCGATCGCGCCGCCGCGGGACTCCGGTGCGGCCATCCGCAGCATCACCATCGACGAACGCCTCGCCGCCGCGGCCGGACTTTCGGTCGGCGATCGCGTGCTGCTCGCCCCCGCCGCCGGCGCCGTCGGAGACTCGGTGGTCATCGCCGCCATCACGCGTCGCGGGGCGGACCCGTCGGAAGTCGCGCGCAGCGAGTACCGCGTGCGATTGCATCTCGACCATCTGGAGACGCTCACCCGGTCCGGTGATCGCGTGGGCCGCTTCGCGGTGCAGTCGCGCGAGGAAGCGGATCCCTCCGCGGTGTCCGCCGCGATCAACGAAGCGGCCTTCGGATTCCGCGCGTATCCCGCCGCAGAAGTGGCAGTGGAGACCAGCGCGACGTTCCGCGTGGTGAATCGCTTCCATCGTGCGATCGGCGTCATCACCATCGTCGCCAGCGCGATTTTCCTGCTCTGCATCACGCTGCTCAAGGTCGACGAACGCCGACGCGACGTGGGCGCGCTGCGCCTCATCGGCATGAGCCGCAGCTCGGTCGTGCGCGCGGTGGTGCTCGAAGCCTCGCTCGTGTCGCTCATCGGCAGCATCATGGGCGCCGGGCTGGGCTGGTTCGCGTCGTGGGTGGTGAACTGGTACTACCAGGGCGTGTACGCCACACCGCTGCGCTTCGCGATCGTCACACCGAGTATCGTCGTGTTTGCGGTGACGCTCTCGCTCGGGCTTGGAGTCATTGCGGGGCTGCTCGCGGCGCAGCGCCTGGTGCGCCGCGCGCCGCTGGAGTTGATCGGCCGATGATGCTGCGCCTCGCACTCGCCACGTTGTCACGGCGTCGTGCACGCACGGCGCTCACCACCGCAGGTGTCGCGGTCGCCGCGGCGATGTTGCTCGACATGGTCATGCTGGGCTCAGGTATGCGCGAGAGCTTCCGCGGGTTCATCGAGCAACAAGGGTTCCAGATCCGCCTCACACCGCGCGGCACCATGCCGTTCGACTCTGAAGCGACGGTCGGCGGCGGCGCGGCGTTGGTGCAGGCGGTCTCGGCGGACCCGGACGTGGTGAAGGTCGCGCCGCTCATCGGGTCGAAGATCTTCTCGCGCGTCACGGCAGCCTCTACGTCCGCGAACACTCCGCCTTCAGGTGCCGACTCTGTCGTCGCCGCCTTCGTACTCGGTGTCGTCCCCGCCGTGCAGGGTGACTACCTCATCGTCGAAGGTCGCGAGCTTGCGGCGCCCGACGAGATGGTTGTGAACGCAAGTTATCTCGCCGCCACCGGATTCGCCGTCGGCGACACGGTGCAGATCGCCGCCGGGTACGACGCGCAGATGCGGCGGTTCGCCGGCACCCGCACGGTACGCATCGTCGCGCGCGCCCGGTTCGTGATGCTCGGAGGTACGGAGCGCGCGGCAGCGCTGCCGCTCGAGACGGTACAGGCGATGGGTGGGCCCGAGCGCGCGGACCGCGTGTCGGTGGTGATGGTCGCCACTCGCCCCGGTGCGGACATCGAGACCGTGCGCCTCCGCCTCGAGGCCGCCGATGCGCGCGTCAGCGCACTCTCCACCGCCGCCGCACTCAAGTTCGTCGATGAACGACTCGGCTACTTCCGTCAGCTGGCGTTCATTCTCGCCACGGTGTCGCTCGCCGTGGGATTCCTGCTCGTGACCACACTGGTGACCGTCTCGGTGAACGAACGCATCGGCGAGATCGCGGTGATGCGAGCGATCGGCGTGGCGCGCTGGCGTATCGTGGCACAGGTGATGGCCGAGGGCGTCGCGCTCTCGTTGGTGGGTGCGACGATCGGACTCGGCTTAGGGCTCATCACCGCGAAGTGGCTCAATGGCATCTTGGCGGCGTTCCCGGGACTGCCGGCCGCATTCGACTTCTTCTATTTCGAACCGGCGGCGGCATTCCGCTCGCTGGGACTCTTGGTGCTCTGCGGGATCGCGGCGGGGGTCTGGCCGGCGTGGCGTGCCGCCACGTTGCCCATCGCGAAGACCCTGCGTGAGGAGGCAGTGGCATGAGGGAGATCGTGCTCGCGGCGCGCGATGTGCGGCGCGACTATCCGGTGGTGGGTGAACCCGTGCACGCGGTGCGCGGTATCTCGCTCGATGTCGCGGCCGGTGACTGGGTCGCCGTCGTCGGTCCCTCGGGCTGTGGCAAGTCCACGTTGCTCAACCTGCTCGGCGCGATCGATCGGCCGACCGCGGGCTCCATCTCGATCCGCGGCAAGGACGTCGCGCGCATGAACGACGCCGAGGCGACCAGGTTCCGGCTCACCGGCATCGGCTTCGTGTTCCAGCGATTCTATCTCATGCCCACACTCACCGCGTCCGAGAACGTCGAGCTGCCGATGAGCGAGGCGAAGGTGCCGCGTGCGCAGCGTGTGGCACGCGCGCGTGAGTTGCTCACCTACGTGGGACTCGGCGCGCGCGCGGATCACCGACCGTATCAACTCTCCGGTGGTGAACAGCAGCGCGTGGCGATCGCGCGTGCACTGGCGAACCAACCGGCGCTGCTGCTCGCCGACGAACCCACCGGTGAACTCGACGCGCGCACCGGCACCGAGATGATCGCATTGTTCGACCGACTCAATCGCGACGGCACCACCATCGTCACGGTCACCCACGACGAGGAGCTCGCGCAGGCCGCGCGTCGGGTGGTGCACATGAAGGACGGCGCGATCGTCGATCAGGTCGTGCGGCGTCCGCTCGGCGACGACGCTCCTGCGGCGCGTGGGGCCACGGCGTGATCACCACGCTCGCGCTCCGCGGGTTGCTCGACCGTCCTTGGCGGTCGCTGTTCCTGCTGGGCGGCTTCGGGCTCGGCGTCGGTGTGATGATCACACTGCTCGCGATCGGCGAAGCGATGGTGCTGCAGTCCAAGGACGAGAAGCTCGTCGGTGGCGGTGATGTCACCGTGTTGCCCGAGGGCTTGGACCTCGAGGTGATGAAGACCGGTGGTGTGGGCGGGATGTTCGTGTCCATCGCCAATGCGCGTTTCGTCCATCGCCAGCTGCTCGCCGCGCCGCGGCTTGCGGACCGTGTGGCCGCGGTGGCGCCGCAGACCGACGGCGTGCTGCTCTATCTCCGCAGCGGGAGCACGGAGTACCCCGTGCGCGCGATGGGTGAACTTCCGGCGGCGACGCGTGCGGTCGGTGCGGCACCGACCATCGTGTCCGGAACGTGGGTGGACGACGAACACGATCGTCGCTGGCAGCAACCCAAGCCCGACGAGTTGTTGCACGAGATCGATCGATTCCACATCACGCCGGCGAGCCTGAGCGAAGCCGAGCGTGCGACGTGGGGCGAGTGGCACTACTTCAACGTGATCAATGATGCGCGCACGCGATGGGCGTTCTTGACGCTCGCCGTGGGCGGCGATGTACCGAACGGCACGTGGGGCGGGCAGGTGCTGCTTACTGTGCACGAGAAGGGCAGGGCGGCGCGCCGCTTCGAACGTGTGGTGGCGCCGCGCGACGTGCGGCTCGATACAACTCGTGCCGACCTCGCACTCGGCGCGGATCGTGTGGAGGTCCTGCCTGACGGACGCTACCTTGTGACGGCCGAAGCGCGCGAGGTCGGCACCGGGGTGCGCGCTACGGTGTCGCTCATGGTGACACCGACGCCGGGCGCGTATTTCCCCGGCACGAGCATCGGCGGCGACGCGCTGGTGAGCGGATATGCGGTGCCGGGCCTGCGTGCGTCGGCGGTAGGATCGCTGTGCATCGCCGGTGTCTGCGAGACCTTCGATGGTGCGCAGTCGTATCACGACCACAACTGGGGTGTGTGGCGCGACGTCGAGTGGGAGTGGGGCGCGGGGCGCGCGGGTGCGTACACGCTGCTGTACGGTCGCGTGCTGCGTTCGAGTGCCGACGATGTACGTGAGCCGATCTTCGTGTACCTCGTCGACTCGCTTGGCTTTCGCGCGCTGTTCCGTCCGACGGATATTCGTTATGAGGACACGCGCAGCATCACGGTGGATGGTGTGCGCGTACGGGTGCCGGCCCGTGCGACGCTCGAGGACGTACGCGGGACGGACACGCTACGTATCGTGCTCGACATCGAGGATGCCGTGGGCAGCGATGTGCGGCGGGACCGCCGCGGGCCGGGCGCGCGCGTGGCGCGCGCCAAGCCCTATTTCATCCAGATGATGGGGACGGCGACCCTCTCCGGGCGGTTGAACGGGGTGCCGCTCCAGGGGAGCGGCACCGGGTTCTTCGAGACGTACCGCTAGGCGCGAGCCCTACCGAGCCTTACCGAGCCTTACGGCTGGCGTGCGAGCGCACGCAGGCTCTGGTGGAGATACTCCACGCGACCGTCACTCCCGCGCACGAGGAGCAGCGTGATCTTGTCGCCCATCGGCGGGGTGAGCACCAAACGATCATCACCGGCGAGCGCCGCGGGCAGCACCCCAGGTCCCTGACGGAACTTGAGTGCGCCGTTCTCTTC
>JADYYN010000240.1 GCA_020853635.1 Gemmatimonadaceae bacterium
AGCCGGTATCGGTGACGCTGCGCACTCGCGGCGACTATTCGGAGCTGAAGAAGATGTACTGAGCGCGACGAGCGTGAGGTACGATGCGGGCGGAAGCGGCCATGGCCGCCTCCGCCCGCATCGTTCCCCGCGCACGTCGCCGATCAGCGACTCAGCGGACCTGGAACGTGATCGTCGCCCACTTCGACTCGTAGTCGACTCCACCCCGCCCAACCTTCGCCATGTTGATGAACTTCACATAGTAGACCCCGGATGCCGTGAGCGGGATGCTCGCGATCCCCTGCGCATCCGACCAGACGCTCTTCTGTTCGAAGCGCGCGTCGGCATCCCCCGTCCCACCGTAGAGCACGAACTGGTTCGGCATGGGCTTGCCGTCGATCATCGTCCGCACGCGCAACGTCGCGCCCTTCACCAGCGAGTAGGGATTCGCGAGCGGAATGATCTCGGCAGGATAGCCCATCGCCGTCGCGTACAGGTCCGAACGCGCATCACCGACCTGCAGGAATGCCTTCACGTGCTTGTGGTAGCGTTCGCGAACCGCCTTCCCGAGTTCGCCCGCTTGCCGGCGCGCCGCAAGGACATCCGGGATGCCGTCCTCCTCGAGATAGAGAGGGAAGTCGTCCCCGGACAGGTCGATCTCGTTCGGCTTCGTCGACACGCCGATGACGTACGTGCCAGCCCCTCGCGTGTGGATGTGAAAGGTGCTGGTGTCGCCGCGAACGCCCCACTCCGCGGTGTCGAGCTGCACGCGACCGCGCGGCGTGAGGACGCTCGCGTCGGCAAGGCGGTTCCGCGCGATCGAGTTCTCCGAGAGCACGAAGGTGCCATTGAGCAGGCGGACGCGAACCTCACTGTTCTCCGGCGCGAAGAACCTCGTCGGCTTGAGGAACATGTCGTGCGCCTGGGCGAGGCCCGCGGCGAGCACCGAGAGGATCGCGGCGAGCACGAGCGCGCGCGCGACGCGAGCAGGACGGACTTTCAACGGCGGCATGAACGGCCTCCTGATGGCGGGGTGTACGCGGGAAGGTAGCTTCCGCCTGTTGGACGGCAACTCGCACGGCGGGGACAGCCCGAGGGCGACGCTGCGGTGGCCTAGCTGCGAGCGAGTCGCAGCTCCTCGACATCCACGTGGACGGGCCGCGTGCACGCCCACGCCACCGCTTCGGCGATGTCTTCCGGCCGCAGCATCTCATGCCGCGAGGGCAGGTGCGCCGACCCATCCGGGTCGTGCGCATCCCACAGCGCGGTGTCGGTCGCCGCCGGCGAGATGAGCGTCGCGCGGATCCCCGTCCCGCGCGTCTCGGCCCGCAGCGTCTCATGGATGGCGCGCACCGCATGCTTCGACGCGGCATAGGCCACGTTCGACGGGAAGACATTGCGATCGGCCACCGAGCCGATCGTCACGACATGGCCGGCGCCGCGAGCGCGCATCGCCGGCAGGAGCGCCCGCGTGAGGCGCAGCGGCGCCGCGACATTGAGCGAGAGCGCGAGGTCGAGCTCCGCATCGCTCACCGCCTCGACCGCGGAGAGCGGGAAGCTCCCCGCCGCATGCACGATGATGTCCGGCGCGGCGCCCAGCGCGGCAGTGGCCGCCTCGGCGACGCGGAGGGCCGCCGCCGGCTCGGCGAGGTCGCCCGACAGTGCGACGGCGCCACGCCCGATGGCACGCGCGAGGTCCTGCAGCGGTCCCTCGCGGCGCGAGACGAGCACGCACCGCGCGCCGAGCGCGGCGAGCGCCCGCGCCGTCGCCGCGCCGATCCCGCGCGACGCGCCCGTCACGAGTGCGCTGCGGCCCTCGAGCGGGAGCGTCGTGGTCATCTCAGCGCCGACCGTGCGACGAGCCGTAGACGAGGCTCAGGAACTCGTCGCGCGTCTTCGCGTCGTCCTTGAACGACCCGCGCAGCGCCGACGTGATCGTGCGCGACGACTGCTTCTCCACGCCACGCATCATCATGCAGAGGTGCTCGCATTCCATGACGACGCCCACGCCGGCCGGCTGCAGCACGTCCTGGACCGCCTGGGCCACTTGCTCGGTGAGCCGCTCCTGCACCTGGAGCCGGCGGGCGAAGACCTCGACGATCCGCGGGAGCTTGGAGAGCCCGACGATCTTGCCGTTGGGGATGTAGGCGATGTGCGCCCGTCCGAAGAAGGGCAGCATGTGGTGCTCGCACATGGAGTAGAGCTCGATGTCGCGCACCATCACCATCGAGGCATGCTCCTCCTCGAACACCGCGTCGCCGACGACGTCGGAGACATCCATCGCATAGCCACGGGTGAGCCAGCTCATCGACTTGGCGACGCGCTCGGGGGTCTTGAGCAGCCCCTCGCGATGCGGATCCTCGCCGATGAGCTCGAGCTCGCGACGGATGATGTTCTCGAACTCGAGCATCCGGTCGCCGCGGATCGGCGGGTCGGCCTCGAACTGGTCGCTGCCGGAAATGGGCTTCGCCATATGGGCTGCCGCCTCAGCGGCCGTCGTACTCGACATACTGGTTCTCCGTCTCCCAGAGCTTGAGCTTGGCCAGTCGCGCGGGCGCGACG
>JADYYN010000241.1 GCA_020853635.1 Gemmatimonadaceae bacterium
CCGCCTAACGCAGCTTGCTACTGACGGCCACGTTATTGAAGCGGCCGCTGCGCGGCCGCATCTTCTTGGGGTGTCCGCAGTCGAAGCCCACGTCAGCCCGATGAGCACGAGAGCAGCCGTCGCACTTCTCATCACAGCGCTGATACTCGGCGGTCGAGCGTGTCAGGCGCAGGCGCTTGACACGCTCGCGGCACGCGTCGGCGGCCGGCGCATCCACATGGTCGCGGCCGGGGGCGGCAGCCCCACGATCGTGCTCGAAGCGGGCTGCGGATCCACCAGCCGCACCTGGCGCGCGCTGCAACAGGATCTGGCGGCGTCGCACCGCGTCGTCGCGTACGACCGAGCCGGGCTCGGCGCCTCGGAGGCCAGCCCGCGTCCGCTTACGTCTCGGGTGTTCGCGGAGGAACTGCGTGAGGCGCTTCGATCTGCGGGCTTGTCGCCGCCGTTCCTCCTCATCGGACACTCCGCCGGGGGACTGCACGCTCGAGTCTTCGCGAGCATGTACCCGCAGGAAGTCGTGGGGCTCGTCCTCGTCGATCCCACTCCCGATGGTTTCGAGGAGCGCGCGCGCCGCGAGATGCCGAGTGTATTCGCACACTTTGACTCCTTGGAACGTGCCGACGCGGTCGGCGCGTCAGCTGGCGAGCGAAGAGAGGACGCCGGTTGGGCGGAGTCGCTGAACGAAGCCCGGCGCTCAGATGGAGGCTACTCCGGTCCCGTCATTCTGCTCTCCGCTTCGCGTCCGGAGTTATTCGGCCTCGGACCGATCTGGACGGACCAGCACCGGCGGTGGGCCGCCGCGGAGCCGACGCGCGAGTACGTGCTGTTTCCGGAGGCTGGGCACAATCTCCACCAAGAGCGTCGCGAGGCCGTGCTAGCCGCAGTACGGCGTGTGCTGACGGCGCCGTAGCCGGGCCACGGGCTAACGACGGTTGGTGCCGAGGGGCGTCGAGGGTAGCGGTTGGGCGGCCGTGCTCTATCGTACCTGAAGGTACCGCATGGCCGCCCAACCGCATCTATTGGAAGCGGCCACCGCACAACCAGACGTCAGCTTGACTGAATGGGGGGATTCGCGTGCGATCCTGGCGACTCGTGCTCGTGGGCTTCGCCGCATTCTTCAGCGCGACCTGCGGCAATCGCGCGTCCGCACGCATCACGCTCGAAGAGGGCGCGCGCGCGCCCGCGCCGGTGCTTGTCATGGACGCGCCGGAGGCTCCCCGCTTCATCCAGATCGAGCGGACGTCTGACCGACCTACCTTGGCCGGCAACCCAACCATGTGGCGGCTGGTTCGTCGTCCCGACACGACGGTCACGCCACCAGTTCGCGTCGTGTACGGGATCGTCCCCGAGGGCTACTCCGCTGCCGCCCCGGCGGCCGTCCTCTATCCGGCCAGCTATCGGGTCTTCGCCAAGCTCACGCATGGGAACGCTGAACGAGCGTTCACAGTCGCGACGGACGGATCAGTGCGCTGAGCAGCCGGCCGCGTTTCGGGTCCCCAGCAAGCCGACGACGGATGGTGACCGATGGCCGGCTAGAGTAGCGGGTGGGCAGCCCCGCCCTCATCATACGTCAGGGTCGGCCGTGGCCGCGAACCCACATTTCTTGGATCGGCCAGAGCACTACTTGACGTTCGAGCGACGCCGCAGACCTCTTCCATGCCTGACATCCTTCAGGATTTCCCCATCGCGGTGCCACCGTCCCGCGTGTTCCAAGGGGTGACGGACCCCGCGCTCTTGGACCAGTGGTGGACCGTGCGATCGAGCGGCCGACCCGTCGTGGGCGCCGTGTACGAGCTCGAGTTCGGGCCCCGGTACCGCTGGCGTGCCGAGGTAACTCGGGCGGAGCCGGATGTCGCGATCGAGTGGCGGATGCGCGACTCTGATGCCGACTGGGCCGGGACTCGGCTAGGCTTCGCACTAGCACCGAATGCGGCCGGCACGCAGGTGCAGTTCTACCATCGCGGATGGTCGGAGGAGAACGAGCACTATCGGATCACCTGCCACTGCTGGGCGCTCTATCTGCGGGTGCTCCGGCGTCATCTGGAGTTCGGCGAGACCGTAGCATATGCGCGCCGGTTGGAAGTCTGACCACGCGTCGGCCCCCAGTCGCTCGGTGGCGATGCGGCCAGACGATGGCTGGCGTCGACAGTCACGGTATGGAAGCGGCGGCTCCTCCGCCGCATCTTTGGGAGTGCCAGCAGTAGAACCGGACATCAGGCCGAGGCAATCGGCAAGGCGGTCCTTCTGATCGTCGCACTCGGGTCACTCGCATGCCTGCTCGTGTTCGTCGGATGGCTGACGGCCGCCGTCGCACGGGATGAGAGGGAACGCGTTCGCGCGCTCGCGGAGCTCCCGTGCCTCCACTGCGGCGCACCGATGGGAGTGGACGTTGCGCGCGCGAGCCAGCGCCGGTGGCACGATGACGCGAATGCAGTCATCGGCGCGGGCCTCCGCCGCGGTCTGATGGTCTCACCGCAACGCTCATGGCCGGTGTCGTGCCCGCGCTGTGGCCGGGAGTTCCGCTTCGAGCCGAAGCGCCGTACGCTTCACGCGCGCACGGCCGCCCGACCGCATCTCATGTAAGCGGCCGAAGCACCACCTGACGTCAGACGGACGCCGAGCCCTCTCACCGCGAACGAGAATGGTCTTCGATTTCCTTCGCCGCCGCCGGCGCCGCAAGATCCGCGCACGGCCGTTCCCGAGCGCTTGGCGTGAGCACGTGGATCGTAACATCCCACTCTTCGCGCGCCTCAGCGTCACGGAGCAGTCGGAGGTGTTGGGTCACGCCCAGGTTCTCCTCGAGGAGAAGACGTTCGAGGGTTGCGGCGACCTCGTGCTCACGGACGAGATCCGCGTCACGATCGCCGTGCAGGCGGCGCGGCTGCTCGTCAATCGGGACGATGACTACTTTCCCACGGTGACGTCAGTCCTGGTCTATCCGGCCTCAGTTGTGCACGAGGCGACCACACATCGCGGCGGGGGGATCGTGGAGGAGACCGAGATGGCGGCCGCCGGCCTCGCTACCGGTCGCCTCGGCGCCATCGTCCTCGCATGGGACAGTGTCAGGCACGGCCTTTCCGATCCGAACGATGCGCGCGACGTCGTTCTGCACGAGTTCGCGCACGAGCTGGATTTCCAGGATCGCACGTTCGACGGGACCCCGTCCCTTCCGAGCCCGGGCGCGTACCGGGCGTGGGGCCGCGCCATGCAGGCGGAGTTCGAGGCGCATCAGGCGGCAGTGGCGGCGGGCGTGCGGACGGCGATCGATGCGTACGGCGCCACGAATCCCGCGGAGTTCTTCGCCGTGTTGACCGAGCATTTCTTTGAGCGCCCCGTTGAACTCCGCAGCCGTCACGCGCCATTGTACGACGTCCTGCGCGAGTTCTATCGACAGGACCCCGCCGGGAGCGCTGCCGCCTGACGGCGGTTGGTGCGGATGGCCGCCCACCTGCATCTTGATGGGAGCGGACGCGGCCCAATGCGACGTCATTCCGCCCGGGCCACCGTCGATGCGCGCTCTTCCATCCCTGACGCGGGAACTTCTCCTTGGCCAGCATCTCGCCCGTTCGACAACTCGCTCTCGTCGCGCTCCTCAGCGTCGGCTGCGGTCGAACGCCGGATCGCGACTCGTCTCGCGACGCGCTCGCGCTCGACATCGAAGCGACGCGTACCCTGATCGCGCAACAGAACAAGCGATTCACCGATGCGCATGTCACGGGCGACGTCGCCGCCATCGACGCGATGTTCCTTCCGGATGCGCGGTCGTACCCGCCCGGTGCGCCGGCAGCCGTCGGCATCGACGCGATTCACGACCTGACCGTGGACTTCCTCAAGGCCGGGATCACCGAGTTCCGCGAAGAGACGACGGCCTTCTACGGGAACGCCGAGTATGTGGTGGACGAAGGCACCTACGTGCTTGCGTATGGCCAAGGTCTCACGGAGCGTGGCAAGTACATGAACGTGTGGAAGCAGGCGAACGGGACCTGGCGCATCCAAGCGAACATCTGGAATACGGACCCGCCTGGCGCGACGCCGAAATAGTCGCTGTCGGGATGCAGAAGCCGCCAGGCGCGCCGCATAGCGAGGCTTGCTGCCGATGGCCGCGGGTGCGGAACGGTCTGGGCCAAGCGGGCTGGCGCCCGCAGGGCCCAGGCCTCTTACTTGAGCGTCCTCCGCAGCAGCTGACGGCATAACCGACGCCCAGAGGTTCGAGGTTGAGCATAGTCACCGGAGTTGATGGGTGTCGGATCGGCTGGATTGCCGCAACACTCAAACTCACTTCTGAGGACTTCACGGTCGCCGTTCATTCGACGTTCGCAGACCTCTTGGCGTCAGCCAAGGACTCATCGGTCATCGCGGTCGACATCCCGATCGGGTTGAGCGAGTCCGCACCGCGTCCTACCGACCTCTCCGCCCGTCGATTCCTCGGCGCCCGCGCGAGCAGCGTGTTCCCCGCGCCCTGCCGCCGCGCCCTCTACGGCACGAGCTACGAGTCAGCGAGCGCACTTTCGTTCGCGGCATCAGGCAAGAAGCTCACCAAGCAGACGTTCGCAATCATCGGGAAGATCCGTGAAGTCGACGCCGCGCTTCGTGCGGACTCTACGGCTCAGCAGCGTGTGGTCGAGGTGCACCCCGAAGTCTGCTTCGCCGTGCTCAACGGTGACCAGCCGATGGCCAACGCGAAGAAGCGCTCCGCTGGCAGGCGGGAACGTCTGGCATTGCTGCCCGCGCCGTATCAGGCCGCCTTCTCGGCCGCTCGCCCGCGCTGGTTGCACAAGCATGTCGCAACGGATGACATCCTGGACGCGCTAGTCGCGGTCTGGACGGCCAGCCGCGTGCACTCGGGTACCGCTCGCTCCTTCCCGCCCTCACCGGTCGTGCGCGACTCCGAAGGGCTGCCGATGCGCATCCTCGCATGATTCGCCCGCGCGGTAGAACGGCGCCTGCTTCCGACGAGCGCAGGGGCGGTAGCGGTCGTGGGACCTCGTCTCCATCTTCTGTAGGGTTCGTCGAGGCCCCCAACCGCATTTGATGGGAGCGCTCGCCGCACAAGCCCACGTTAGACGGCAGCAGACCTGAGCTAGGCGGATCACTCTCACTCCGGAGCCTCTGTGCGGATCGGTCGGACATTCATCACCGTCAGCGCTGCCGGCCGCGCACGCGTGCTCGGCTTCGCGCTCCTGGCCACAGGTTGCGTCGATACCCCGGTGGCGCCGATAGCCGCGGCGGTCGAGTCATCCGCGCTCGCTCGAGGCGCCGTCGGGGTCCCATTCCGCGGACGCGGCGAAGGCCAGGATGTGAGCATCGCGTTCGAGGCGGCGGGGATCCGCATCATCGCCGACGCCACCGGGAACGCGACCCACGTGGGTCGCTTCACCGAGCGGCTCGACTATGTGCTCAGTTATGACCTTGTGCACTTCGCGGGCGCGGCGACCATCACGGCGGCCGACGGCGCGACGCTCCGCATCGAATTCACGGGCGAGATCCCCGGCTTCGCGGAGCAAGTCTTCCCGCTCCCCTACACGTCGACCTACTCGATCGTGGGGGGCACGGGTCGGCTTTCCGGCAGCACGGGGTCCGGATCGCTCCGAGGCATCGACTTCGGTGGCGGCGCGTTCAGCTTCGCCTTCGACGGCCTGCTCGTGAAGGCGAAGTAGCGTGCGGATCCGCCGCGGCCCGCCACCGAGTCTTGTCCGATCGGTCGCAGCAGAACCTGACGTTCGATTGCGCGCGTCATGTGGGACCTCGCATGGAAGCAGTTCAATGCACCTCACGGTGGCCGTCTCGTCCTGATTGGCCTTCCAGTCCTCGCATTGCTCGCAGTCGGGTTGTTCGTTCTTGCAGGTCGCTTTCGTCGCTGGAGCGAGGAGTAGGTCCGCGTCAACGCACGGCCCTGCCCACCGGCGTTCCTTGCGAGCGGCCACAGCACAACCTGACGTGATCGAAACTTGACCAGCTCCTTCCACAATCACGGGAGAACCGCGATGCGTGCGAGTGTTGTCGGCACCGAGGTGGCCAGGCCGTTCCTGCCGACGAAGGACCTCGCGCTATCCACGCGGTTCTACGAAGCCCTGGGATTCGAGAAGCTGCTCGATTCCGATGTCGCGATCTTCCGCATCGGCCGCAGCGAGTTCCTGCTCCAGTCGCGCTACGCCAAGGAGTGGGCGGAGAATGCGATGATGCAACTCATGGTCGATGACCTCGAGCAGTGGTGGCAGGCTATTCAGGCGATGGACCTGCCCGGCCGGTTCGGCGTCGCGCCACCGACTCCCCCCGCAGTTCAGTCGTGGGGGCTCCGCGTCGCATATGTGGTGGATCCAGCAGGTGTGCTTTGGCACGTGGCGCAACGGCGACCGGGCACCAGCCACGACTGAGGCCTGGCCGCCGACCCGCATCCATTGGATCGGCCACAGCACAACTCGACATCAGGCCAACGCCCTTCGTGCCAGAGCATGCGCATCCGCATCGTAGTGCTTGCCATCGCGCTGATCGCGTGTGAATCGCCCAGGGAGCAGGCGGACCTGGAGTTCCTGGCCTTCGTGTTCACCGCGAGCGATTCAGTCGTCTGCTCACCCGTCAGGCCCGATTCGGGCGTCGCCGGACAAGTCGAGCGCCGCACTCGACTCCTGTGCGTGCCCGCGTCATCAGGCGCGCGGAGTGACTCGAGCGTCGTGATCGAGCGGGACAGCTTGAGGGAGGTCTTGCGACTCACCGTCATCTATCCGCCCAGGGACTCGCGATCCGTCGCGTTCGCGCGCAATGTCGCTGAGACCACGAGCAAGCGCGGCCCCCCGGAGGCCTGTGGCGCTTCGGGTGCCATGTACGTGTGGACCGACAGCGGGCAGGTCGAGACGCTCGATACGCTTGCGCGCGACCAGACGATCCGGTGGCGCATCGGTACCGACTTCGGGGCACCATACTGTGATCCCGCAGACTAGCGGCGGTTGATGACCGCTCACCTGGAAGCTTATGGAAGGGGTCACGAGACAACCACACCTGAGCCGGACGAACGAGCCGTGGAGTGACTAGAGATCGGTCTTTGCGCGCACTGGCATGGCTGACGATCGCGGGCATCGCGACGCTCAGCCTCGGTCTTGCGGGTCCTTTCACGACGTTCTTCGACGTCGCCAGGAAGAGCCCGGAACCCGTGCTCAGTGCACTCGTGCTGTTCCCGTCTCTGGTTGCGATACCCTTTGGATTCATACTCACGGTATTCGCCAGCGTCGAGGGATTGCGGGTCCTTCGCACGACGGGTGTGCAGAAGCGATTCGCGCTCACCGGAGTGATCTCACTCGGTGTTGGTGTCAGCGTGCTCGGGCTCGTCGGCATGCTCGCGCTTCTTCGCGCGTGCGACTCGGCGTAGCATCCGCGCCGGCCAACGGCGGTCGGTGACGGATGACCGGCTGGGGTAGCGGGGCGGCGGCCCCGTTGTATCGTACTGCATGGGGCGGTGTGGCCGCCGCCCCGCATTCGTTGGAACGTCCGCGGCACGACCTGACGTCAGCGAGACCGACCCGCACCTCGATTCGGAGCGAGCATGGCGTTCCTGTCCGCACGAGATCGCTACATCGAGATCGGCATCCTGGTCATCAGCGCGACGTTGCTCCTGTTCGTGCTCTCCGACCGCCTCGGAGCCGAGACCGCCGCGCCGTGGGACTACGGCCTGGTGCCGTTGCTGACGGGCATGATGCTCGCATCGGCAAGCCAACTCGTGCGGGGGAACCGCGCGCGCTGGTCGTTGCGCGTGGTGTCGTTCGTACTTCTCGGCGTCGCGCTGGCCATCCTCTTCCGCTGAGCGCTCGGACCAGGACCGCGCGCCGCTCGCGAGCGACAGTCGGCCACGGTACGACTTGAATCCAGCGCCCGCATCGTAGCCTCCCTCATCCGGCCCGAACCGACTTCTGAGAACGATGGAGTCTTCTTGAGGCGCTTCCTTCGCGACAATCCCACGCTATCACTCGCGCTGGTTGGCCTTGCGTGTGTCGTCCTCACGCTCATACCGGGCGACTACGATCCGAATCCCGTCCGCAACGTCTTTCGACTCATCGGGCTCATCCTCGCGCTGCCGGTGTTCGTCGTCGCCTACGTCATGCGGGATCTCTTCGCGACGCAAGAGCTCAGTCTCCTTCCCGGCGCCATCATCGGCCTGAGCTGCTTCGTGCTCCTCGATGCGGCGGTGCGCCGCTGGCGCGCGAAGCGAGGCCGGGACGCGGCGGGCTAGCGACACTCGGCGCTCGCCGCCGCACTTCATGAATGCGACCGCGCTGGATGGCACGCCATCGCGTCAACGATCGATGGCGGATCTGCTTCCGCCCTGAGGACGGCGTTGCACTCGTCAGCAGGTGGACCTGTGGGATGCAACGCGAGGCCTGAAGCGCCGGATCGCGCACCTCCATCCGCTCCAGGTCGCACAGCGCCGGTTGGTGCAAACGGCCGAGCAGCCGCATCTTATGGGAAGCGGACGCGGCACAACTCGACCTCGGGGCGACGACACTGGCGCCCTGTCACTCGGAGCTGACTCCATGGGTGCGCTCTTTCCACTCGCTTTCCTGGTAGCCATCGGCGGCCTCGTGACCCTCGGCGTCGGCCTGAGCGTCTATCAGAAGCGGGCCGCGCAGCGACTGACCGACGAAGGGGCTGATGAGCGCCTCGCCATGCTGGAGGCTCGGCTCGAAGCGCTCGAGCAGCGTGCTGACTCCACGGAACGCACTCTCGGCAGGGGGGCGAAGCCCCGCGAGCTCCAGTCCGGGGACTCAGAGTGAGTCGGTCGAGCTCGTCAGGTTGAAGCAACTCTCTTGAGGGGACCGGTCCGCGTGCGCGCATCCTGGTGTATCGTCCTATCGCTGCTCGGTGCCTGCTCTCCTGCTGAGCGGGCAGCAGATCCGCCAGCCGAGGTCGCCGCGGCGGCGCTGCCGGACGTTCGACGGTGGAGCCTCAGCGCAAAGGGGTTCGGCCCGTTGCTCGCGGGCATGACGGCCGCGGACGCGGCGATGGCGACGGGCGGCACGCTGTCGTTGTCGCCACTCACGTCGCCTGAACAATGCGACTACGCCTCCTGGGACGCGGCGCCGGCAGGAGTCCAGGTGATGTTCGTGGGCGGCGTGCTCGCACGAGTGGATGTCACCGCTCCCGGCATCGCGACCGCGGAGGGATTGGAGGTCGGGCAATCAGCGGTGCGCGCTGACTCGCTTTACGCCGCCGTGGCGGTGCGGAGTCCACACAAGTACGAGGAAGGCGAGTATCTCGTCGTCCGACCCTTGGCGCCGGCTGACACGACGCACCGCCTCGTCATCGAGCTCGTCGGCGGCTCGGTCAAGAGATTCCGCGTGGGACGGTCTCCGCAGGTGGAGTACGTCGAGGGGTGCTCGTGAGCACGATCCAGCGCAGATGGCTCTTCGTGCACCGAGCGCTCTTCGTCGCGTTCCTCGGCACGGCCGCGCTCAACATGCTGCACGTGCGTGGCGGATTCCTCACCAACCACGCCGCCGACCTCGTCGTGCCGGCGTGGCTGTACGTGGCCTTTCGGGGATTGTACTCGGTGCACGGTCGGCGCACTCTCCTTCAGCGCGTGTTCGGTCGGACCCCGGAAGTCGCCGCCCTCAGCCTGTTCATCGCGAGCACCGTCACGGAGATCAGCCAGTTCTATTGGCCGCGCGGACTCTTCCCGGGACGCTTCGACGCCTGGGATATCTTCGCGTACGCTTTCGGGGTCGCCGCGTGTTACGTGGTGGACAAGCGCTCATCGCAGGAGCCTGCGCGTGCCGCGGCCCTGCATGGTGACACGGCGGCATGACGAGGGTCGGTGCGTCCGACTGCTCTTCTTTCTCCTTCGTTCAAGGACGTCGCTGAATGCCCGCCGACGGGACTCCTGTCACGTTCGACAACTCTCATCGGCTCCCAGGGCCGTTCTATCATGGTACCAGGGCCGCGCTCTCGATCGGAGCTCACATCTCGACCGGGTTCCAATCGCACTTCGCAGGTCGCGCCCTGAGGCATGTCTACTTCTCCGCGCTGCTGGAGCCGGCGATCTGGGGGGCGGAGCTGGCGATCTCGCTTTCGGGGGAGGTCGGGCGAGGGTTCATCTACATCGTGGAGCCCACCGGGCCGTTCGAGGACGACCCCAACCTGACGAACAAGCGGTTCCCTGGGAATCCAACGCGCTCGTATCGAAGCACCGAGCCACTGCGGATCGTCGGAACGGTGGAGACCTGGGAGTCGCATCCTGCCGAGGTCGTGCAAGGCATGCTTGCCTCGCTCGCGGAACTGAGGCGTGTCGGCAAGGCACTCGTCGAGGAGTAGGGACGGAATTCCCAGGCGGATCCCCGGTCGTCGCGGAAGCGAACGTCACCCCCCAACCCCGAACCGGACGGTCGCATGCTGCCAGTCATCCTTGGTGCAATCGCCGTTGCCGCATGGACGCTGCGTCCTCGTCGGCCACCCGAGCCGGGCTTCGAGTTCGTCCACGTCAACCACGACGGGTCGGTGCGCGAGCTCTCACCGGACGAACGCACCTATCTCTCCACCGACTTCGCCCCGGGCGACTCGGCGCGCCCGAACGTCAAGACGCTCTACGCAAGTCGCGACGGCTGGGGAAGTCGCTCGGGGTTCATTCGCCGCCGAGCGGTGCCGTCGCACGTCACGATCGAGCCGGTGCATCCGGAGTACGATGCGCGGGTGAAGGCGCTCGTGGTGGATCCGCTTGCGTCGCACCGCGCGGCGGGCGACATGATCGCGACGCAGGCGGATGGCTCCGTCGTGTGCACTCCGAACCCGTCGATCAGTCGCATGGAGCGCTTTCGGCTGATGCGTCGCCACGTCCTGGCCGAAGCCAGCGTCCGCGAGGAGCTGGCACGCAGTGAGTCGAGCCACCCACGCGGGCCCGCGGCCGGCTAGCTGCCGTCGTGAACTGACGGTCGCCGACAGGGTGGCGGGCTGGCGGCCGCACTCTAACGTTCCTTATGCTCAGGAGACCCCCCTGCTGATGAACACCGACGTCATCCTCCGCCGATTCGAAGAGCCCGACGAGGTGCGCGAACTGACCCTCGGGCGCTTCGAGATCATCCACCTCGCGGGCAGGACGATCGGCCGTGCGACGTATCAACCCGGCTGGAAGTGGTCCGAGCACGTCGGACGCGCGCTCGGCAAGGCGCGCTGCGACGTCG
>JADYYN010000242.1 GCA_020853635.1 Gemmatimonadaceae bacterium
AAGAAGGGCGTCGCCCCGACGCGATGCGAGTGAGCGAAACGCCGCGGGGGCTGCGACAGACGTCGCAGCCCCCGCGTCCTTCTTCACCGTCTGGTTCAGTCGCGCTGCTTGCCGCCCTTCGCGCCCTTGCCACTGTTGCCACCGCTCGACTGCCGCGGCGCGGAGTTGCCGCCGCTGGCCCGCGGCTGTGAGGCTCGCGGCTGTGAGGCGCGGGGCTGTGAGGCCCGTGGCGCACTCCGTTCGCTGCTGACCTTCGGACTCTTCACCGCACGCGGCGCGTCCACCGTGCGCGAGCGCGACGGGCTGGGTTCGTAGGCCCGCGAGGGCGACGGCTCACGGTACGGCTCCGAGCGGGTGATCGTCGACGACGTCGCCTCGTACCCACGGCTCGGTGACGTGCCCTTGGGCGTTGCTTTGCTCACCTTGCCCGAGTTCCCTGTGTTGCCGCGCGGTGCGTAGCGACCGGCGTCGGGTACCGTGCGCTCGGGGCGCGGTTTCCAGGTGCCATTGTTGTCGTCGTTGCGCGGTACATCCATGCCGCCGGTCTTGCCGCCGACGCGGATGGGCTGCACGCGGTTGCGATCGTCGTTGCGGTTGCGGTCGTCGTTGCGGTTGCGATCGTCGTTGCGACTACGATCGGGCGTCGCGGAGCGATTCACGACCGGCACCACACGATCCGGCACATTCTTCGCCGGCTTGCTCACCACCGCGTTGCGACCCGTGGGGATCCCATAGCGGCTGCGATCGTCGTTGCGGTTGTCGTCGCGGTCCCAGCGGTCGTAGCCGTTGCGACCCGGCAGGCCCTGACGGTTCCACGTCACCCGATGGATGGTGTTGTAGCGACCGAAGTCGTCATAGCGCACGCGACGGCGCGTCACCCAGGTGTTGATGGAGACGGAGACGTGGCGGCCGACGTAGATCGAGTTGATCGCGATGTACGGGCGCGACACGTGGTACCAGCGGTGCGAATAGCCGTAGTGGTTCCAGCCGTGGTAGTAGACCACGCGACGGCCCCAGTCGAAGTCGTAGCTGAGCCACGCGCCGATGGGGAAGCCGACGCCGAACGACCAGTACGACGTCCGCACGCGATGGTAGTTGACGGGGCGCACGTACACGATCGCGGGATCGTACACGGGCACGTAGATCACGCGCGGCTGCGCGGGCACGATGCGGATCTCATCGGGCTCGTACTCGATGCGCTGCTCGTTGGTGGTCTGCAGGTTGCCCTGCGCGCGCGCCATGCGCCGCAGGCTCTGCACCGAGGCCATCACATCGCCCGGCTGCACCGCGTACGCCTGGCCGAGCGCGACGGCCCAGTCGGGACGGTCGGCGAGCAGGTTGAGCACCGGCGCGTAGTGCGCGATCGCACGCACGCTCAGGTTCCACGGCTGGTCATCGAGATCGCGCGTGCCGTAGGTGCGCACGTAGCGGTTGGCGAGCGCGATCTCATCCGGATACGTCGCCGCGACCAAGAGCTGCGCGAGGATCGGGTCCGGGTAGAGCGCGACCGGCGCGAGCAGGTTGTCGAGCTCCTCGACCGTGTACAGCTCGCTCGCGCGTGATTCCGCGGTGACCGACGGATCCACCGGATCCTGCGCGGCGACCGGGAGTGCCGTGGCGCCCAGGGCGACCACACCCGAGAACGCGACAGCGAAACGGAGTCCCACGGAAGTGCGGGTCATCGTGCTCTCCTGCGTACCGGAACGATCTCGACGTGCGTCCCGGAGGGCCTGATGTCGCAGGACCGCGGTGACGTCGACGCGGCCTTGCCCGGTCGTACCACGAAGTCTGAGGCGGGTTCCGGTCGTCCGCCCCTGAGGACACTTCGCAGCCGTGGAACATTCGGACTGACACATCCGACACACCCGAATGACCACGGCAGAGGACGATATTCGCCGAAAACTGGGCTCGGGCGGCCTGATGGCACCATAGGAGTGCATCAAGCGTGCCCGTAGAGGCAGATGGGGGATGGGAGAGGGGAGATGGGGGGATGTGACACGTGGTGCTCTCACATCTTCCACCATCTCCCATCCACCATCCACCATCTCACTTCACATACGTCATCCACCCGAACGGATCATCCACCCGCCCGTTCACGATGTCCAAGAACCGCTTCTGCAGCTTCCGAGTGATCGGACCGACCTTGCCGTCGCCCACCGGCAACCGGTCCACGCTCTTGATCGGTGTGAGTTCGCTCGCGGTGCCGCACACGAAGACTTCATCTGATGTGTAGAGCACTTCGCGCGGCATCGGCTGCACGATCACTTCGATGCCCGCCTCGCGCGCCAGCGTGATCACCGTGTCGCGGGTGATGCCCGGCAGGAGCGTTCCGTCGATGGGCGGCGTGTAGAGCACGCCGCCGTCCACCACGAACACGTTCTGCCCCGAGCCTTCACTCAGCATGCCGTCAGGGCCGAGCGCGAGCGCTTCGTCGAATCCGTTGCGCAGCGCTTCCATCTTCACCAACTGGCCGCTGAGGTAGTTGCCGGCGATCTTCGCGGCGGCGGGGATGGTGTTCGGCGCGACGCGATGCCAACTGGAGATGCAGGCATCGACGCCCTTCTCGAGTGCGTCGTCGCCGAGATACGCGCCCCAGGGCCAGCAGGGCAGGTAGGTCTCGATCGGTGAGTCGAACGGCACCATGCCGGCCGCACCGTAGCCGCGGATCACCATGGGACGGATGTAGCAGGACTCGATCTCGTTCTTGCGCACGAGTGCACGCGTGGCCTCGATGATCTCGTCGATGGTCCACTTGGGCTCCATACGATAGATCTTGCACGAGTTCATCATGCGCTTGAGATGTTCGCGCAGGCGGAACACCGCGGGGCCCTTGGGCGTGGCATAGCAGCGGATGCCTTCGAACACCGCCGAGCCGAACTGCACGGAGTGGGCGAGCACGTGGATCTGCGCGTCCTGCCACTTGATGAAGGATCCGTCGCGCCAGATCCATTCGGTTTCGCCGATCTTAGCCATGAAGCAGAGGAGTGAGGTGTGAGGTGGGAGGTGCAAGGACCCGGCGATGCGGGGCGCGGTAGCCCCGATCTCCCCTCCCGATGGCTGAAAGTTACCTCACTTCCGGCGCCCCCGTCGCGCGGCACGGGTCCACGATTCTAGGTTACGGGCATGGACTCCCAACGCCTCGTCCGACATTTCCTCGCGGCCATCGCGTACCGTGCGCAGAAGGCCATGCGCGACGCCCCCGCAGCGTACTGGCGCTACGACAGCGGCAACCGCAGCCGCACCCCCGCCGCGCTCCTCCGCCACATGACCAGTGTACTCGGCTACACCCGCACCTTCGCGGTGGGTGGCTCGTACCCGTTCGAACCCGAGCCACTGGAGTCAGCCGCAGCCGAGCAGCAGCGATTCCATGAGATGCTCTCCGCCGTCTCGGATCTGATCGCGCCCGACGGCTCACTCGGAAGCCTCACCGCAGAGCAGTTGCTGCAGGGCCCGCTGGCAGACGTGATGACCCACGTCGGCCAACTCGCGATGTTGCGTCGACTCGCCGGCGCTCCAGTGGCACCGGAGAATTTCATATTCGCCGAAGTGGACCCCGCGAACCTGAGCCCCGACCAACCCGCACCAGCGCGCCCGGACGCGGAGTGGAGGGAGCGGTTGTAACCCCGCATCGCCCTTCCCGCTCCGCAGTCCCCTCCCCCCGCATCCCGCCCCCACCCCGCGCCCCGTACCGTCGGTCACCCCGCATCGCCCTTGAATCCCGCATCCGCTCCCCCCGTAGGGTCCTGAGACCACCCAAGCAAGCGAGCCCGCCATGGAAGAGTTCAAGCTCAACGCCAGCACTGTCCTCGAAAAGCTCAAAGAGCTCATCCACGAAGGCAACGTCCGCCGCGTCGTCCTCAAGAACCCCGAAGGCCGCGTGCTGCTCGACATGCCCCTCAACGCCGGCATCGCCGGCGTCGCACTGCTCCCGTTCTGGGCTGCCGTCGCGGGTGTGCTCGTGCTCGCCACCGACTTCACCGTGTTGGTCGAGCGCGACCCGCAGCCCGCCGCCGACCCGCCGCGCTGACCTCTTGGTCGACCACGTGTTCGCTTGTCGCCCAGCGGCTCGTCACGGGTTGTGCGCTTTCCGGCCAATGCGCGGGTAACTCGGCATATGTCAGCGAACGTCGGTTACTCCGGAACTCCCCTCGCCAAGAAGCTCGACTACCGCGAGGGCGCGCGTGTCTTCGTGTGGGACGGGCCGAGCAACTACAAAGATCTGCTCGACAACATCCCGTCGGGTGTGCGCTTCGCGAAGGGACTCGACTCCGACGTCGATCTCGTCCATGTGTTCGTGACGGCGCGCAGCATGCTCGAGCGCGCGCTCAAGACGCTGCGCGGCACGCTGCGCACCGACGCGATCATCTGGGTCTCGTGGCCCAAGAAGGCTTCACGTGTGCGCACCGATGTCACCGAAGACGTGATCCGCGACGTCGCGCTGCCGATGGGCTTCGTCGACATCAAGGTCTGCGCGGTGGACGAGGTGTGGAGCGGACTCAAACTCGTCGTGAGGAAGACCGAACGATGAATCGGCTCGCGGTGGTGACGGCCCTTGTGCTGGGCCTGGCGCACGCATCGGATCTCGGCGCGCAGCAAGGGCCGCCGGGCTGCAAAACGCCCATGCATCGCCAGTTCGACTTCTGGGTCGGCTCGTGGGTCGTCACCGACTCCGCTGGCACGCGCACCCTCGGGACCAATGAGATCACGCTCGAGACCGCCGGCTGCGTCGTCCACGAGCGCTGGACCTCGGCGGGGCCGAACGGAAGTACCGGGCAGAGTCTCAACGTGTACGATCTCGCCACGCGGCAGTGGGCGCAGGATTGGGTCGGCAGCGGCGGCGACGTGCTGCATCTGCGTGGCGGGTTGAAGGGCACCGCGATGGTGTTGACCGGTGAAGGAATGACGCCGAGCGGCGCGAAGCAGCTGAATCGTGTCACATGGACGCCCATGCCTGACGGTCGCGTGCGTCAGTACTGGGAGACCAGCGACGATGGCGGTACGACGTGGGCCAAGAGCTTCGACGGCTGGTACCGCAAGGCGCCGTAGGGCGCCCGCGGGCGGGTAGGAGCTGAAACCCCACGCAGGGGTCGGTCAGTAGGCAAAATGCAGACAAACGATTCCGGGCCGAGCGTTGTCGAACCCTCGTTGCCCCATCGGTCCGCATTTTCGTCCTCCCGCCCCGGCCCTGCATGCAGAACATCAAGATCGCCGCCCGGATGCTGCTCAAGACGCCCTTTGTCACGGGTGTCGCCATCCTCTCGCTCGCGCTCGGCATCGGCGCGAACTCCGCGATCTACTCGCTGTTCGATCAGATGTTGCTGCGGCCGCTGCCGGTGCCGAACCCGCGGGAGCTGATCAATCTGAGCGCCCCGGGCCCCAAGCCCGGCTCGCAGTCCTGCAACCAGGCGGGTGACTGCGAAGAGGTCTTCAGCTACGCGATGTTCAAGGACCTCGAGAAGGGGCAGACCGTCCTCACCGGGCTCGCCGCCCATCGGGCGTTCGGCGCGAGCGTCGCGATCAACAACGAGCCGTCGACGTCCGAGGGCATGCTCATCTCGGGGTCGTACTTCACGACACTGCAACTCACGCCGTTCATGGGTCGGCTCATCGCGCCGTCCGACGATGAAGTGATCGGCGCGAACTATGTCACCGTGCTCGCGCATCACTTCTGGGAGGACCGCTTCGGATCCGACCCCGCGGTGGTGGGCAAGACCATGATCATCAACGGGCGCACCTTCTCCATCATCGGCGTCGCGCCCGAGGGGTTCATCGGCACCACGCTCGGTGCGCGCGCCGGGTTCTTCGTGCCGATCACCATGCGCGCCGCGATCTCGGACGGCTTCGGTGAAGCACAGTTCCAGCGCCGCAGCAACTATTGGGTCTATGTGTTCGGCCGTCGCAAGCCGGACGTCTCGCTGGAGCAGGCGACGGCGGCGCTCAACGGGCTCTACAAGCCGATCATCAATGATGTCGAGGCCGCACTGCAGAACGGCATGAGCGAGCAGACGCTCACGCGCTTCCGCGCCAAATCGCTCGGTGTCGCCGCAGGGCCGCAGGGTCAGAGCTCCGTGGGTGCGGATGCCAAGACGCCGCTCATGCTGCTGTTCGGTGTGACGGGCGTGGTGCTGCTCATCGCGTGTGCGAACATCGCCAACCTCCTGCTCGCGCGCGGCGCAGGGCGCGCGGCGGAGATGGGCGTGCGGTTGGCGCTCGGGGCGAGCCGTGGTCAGTTGCTCGCGCTGCTCCTCACGGAATCCCTGCTCCTCGCGTTGCTCGGCGGCGCGGCGAGTCTGCTCGTCGCGCAGTGGACACTCGCGTTCATCAGTTCGCTGCTCCCGCCGTCGGCGTCGCAGTCGCTGGCATTCGAGTTGCAGCCGTCGGTGATCGTGTTCAGTGCCGGGCTCGCCGTGGTGACCGGTGTGTTGTTCGGTCTCTTCCCGGCACTGCACAGCACGCGAAGCGACCTCATCTCCGTCATCCGCGCCGGCGCCGGCCAGCTCACCGGCGGCAAGGGCGCTCAGCGCTTCCGCGCGTCGCTCGTCACCGCGCAGATCACGCTCTCCATGGCGCTGCTCATCTCGGCCGGGCTCTTCCTCAAGAGTCTGTTCAATGTGAGTCGCGTGGACTTGGGCGTGCAGATCGAGCAGTTCTCCACGTTCCAGCTCTCGCCCATCCGCGCCGGGTTCGATACGCTGCGCTCGATGGTGTACTTCAATCGAGTGGAAGAGGAGCTCAGCAGCATTCCCGGCGTGACCGGAGTGACCTCGTCGATGGTGCCGCTGCTGGCCGGCAGTAACTGGGGCACCGACGTGGCCGTGCAAGGGTTCCCCGATGGCCCCGACGTCGATGACAACTCGCGGCTCAACTACGTCGGCGCGGGCTATTTCACGACGATGGGTGTGCCGATGCGCGCGGGTCGCGATTTCTCGGCGAGCGACATCGCCGGCGGCTCGCAGGTGGCGATCGTCAACGAAGCGTTCGTGCGCAAGTTCAAGCTCGGGAACGAGGCGGTCGGCAAGTTCATGAGCAAGCAGGGGCAGTCCGATTCGCTCGACACGCAGATCGTCGGTGTGATCCCCGACATCAAGTACGCCGATGTGAAGGATACCGTACCCCCGGTGTTCTACGCGCCGTGGCGCCAGGAGACGCGGCAGGGTGAGTTGTTCTTCTATGTGAAGAGCGGCCTGCCGCCGGAGCAGATGCTCGCGTCCATCCGCGAGGTGGTGAAGCGCATCGATCCCACCGTGCCGGTGGAGGAACTGAAGACGATGCCGCAGCAGGTGCGCGAGAACGTGTTCCTCGATCGGGTCATCTCCATCCTCTCGGCCGCCTTTGCGATCCTTGCGACCTTGCTCGCTGGCGTCGGACTGTACGGCGTGCTCTCCTATACGGTCGCCCAGCGCACGCGGGAGATCGGCGTGCGCATGGCGCTCGGCGCCGACCAAGCGCGCGTACGTGGTCTGGTGATGAAGCAGGTCGCGCTGATGACCGCGATCGGTGGCGTCGTGGGGGTCGCGGTCGCACTGGGGCTGGGCAAGGCCGCGCGCTCGTTGTTGTTCGGACTCGAAGGACACGATCCGCTCGTGTTCGCCGCGTCCGTGGTCCTACTCGCGCTGGTCGCGCTGGCGGCGGGCTACCTCCCGGCGCGACGCGCGGCGGCGGTCCATCCCATGCAAGCCCTTCGATATGACTGAGCCCGGTCTCTTCTCCCCGGCGGCGATCGCGCAGGACCTGCGATTCGCGTGGCGCATGCTCGTGAAGAATCCGTTCTTCACGGCGATGGTCGTGCTCACGCTCGCGCTGGGGATCGGGCTCAACACCGCCGTGTTCTCCGTGGTGGAGGGGTTGCTGCTGCGTCCGACGCCGGGTGTACGCGACGATGCATCGTTGGTGCAGTTGTACCGCAGCTACCCCGGCATGTTGTACGGCTCCAACTCCGTGCCGCACTACCTGCGTCTGCAGGAGCGCACCACTGATGTCTTCGAGGGCGTCGCGGACTTCTCGTTCACCTCGCTGAACATCACCGTCGACGAACGCCCGATGACGGTGTTCGCACAGATGGTGTCGCCGAACTATTTCACGCTGCTCGGCGTGACGGCGGCACGCGGCCGTCTGTTCACACCCGATGAGACCGCACATGGCGCGCACCCCATCGCGGTGCTGAGCGATGGCGCGTGGCGCTCGTTGTTCGCTGCGGACCCCGCGGTGGTGGGGAAGACGATCCCGGTGAACGGACAACCTTATACCATCGTGGGTGTAGTACCGCGCGAGTTCCGCGGCACCGTGCAACTGGTGGAGCCCGTGCTCTGGGTGCCGCTCGCGCAGTTGGAGCAGGTCCGGCCTGGTGTCGGCCCCGCGATCTGGGAGAGCGGGAACAACTACACCGACGTGATCGCGCGCCTGAAGCCCGGTGTGAGCGTCGCGCAGGTCGAGTCGCGCATGCAGGCGCTGATGAGCGAACTCATCGCCGAACTCCCGGACACCTATAAAGAATCGTCGATCACCGTGGTGCGCAAAGCCGAGGTCGGGATCCATCCGACCATGCGGGGGGCGCAGGTGGGGATGTCGATGGCGGTGCTCGCCGTCGTTGCGATCCTGCTGGTGATCGCCTGCGTGAACGTGGCGAATCTCTTTCTCGCGCGGGCGCGGGATCGTGCGCGGGAGATGGCGATCCGCCTGGCACTCGGTGCGCGACGCAGCGCGTTGCTGCGGCAGTTGTTGGTGGAGAGTCTGGTGTTCTCGCTGGTATCTGGTGCGGTGGGCCTGCTGGTGGCGACGTGGACCATCTCGGTGGTGAACCGCATCTCGCTGCCGGTCAGCATCCCGATCCGACCGGAGCTCTCGCTGAGTCCCACGGTGCTCGCGTTCGCGCTGCTCGCGTCGGTGCTCACGGGCGTGGTGTTCGGTCTGGCGCCGGCACTGCAGGCGACGCGTCCGGCGCTCATCCCCGCGCTCAAGGGTGAAGCGCCCGCCGGTGGTGGCCGTTCGCGCATGAGCAAGGGCCTGGTCATCGCGCAGATGTCGCTGTCCATCGTGCTGCTGGTGAGCGCCGGCTTGTTCCTCAACAATCTCCGCAACGCGACCGCGCTCGACAAAGGATTCGTCGGCGATCATCTTCTGCTCGCCGAACTCGATCCCTCGCTCAACGGCTACAGTCGCGGCCGCACCGAGGAGTTCTACCGCAATCTGATGGATCGCCTCACGACCGACCCGCAGGTGCGCTCGGCGGCCATCGTGTCGGACGCACCGCTTGGGCTCTCCACCAGCGACCGCGGGGTGGACGTGCCGGGTTACGTGCCGGCGGAGGGCGAGAGCATGAGCATCCTGTATGTCTCGACGACGCCGGGCTATTTCGCGACGATGGGGATCCCGCTCACCAAGGGCCGCGACTTCACGGCGCGCGACGATACCGCGTCGGTGCCCGTGCTGGTGGTGAACGAACGGTTCGTCGAGCGCTTCTGGCCGGGGCAGGACGCACTGGGCAAGACCGTGCGCACGCGCGGTCGCGACCATACCATCATCGGGGTGGTGCCCACCGGGAAGTACCGTCGGCTCGGCGAGGAGCCGACGGCGTACATGTATTTCGCACAGGCGCAGGCGTTCCAGTCGAGCATGTCCTTGGTGGTGCGCACCGCCGTGGACCCCGAGGCCGTGATCCCGCTGCTGCGTCGCGAGACGCAGACGCTCGACGCGAATCTCCCGGTGAGCAGCATCCGTACCATGGATGGTCACCTCGGCATCGCGCTGATGCCGGCGCGTCTCACCGGCATGGCCCTGGCGCTGTTCGGTGTACTCGGGCTACTGCTCGCTTCGGTCGGGATGTACGGGGTGATGTCGTACTCCGTCTCGCAGCGGACCCGGGAGATCGGGATCCGCATGGCGATCGGTGCGGCGGCCTCCGACGTGATCGCGCTCGTGATGCGGCAGGGCCTCACGCTCGTGCTGGTGGGCACCGTGATCGGGCTGCTCGCCGCGTTGGGGGCGGCGAAGTTGCTGGCGGGAGTGTTATATGGTGGGAACTCGATCGACCCGATGACCTTCACGCTGGTCCCGGTGCTCCTCATCGCTGTGGCTGCCGTTGCGACCTTCGCTCCGGCGCGCCGCGCGGCGACCGTGGACCCCGCAATCACCCTCCGTTCGGACTGAGATGGATATCGCACGCGCACCACAGAAGAAGACCGGCCGCAATATCGCCATCGGCGTCGGTGCGGCGGTCGTCATCATCGCCACCATCGCGCTCTCGGGCCTCGACCCCGCCGCGCCCACCGTGCAGCGCGTCGCCATCCTCATCGACTCGGTGAGGCAGGGTGACGTGGTGCGTGAGGTGCGCGGGCCTGGCACACTCGTGCCCGAGCAGATTCGCTGGATCACCGCCCAGGCCTCGGCGCGCGTCGAGCGCAAGTCGGCCGAGAGCGGCGAGAAGGTCGGAGCGGGGCAGGTGTTGCTCGAGATGTCGAACCCCGACCTGCAGATCCAGACCATGCAGGCCGAGCAGCAGGTGCGGCAGGCGCAGATCGAACTGCTCAACCTAAAAACGAATCTCCGGTCGAGCATCCTCACACAGGAAGGTGTGGTGGCGAGCTCGCGCACGCAGTTCGTGAGCGCGCGTCAGGAAGCCGAAGCCGCGGATTCGCTCGTGAAGCTCAAGCTCATCTCGCCGTTCGAGATGAACAATCGCAAGGCGCAGGCCGAGGAGGCCGCGACGCGCATGCGGGTGGAGCAGGAACGGTTGGAGCTGCAGAAGGCCGCCATCGACTCACAGATCGCGACGCAGAGCTCGCAGGTGGTCCAACTCGAAGCCATTGCCGAACGTCAGCGCAATCGCTTGGCCTCGCTGTCTGTGCGTGCGCCAGAGAACGGCGTGCTACAGGACCTCACGCTGCAACTCGGCCAGTGGGTGCCCGAGGGCACGACGCTCGCCAAGGTGGTGCAGCCGGGCAAGCTCAAGGCCGTGCTGCGCATTCCGGAGTCGCAGGCCAAGGATGTGGTGATCGGTCAGCGGGCGTCGGTCGATACGCGCAACGGCATCGTGCAGGGCAAGGTGATCCGCAAGGATCCCTCGGCGATCCAGGGCACCGTGACCATCGACGTATCGCTCGAGGGCGCGCTGCCGCCGGGCGCGGTGCCGGATCTTTCGGTGGACGGCACGATCCAGATCGAGCGACTCAACAACGTGCTCTACACCGGCCGTCCGGCGTTCGGCGCGGCGTCCGGTCGCGTGGGGCTCTTCAAGCTCGTCGACGGCGGCAGTGCGGCCATCCGCGTGCCGGTGGAACTCGGCCGCACGTCGGTGAACACCGTCGAGATCCTCAACGGGTTGAGCATCGGCGATCAAGTAATCCTCAGCGACATGACTCAATACGCGAACACCGATCGCGTCCGCATCAAGTAGCGATCGTCCCTCTTTCTCTGCATTCTCTACACTTCCCCCACGCCACCCCGGACCACTCCCATGAGCACAGCGCCACTCATCCAGATGACCGGCATCAAGAAGGTGTTCCTCACCGACGAGGTGGAGACCCACGCGTTGCAGGACATCCACTTCGAGATCAAGAAGGGGGAATACGTCGCGATCTCCGGGCCGTCGGGCTGCGGCAAGACGACGCTGCTCTCCATTCTCGGCCTGCTCGACACGCCGAGTGATGGCGAGTATCTGCTTGAGGGGCAGTCGGTGGCGCGTCTGGCGCCGATCGAGCGCGCACGGGTCCGCAACCGGCAGATCGGATTCATCTTCCAGGCGTTCAATCTGATCGGTGACCTGAACGTGTTCGAGAACGTCGAGCTGCCGCTCACCTACCGTGAGATGAGCGCGGCCGAACGTCGGGACCGCGTGAACGCCGCGCTGGAGCGGGTGGGCATGACGCACCGCGCGAAGCACTATCCGACGCAGCTCTCCGGCGGTCAGCAGCAGCGTGTGGCTGTGGCGCGCGCGGTGGCGGGTGACCCGGCGATCCTGCTCGCCGACGAGCCGACGGGCAACCTCGACTCCAAGAACGGCGAGGCGGTGATGGAGCTGCTCCGCGAGTTGAACAAGAACGGGGCGACGATCTGCATGGTGACGCACGACAATCGCTACGCGCAGCATGCGGATCGTGAGGTGCACCTGTTCGACGGCAAGGTGGCGGAGCCGGCGACGGCGTGATGCCGCGCTAGCGCACCATCTGCAACCGGCCGTTCTCGTTCGCGATGAACGCCCGCGCCCCACCGACGGAGAACGCAATGTGCCGCGGGGATCCGCCGGTAGGGATCGCGAAGAGCGGGTCGCCGGTTGCAACGCTCACCACATGCACCTGACCGAGACCGGACTGCGATACCCAGAGCTGCGTGGCGTCGCGGGTGAGCGCCATGCGAAACGCCCCCGGCATGGGGATGGAGTCCGTGCGCGCGAGAGATTCGCGGTCGAGTACGGTGATCCATCCGTCCTCGTTGGCGATGTAGATCGACGTGTTGGACGGGTGCAGCACGACCTCCTGCGGCGAGCCGCCGAGTGTGACAACACGGCCCTTGGTGTTGCTGGCCGTGTTGATCTCGGTGAGCGTGCCGTTGGCGGAGGAGACCCAGAGCCGCTGCCGCGTGCGGTCGATCGCGATGCCGTTGGGTGTGGCACCGATGCTGAGCGTGGTGTCCACCGCGCCCGACGATTCGTCGACGACCAGCAAGTTGCCGTTCGTCAGGGTGATGTATAGCGTCGCTTCGCCGGTGTCCGCTGCGATGCGCAACGGCTCGCCCGGTACGCCTACCACGCGGGTCTCTCTGCCGTCGACGGCGTCGATGACGCTGATGTTCGCGTCGTCGATGTTAGTCGAGTAGGCCTTGCGCCCGTCCGCGCTGAAGATGATCTCGTCCGGGCGCTGCCCCACGCGGAACGACCCGATCACCGTGGGGACGGAGTCGGCGTAGGCGACGCGGGTAATGGAGTCGGTGAAGGGGCGCGTGACGTAGAGGTCGCCGCGCGACGACACGGCGGTGCCCCAGGGGCCGTGGCCGACCGAGACGAAGGTGAGGTTCGCGCCGAGCGGGTGGCCGGTCGGGAGGTCCGGATCGGGGTCGAAGTCGGGGTCGGTGCTGCCGGCGCAGGCGGCGAGCGCCCAGCAAGCGCAGGTGAATGCGAGCAGTGCGGGACGCATCAGGGGCTCGGGGCAGAGAGGAATCGGACTCCACTAATACGTGCGTCGGGGCGCTGGTCCGCAAGAGTCGGCGACGTCGCTGAGCGCACCGGCTCAAGTTGAGCTCTGGACCCAGCGACGCGCTCTGGGGTAGCGTTCGCAACGCATTCCCACCGCAGGAGTATGCCGTGCGTCTTCGTGCTGCCATCGTGATCGTCGCGGTCGT
>JADYYN010000243.1 GCA_020853635.1 Gemmatimonadaceae bacterium
TACGGCGCCGGTCAGTACCGCGGCATCTACCTGCAGGGCAATGAACACGCCCGCGCGATGCTCACCGCCTGGATGGAGCCCTTCCGCGACCTCGGCATGACGGCCGTCTCCAATCAGAGCGTCGGCAGCACCGACCACATCGCGTTCGACGAGGTGGGGCTGCCGGGTTTCCAGTTCCTGCAGGACCGCATCCCGGGCACGGGCGGGCACACCAATCTCGACTTCCTGGAGAGCATCCAGGCGCAGGACCTGATGAAGAATGCGGTGATAATGGCGGCGTATGTGTACCATGCGGCGATGGCGAACGAGCGGATCCCGCGAAAGCGGCGCTAAGGGGGACCCGCTGCGAGGTAGAAGCGCACGCCGACGCGCGCTTCTACCTCAGGCATTCCCTTACGAAAGAAGAGGTCGCGATTCGTATTTCGTCGCATGTATCAGAATGTGCGAATCTTTTGTGTGCTGCCGGTAGTGGGGCGAACCTGGATGTGACATTATTCGATTACATGTCATCTATAGGTGTGTATTCGCATCGCCACGCTCCCCTGACCCTCGGTACGTGACCGCTTCCGCCAGCGAGATCTCCGCTCGAGCACCGCGGATCGCGAGCCGCCTGTGGGTCCTCTTCCTTTTCACGGTCGCGCTCAGCGTAGCGGTCGTGGGCATAGGGATCGGCCTCGAGTACTACCTCACGCCGTTCGGCGAACGGCCGTTCTCCGACTACTACGAACGGTTCCGTCCGGCGGGCACGTGGGGGCTGCAGTACGGCATCATCGGCCTGGCGATGATCACCGCGGGCGTCGTCATCTACTCGTCGCGCAAGCGGTTTCGTGCGCTCTCGCGTGCGGGGAAGCTCAAGTTCTGGCTTGAGTTCCACATCTTCCTCTGCACCGTCGGCCCGTTCCTGGTCATGCTGCACACGAGCTTCAAGGTCGGCGGGCTCGTGTCGATCGCGTTCTGGAGCATGGCGGTCGTTGCGTTCTCCGGCATCTTCGGCCGGTACGTCTACGTGCGCATTCCCAAGACCATGCAAGGCCAGTTCGCCGGGCTCGCCGCGGTGGAGTTGCAGCGCGCGGAGTTGCTGGATTCACTCACCGCGGACCTCGGCCGGCGCGCCGCGCAGATCGAAGCCATGATCCGCCCACGAGACCGCCGGAAACCGCAGGGCCTTCTGTCTTCCATCTGGGCTGCGATCTCCTTCGACCTGACGCGTGGGGCGATGCTGCGGCGTGTGCGCGGCGTGCTCATCGAAGCATCGATCGAACCCCGACAACGTGAGCGCGTGGTCCGGCTCGTCTCGCGACAACTCGAGCTCGAGCAGCAGATCGCGCAGATGGTGCCGTTCCAACGACTCTTCCGCTATTGGCATCTGCTGCATCTCCCGCTCGCCCTCGCCATGTTCATCATCGTCGCCGTGCATGTGACGGTCGCGACACTGTTCGGCTACGGATTCGGATCGTGAGCGCGATGCGCTGGGCGGCGGCGGTGCTGATGCTGGTGACGATGGCGTCACCGGCGCAGGCACAGCTGGTGTCCCCGGGGAAACTCTCGGCGGCACACGCCCAGTTGGACGGCATGACCAACTGCACCAAGTGTCACGACCTCGGGAAGCGCGGTGCGTCAGATACCAAGTGCCTTGGCTGTCACACGACCATCCGTACGCGCATCGAGGCGAAAGAGGGGTTGCACGCGACATACACCGGGAAGTCCTGCGCGTCGTGCCATAAAGACCACTTCGGCGCGGACTTCGCGGTGGTGCGCTTCGACACGGCGCGCTTCGATCACAAGAAGGGCACCGGCTATGAGCTGCGCCTCGGCCACCTGGAGCCGGGATGCCGCGACTGCCACAAAGAGTCGCTGATCGCGGACCCGGCCGTGCGACGGTATGCGACGGAGCAGAAGATCTTCTCCAAGACGTACCTCGGACTCCCCACCGGATGTGTGGACTGCCACCGCGTCGACAACGTCCACGGCGAGCAGTTCGGGACGAGGAAGTGCACGGCCTGTCATACCGAGAAGACCTGGGAGGAAGCGCCGCTCTTCTCGCACGACTCCACGGACTACGTGCTCACCGGCGCACATCGCGACGTCAAATGCGAAGGATGTCACAAGGAACGGACCGTGCCGGGCATGCCGAAGCCGGTGACGCAGTATGCGAACGTGAAGGCCGGCACCTGCCAGACCTGTCACGTCGATCCGCACCAGGGCCGGATGCGGCAGACCTGTCAGAGCTGCCACAACACCGAGAGCTGGACGCGATTGACGAATCGGAACGCGTTCGAATCGAGCTTCGATCATGCGCGGACGAAGTTCAAACTCGTCGGCGCACACGCGCACTCGCAGTGCGCGGCCTGCCACAATCCGACGGCGCGGCCGAGTGCGGGGGTGAAGATCGCGTTCGCCGCTGGGCAGGCGAAGGCCATGTATCCCGCCCCGCGCACCACCAACGGCTGCGCTTCCTGCCACGTCGATGTGCACGAGGGGACGTTCGCGAAATCGCCCGGGGGCCCGGCGTGTCAGAACTGCCACGGCGAGAACACCTGGCTCCCCGCGAGCTACGATCTCGCACGGCACAACCGCGAGTCGTACGTGCTCACCGGTGCCCACGTGGCGGTGGCGTGCATCTCGTGTCACAAGCCTACGCGCGAGGGTGGACCGCCCCAGTTCAAGCTGCCGTCCCGCGACTGCATCTCGTGCCATCGCGAAGCGGATCCGCACGGAGGGCAGTTCGTGGGGCGTGCCTGCACCGAGTGCCACAGCACCGACAGCTTCAAGGTGCCGTCCTTCGATCATGCGAAGACGCGGTATCCGTTGGATGGTGCGCACAAGGACGTGGCCTGCGCCAAGTGCCACAGTGTGATAGCGACCCCTAACGGGTCAACTATGACGCGGTATCGTCCGCTTGAGATGACCTGTAAGGCCTGCCATGGGGCCGCCATACCGAGGCGTTCATGAAGGCTCTCCGTGCCCTACTGGTGTCCGCAGGATTCGTCGCGCTGCTGAGCGCGGACCTGCGCGCACAATCCACCCCGGTGCCGACCAACCCGCACGGCACGCTGCCCGCGGGGTCGGACTGTTCCGACTGCCATACATCGGCGGGATGGAAGGGCATGCGGTCGGATGCGAAGTTCGATCACGCGACGGACACCAAGTTCCCGCTGAGCGGTCGCCACGAAGCCACGAGCTGCAATCGCTGTCACCTGAATCTGCGCTTCGACGAACCGAAGGCCGCGCCCTCGGATTGTGCGAGCTGCCACGTGGATGTGCATCGCGGGAATCTCGCGGGCGAGTGCATCCGCTGTCACAACACCAACGACTTCAGGGATGTGGAGTCGGTGACGTTGCATCAACGCACCGGCTTCCCGCTCACGGGCGCGCATGTCACGACGCCCTGTGAAGGCTGCCACAAGACCGAGCGCGGCGGCGCGTACACCGCCGTCGCCAAGGATTGCGTCGCCTGCCATCGCCAGTCGTTGCAGCAGGCCGCCCAGTCGGGCGTCGACCACAGCGGGTTCCCCACCGATTGCGCGCAATGTCACGCGACGCTGTCGTGGTCCGGCGGCGCGAACTTCGAGCATGTGGTCGTGTCCGGCGGATTCCTCCTCGAAGGGGCACATGCCCTGCAGCGCTGCGCTGCGTGTCACACCACGCCCGGGTTCGGGCCCAAGTTCAGCCCGCCACCCGCCGGCAACAGCGACTGCATCGCCTGCCACCGGAGTGACTATCAGCAGGAGCACGGCAGCTCGGGCTTCCCGACGACGTGTACCGACTGCCACAACGTGAACAACTGGAACTCGGCGTTCGACCATGCGGCGGTCGCGAGTGGATTCTCACTCGACGGGGCCCATGCGACCCGGGCCTGTTCCGCGTGTCATCAAAGCCCGGGCAATGCCCTGAAGTTCACGCCACCGCCGACCTCCAAGGTCGATTGCATCGCGTGTCACCGGACGGACTATCAACAGCAGCACGCGGCCGACGGGTACTCGACGACCTGCCTGGACTGCCACACGGTGAACAACTGGTCGTCGAACTTCAATCACGACGCCAACGACTTCCCGATCAACTCGGGTGCGCATCGCGGGAAGTGGACGTCGTGCGCGACCTGCCATACGACGCCGGGCGATCCGAAGCAGTTCACCTGCCTGCAGTGCCACGAGCATAACAAAGCCGACATGGATGCGGATCACCGGGGCCGCAACGGCTACGTGTACGAGAGCCAGTCGTGTTACCGCTGTCATCCTCGAGGCCGGTCGTGACGCGCTGGCGTCGCGCCGGTGTGCTCGGCGCGTTCCTCGCGTGGTTGCCTGCAGCGGCCGCGGCGCAGCAGACGACGGCTGCGGCACCGGCTGCGGGTGCAGCCGGCGCGCCACGACCGACGCTCGTCGTGCAGATCGCAGGCGCGAACCTCTATCTCGACGCAGGACTGGAAGCCGGTGTACGGACGGGCGACACGCTGATCATCCGTCGCCTGCCGACCGCGGCGCCCATCGGGTCTGCGGTCGTGGTGGCCTCGACGGCGCGCCGGAGCATGGTCGCGTTCGTGGGGACGCCATTCACGGCGACACGCGGTGATTCGCTGTATTTCACACCAGTCAGTGGTGGCGCACAGGCCATCACTGCCGCGTTGGGGCCGACGACACAGAGCCGCGCCCCACCGCGTGTGCTGCCGCGCGCCGTCGGGCGCGCGCCGCGCATGGACGGCTCGCTCGGACTGGAGATGTGGGGCTCGCACAGCGAAACCATCGGACTCGGCGCGGATCCCATCCGCACCACACGCAACATCGGCATCCCGGCCCTTCGACTCCGCTCGCGGATCGCCGACCAGAACTCATCGCTCGACCTGAACGTGCGCGCCGAACACCGCACCGGCCCCCTCAGTGTCTTCGATCGTGCGACGCGCATACGTGTCTACGAAGCGCGGTATGACCGCCGCATGGGCTCCGCCACACTGTCGGCCGGGCGCTTCTTCTCGGATTTCGACCACGCGAGCGGATTCTGGGACGGTGTGAGTCTCCGCCTCGGCGACTACCAGGGATTGTTCGGCGGCGTCGCCGCGGGGTTCGAGCCGCTGCGCGGCAACGAGGAGTTCAGCACGGAGGTGCCGAAGGCCGCCGTGTTCGTCGGCACGCGCCGCAACTCGGAGCGCACCGATGTGTCGACCGACCTCTCATTCCACCGGACATTCGCCAAGGATATCGCGCTCGAGCGGTCCGTCGTCGACTTCGCATTCCGACTGCGCTCGGGACGATTCTCCGTCGCACAGGACGTCGAGGCCTCGCCGCCGACACCCTTGGGGCGGTGGGGCATCTCCCGGTTCATCCTGCGCGGCGCCGCGGCGTTCGGTCGTGCGGACCTCTACGCCTCCGCCGTGAGTGACCGTCCGCTCGTGCTGGACACCGCGTGGGTGTTCCCGCTCGCACGACGCGAGCGCATCGCGACCGGGTTCAGCGTCTCGAGTGCCCGTGGATTCTTCGGCGACATCAACGTCGCGATCAATGGCCCACGGGACAGCGTGCCCGGCTACTCGGCGGGTGTGATGACCTCGTTCCCCGAGGTGATCGGCAGCGGGACCTTCTCGGTGAGCGGCAGCTACTTCACCTCTGATGCGTCAACAGGCATCACGGCGTCACCATCGCTCGAGTTCCGGCTCGGGAAGGCACGGATCCGCGGCGGGTATCAGTTCTTCGCCATCGACAGTCCGGTCTACTCCCTCACGACCCACGGCGTCGACTTCCGCTTCTCGCAGTCGCTCGGCGCACGCACCAATTGGGTCCTGCAGGTGAACAGTCGGATGAGTGATCGCATCCAGAGCACCAATCTCTATTCGAGCTTCGAGCTCCGGTTCTGATGGACGAGAACACGCTCGTCTATGTGATCGCCGCAGTCGTGATCGGTGGCGTGATGTTGCCGTTCATCCTGCGCATGAAGCAGCAGGAGCGGAATGCGGAGATCGCCACCATCGAGGCCAAGGAAGCCGGGCTCGACGAGCCGGCGACCATGCATCCGGTGGTGGACCCCGAGCGATGCATCAGCACCGGGAGTTGCATCGACGTCTGCCCCGAAGGCGACGTGCTCGTGCTCAAGAACGGACAGGCCACGCCCATCCAACCGGCGTGCTGCATCGGCCACGGACTCTGCGAGCGCGCGTGTCCGGTGGATGCGATCCAGTTGGTGTTCGGCACCGCCAAACGCGGCGTCGATCTGCCCCGGATCAAGCAGAACTTCGAAACGAACGTCCCGGGTCTCTATATCGTCGGTGAGCTGGCCGGGATGGGGCTCATCCGGAATGCGTTCGAGCAAGGGAAACAGGTCGTCGATGGCATCCTGAAAGAAGGCAGTCGATCTCGCGAAGCGGGCGCCGCGGACCTGCTGGTGATCGGTTGCGGACCGGCCGGCCTCGCGACCTCGCTGTTCGCGATGGAGAATGGCCTGGGCCTCAAGACAATCGAACGCGAGGATATCGGCGGAACCGTGCGGCTCTTCCCTCGGAAGAAGCTGGTCATGACCCATCCGCTCTTCGTGCCAGGCTACGGGCGTCTCACCGGACCGGAGATCCAGAAGGAACGCCTGATGGACCTCTGGGGCGAGATCGTCCACAAAGCCGGCCTCAAGGTCAATACGCAGGAAGGGGCGAACAGCGTGGTGCCGCGCGACGGCGGGTTCGACGTACTCACGCCTCTCGGACAGTATCGCGCCAAGCGGGTCATCATCGCGATCGGGCGCCGAGGCACCCCACGTCGGCTCGGCGTGCCGGGAGAGGAACTGCCCAAGGTGCTCTACAACCTCAGCGAGGCCGAGGCGTTCACCAACGACCACATCATGATCGTCGGTGGCGGGGACTCGGCGATCGAGGCGGCCATCGCGCTGGCCGAGCAGCCGGGGAACCGCGTGACGATCTCGTATCGGCAGGACAAGTTCGCGCGCATCAAGCCGGCGAACCGCGACCGCATCACTGCGGCAATCGACAAGGGCGCGGTCGAGGTGCTCTGGAACACGACGCTGCAGGAGATCACGCCCACGGAGGTCCGCTACCGCGACCGGTCCGGCACCGACACCGTCGTGCGCAACGATGCCGCGTTCATCTTCGCCGGCGGCGAACTCCCCACGGCGTTCCTCAAGTCCTGCGGCGTGCAGATCGACACCAAGTTCGGTGCGCCGCGCTAGGGCGCGGGCACCGCGGCACTAGGGCGCAGGCGCGGAGGTCCAGCGCCGCACGACGACCGCGATCCCCACGAGCCCACCGATCAGCAGCAGCGCCGGGAGCACGTAGAGCACGAGATTGAATCCGCGCGCCGTGGGTGCCAGGAGGATCCACTCGCCGTACTTCGACACGAAGTACGCCTTCACCTCGGCGTCGCTGCGACCGGCGCGCAACTGGTCCTTGACCACTTCCCGCATCTCTCGCGCGAGCGACGACGGCGACTCCTGGATGGAGATGCCCTGACACACCGCACAGCGGAGCTGGACCGCGAGCCGAGTGGTGCGGGCCTCGAGCACGGAGTCCGCGCGGATGGAATCGAGCTGGGCCGATGAACGTGGCATGGCCGCACCGCGCGCGGCGCGGTCCGCGCTGTCGGTGCGGACGTGCTGCGCCATCGTCACGGCGGGCGCGACGAGCGCGACCATAGCGCAGATCATCACTCGGCGACGCGTGATCATTTCGCCCCCGTCGGCACCGCGAGCAGCGAGTCCACCACGCGCGTGAGCACCGCTGCCGAGATCGGGCCGGTCTGCTTATGCGCGACCACGCCCTGCGCGTCGAGGATGAACGTCTCCGGCACACCATAGAGGCCGTAGTCGATCGCCATGCGCGATCGCGGGTCGTCCACGCTCGGATAACTCTGGCCGCCCATCTCCCCGATCCACTTGAGGGCGGCGGGCTGCTGGTCCATGTAGAGCACACCGACGAACGACACCGGCCGATCCGCATACGCGAGCGCGGTTCGCGTGAGATCCTCGTGCTCATCGCGGCAGCCGAGGCACCACGAGGCCCAGAAGTTCACGACGACGATGCGTCCCCGCAGGCTGTCGAGGTGGATGGAGTCGCCCGCCGGGCGCGCCAGAGGCGCCGTGCCGGGAGCGAACACCTCGAGCGCAAAGCCCGGGGCCGGGCGGCCGGGCAACGGGGACTCGATGTAGCCGGGATCCCGCGTGAGCCCCCAGCCGAAGAGCGCAATGACCGGAACGGCGATGGCCGGAGCGAGGAGTGCACGTTTCCAGTTCACGAAGCCTCCGCGGCAAGGCGTTTGCGTGGCGCCAGCATTCCGATCAATGCACCGAAGACCACCACCGCCCCGCCCAGCCAGATCCACCCCACCAGCGGCTCGCTGATGATCTTCACCGTCGCGGTGGTCCCGTCGTTGCGGAACGTCTGCAGGTTCGCATAGAGATCACCGGACCACGTGCTTCGCACATCAGGCGTCGGTACCGGCTGATCGGACGAGGTGTAGAAGTTCATCCGCGGCGAGAGTGTGTCGATCGTCGCGCCATCGGCACCGAGCACCTCGAGCCGCGCGCCGATCACATAGCGCTGCGGCTCCTGCAATCCATAGACCTCGCGGAGACGCACGGTGTGGTCCCCTACGGTCAGTGTCTCGCCACGCGCGAGTGTCCCTTCGCGTTCGAGGCGCCCACCGCCCGACGCCGCGATGCCGATCGCCACGAGGAAGATGCCGATGTGCGCCACATACCCGCCGTGGCGCCGCGGGTTGCTGCCCACGAGACGCGCGAACGCGAGTGGCCACGACTCGCCGTGGGCCGCGCGTCTGGCGGCGGATCCGGTGGCGAACTCCCGGAGGGTCGCCGCGAGCGCGTACCCGATGCACGCGAACGCGATGAGCGCCCACGGCTCCCGACGGCCGAGCAGCACGGCGATGGCGAGCGCGAGCACCGCACCGACCACCGGGACACCGAGGCGGCTGCCCAGCGTCCCCTCGGGAGTGCGTCGCCACGGCAAGGCCGGGCCGACGCCCATCAGGAACAGCAGCAGCACGAGCAGCGGCAGCGACATCCGGTCGAAGAACGGCTCACCCACACTGACCTTCACGCCACGCACGGCTTCGGCGATGAGCGGATACAACGTGCCCACCAGCACGGTGAACGTGAAGGCGGTGAGCAGGAGATTGTTGAGCAGGAACACGGTCTCACGCGAGGCGGCTGAGTCGAGTTTGCCCTCGGTCTTGAGCAAGTCGGAGTTGCCAGCGACCATCACCAGCGTGAAGAGCATCACGACGGCGATGAAGGCGAGGAAGTAATAGCCGATGGTGCCCGTGGTGAACGCATGCACCGACGAGATGATGCCCGATCGCGTGAGGAAGGTCCCGAGGATGGTGAGCACGAACGTCCCCGCGACGAGATTCACGTTCCAGAGTCGCAGCATGCCCCGACGTTCCTGCACCATGGCGGAGTGCAGGTACGCGGTCGCCGTGAGCCAGGGCATCAACGACGCGTTCTCCACGGGGTCCCACGCCCAGTAACCGCCCCAGCCGAGCACTTCGTACGACCACCACATCCCGGCAATGATCGCGGCGCCGAGGAAGGCCCACGAGACCAGCATCCAGCGGCGCACGAGCTGCATCCACGCATCCTGACGGACCTCGCCGGCGAGCATCGCGCCGATCGCGAATGCGAACGGCACCGCCATACCGACGTAGCCCATGTAGAGCAGCGGCGGATGCACGGCCATCAGCCAGTGATTCTGCAGCAGCGGGTTGGGGCCGGGACCGTCGGCGGGCACCGGAGACACCACTCCGAACGGATTCGCCGGGCCCACGAGCAGGATGCCGAAGAACAGCATCACGCCCATCAGGACCGCGAGTGCGTAGGGGACCAGATTCCCTTCGCGATGTTTGTTGATGCTCAACACCGCCGCAGCGTAGAACGCGAGCACCCAGCCCCACAGGAGGATCGACCCTTCGAGCGCGCCCCAGAGCGAGATGATGGTGTAGAGCAGCGGCGTCGCACGACTCCCGACCTGCGCCACGTAGCCGACCGAGAAGTCATGCGTGACGAGCGCACTCATCATCGCGGCCATCGCGATGCTGAGCAACAGCAGATTGGTGTGCACGGCCGCGTAGCCGATCTCGAGCCAGTCGCGACGCCCGCGCCGCGCGGCGACGGGGATGATCACCATCGCGAGCGCGGTGACCACCAGCGCGCCGATGACCGAGCCGCGGCCCAGAGGACCCATCACTTGGGCTGATCCTTGAAGAGGGTGCGATACATCTCCTGCGGGCGCTGTCCCTCGGCGGGTGCGCGGTACTCGTTCGAGTGTTTGATCATGAGACTGCTGGCGCGGAAGAGACTGTCCGCACCGACTCGGCCTTCTACCACGACGCCCATACCGTCGCGGAACATCTGCGGCGGCGAACCCGTGCTGTGCACGGCGACGTCACCCGCGCCATCCGTGATCACGAAACGGAGGTCGAGTGACTTCTCGTCCCACTGCACGGAGCCGGGCTTCACCTGCCCGCCAAGGCGCACAGGTCGATCCACCGCGTCCGGCCCCTTCGCCAGCAGCTCGGCCGGCGTCAGGAAGAAGATCACGTTCTTGTCGAGCCCGCCGAACAGCAACCAGCCGAATGCCGCGAGGATCACCGCAAGCCCGAGGATCGGCCAGCGACGCTTCTTCCAGAACTCGTTCATCGGGTCTCCGCAGCGGAGGAGTGGGCGCGGTCATACGCCGCACGCGCGTGTTTCACGGCGATGTGCACGTAGAGGGTATACGCGGCCAGCACCACCCAGGTGGTCGCGAACGCCGCGTAGACGAATCGGAGACTCGAAGCATCCATGGTCAGCGCCCTCCAAGGGCACGGGCATCGTCGGCGTGCTCGGCGGCGCGCAGGAGCGCGGCGGCCTCGTAACGTCGACGGATCAGGAAGATCAGCACGAACAGGAACGCGAAGGCGTTGAGGCGCAGCCCCAGCGTGTACGCGGGATCGAGCGTCGACGGCGCGGACTGCACCTGATGCAGCGTACGCCACCATCGCACCGACATGTAGACGATCGGCACGTTGATCGCGCCGAGCACACCGACCGCCGCACTCCACGTGGCGCGCCGCTCCGGGTCGTCCACGAACGCCCGCAGCGAAAGGTAGCCGATGAAGATCAGCAGCAGCACGAGCGTCGACGTCAGCCGCGCGTCCCACGTCCACCACACGCCCCACGTCGGGCGCCCCCACATCATGCCCAAGGCGAGTGTCAGCGCATTGAAGACCGCGCCCACCTCCGCGGCCGACGCGGCGAGCAGGTCGTCCCGCTCGCCGCCCCGGAACAACACACGCAGACTGCAGATCGCCACCACGAAGAACGCGAGAAACGTCGTCCATGCCGCCGGCACATGCACGTACATGATCTTCTGAAGGTGTCCCATGTCGCGGTCAGGGACCGAGATCATGACCGCCGTCACCTGTGCGAACACGAGGAACAACAGCGCGAAGATGCCGAACCAGGCCCAGCGTGCACTGGGCGTGGCGATCGGGTCGGCATGGGCGATGGAATGCATGGTCATCCCTCGATGATGGCGCCGAAGGCGAGGTGTGTTGCGACCAGGAAGATCACGTCGAAGGCGAGAAGGAGTCGGATCCAGGCGCCGGCCTCGGTCATGACATCGCCGCCGAGGAGCGCACGTGACGCCTGGATCGCGGCCAGCAATACAGGGACGAGCATCGGGAACAACAACAACGGAAGCAGTACCTCACGGGCCCGGCTCCGGCTCGCCATGGCACCGTAGAATGTGCCGAGCGACACGAGCCCGACCGTCCCGAGTGCGAGCACCCCGAGGAGCGCCGGCCATGCCTCCGGGATCCCGACCTGGAACAGCACGATGCCGACCCCGATGACGATGCTGAGCAGCACGCCGACGAACACCAGGTTCGCGAGCAGTTTGCCCGAGAAGATCGCCCAGCGCGGGCCGGGATACAGCAACAGGGTCTCGATCGCACCCGACTCGAGTTCGACCTGGAAGGATCGATTGAACGCCAGCACCCCGGCGAACAGCACGGTCAGCCAGATCACACCCGACGCGGCGTCACGCAACGCGGCCGCCTCGGGGCCGAGCGCGAAGCCGAAGAGCACCAGCACCGATACCCCGAAGGCGACGACACCACTGAATCCGGCCTTGGAGCGGCGCTCGGTGGTGAGGTCTTTCCACGCGATCGCTCGCACGCGACGCCAGTCGTCTTGCCACGCCATCAGACCGCGACTCCGGGCGCGTCGAGGCGACCGTTCTCGAGTGTCACCGTGCGGTGAAGGATCCCGCTGGCGGGCGCGAGTTCGTGCAGCACGACGATCGCAGCCCCTCCGCGCGCGACATGCTCCTGCAGCACGGCATTCATCAGCGCGATACCCTCGACGTCCAAGTTGCTGTACGGTTCGTCGAGCAGCAGCACCAGCGGCGACGCCAGGAGGAGGCGCGCCAGCGCGAGGCGTCGCTGCATCCCCGCCGAGAAGCCCCGGACGCGATCGTTCGCCGCTCGGCCGAGACCGACGCGGTCCAGCAAGGGCTCGATGGGTCGGTCCGAGCCGCCGAGCATGTCGGCGGCGAAGCGCAGGTTCTCCCGCGCCGTGAGATCGTCGTACAGCCCGGGCGCGTGGGCGAGGAATCCCAGCTGGCGTCTGGCGCCGTCAGGATCGCGGACCACGTCGCAGCCCCCGACCGTGGCGGAGCCGGCGTTGGGACGCAGCAGGGTCGCGAGGACGCGCAGCAACGTGCTCTTCCCGCTGCCGTTCGATCCGAGCAGCCCGACGACTTCTCCGGACTCGACGGACAGCGACACCCCCCGGAGGACCCACCGCGCGCCGAACCGTCTGGCGACCGCTTGCGAGTCGACGGCCAGGGTGCGTCTTCTCTCTAATGAAGTAGTCGCGGCCATCGGGGAGGCAGGGGGGGCGCGTCGCTCATGTGAATGCTGTCGGGTTCCGACCTCTACCGCCAGCGGTCAGCCTGGGCTACATACATTGTGATAGTCGAGGTCCCGCCGCGGTCAAGAATCCTCGACCTTCGCTCCGGACATTCCCCGGCGGCATCCTCCTTCTCGAGTACGACCATGGCCTCGGCCCGTTTCTGCGAACAGTGTGGTAGTCCGCTCTCCGCGACCGCACGCTTCTGCCCGAACTGCGGGTTCAGTCTGACGGGCGCTGCTCCTGCCGTCGCGGGCAGCTCGCCGGCACCAGTCGCCGGTCCCCGCGCCACGACTTCCCTGCCCGCCGGCCTGACGCCATGGGTGCTCCCGGTGGTCGCCATCATCGCGATCGTGGGCTACGCCATCGTATCGCGTCCGGCCGCTGGTACGTCGCCGGCCGTGGCGACTGGGGATGGCGCGACGATCCTCGCGCCGGACATCTCCTCGTTGTCGCCCGACGAGCGCGTGGACCGACTCTTCAATCGCATCATGTCGCTCGCCTCGGCAGGCAAGGACGACTCGGTTGCGTTCTTCGCGCCGATGGCGGTGAACTCGTTCGCAGCGCTCATGCCGTTGAACGTGCATCGTCGGTACGATCTCGGTCTCGTGCTGCTCGTCTCCGGCGAGACCGCTGGGGCACGCGCACAGGCCGATACGATCCTCTCGTCGTCGCCGACGCATCTACTGGGTCTCGCACTCGCCATGCGCGCCGCGAACGCGTCCGGCAACACCGCCGAGGGCAAACGGCTGGCGACGAAGTTCACATCCGTGCTCGCGGCCGAGCGCGCGAAGGGACTGCCGGAGTACGCCGACCACGCGCCGGACATCACCGATGCGATCGAGGAAGCGGCGGGGAGACGGAAGAGCGCGATCAGTCGCGCGAAGTAGTCGAACGCTGTCGTCAATTCGCGGAGCGACTTGGCAGGGCGCAGGGCGTGTGAATCCCGCCCGGCACGACTGCGTAGGGACACCGCATGACACCCATCGGCACCGTTCACTTCGCTGCATCGGTCCTTTCAATCGCCCTGGGCGCCGCCGTCCTCGCGCAGGGACCCAAGGGCGGTCGCCGACATCGCCAGCTCGGCTGGACGTACGTGGTGGCCATGCTCACCGTGAACGCGACCGCCTTCATGCTCTACGGACTGTTCGGCGGATTCGGTCCGTTCCACGTCGCGGCGGTCATCAGCGTGACGGGGCTCGTCGCCGGGACCCTCGCCGCGCGCAGCGCACGACAGGCGCGTTTGGCGCAGCAGACGTTCCGACGGTCGAACCGCGTGGAGGTCCACTATTGGTGGATGACGTTCTCCTACGTGGGACTCGTGGCCGCGCTCGCCTCGGAGGCGATCACGCGTGTGCCCGCTCTGCGCGCGGTCGGTGGCGGGGGCGCGATGTTCGGCGCGGCGGTGGGCAGCGCGACCGCGCTCATCTTCGCGGTCGGGAGCTACCTCATCGTCACACGTCGGACGCGCGTGCTTGACAACGTGCGAGGGAACGCCGCCGCAGGCCCGTGAATCTGGTGGGGTCGGTCTTTTCGCCGTACTCTTGGCGGAGCACCAACCCAAGGACCCCCATGCGCCCGTCGTTCGCCCGCTTCGCTCTGCTGCTCGTGAGCGCACTCGCCACCCCGGCACTCGGCGCCCAACGCTCGGCCGCCGCCCCCGCCGACCTCGCCATCACGAACGTCACCGTCATCGACGCGGTGAACGGCGTGCGCCCCGCCCGCACGGTGCTCGTCACCAATGGCCGCATCGTCGCCGTGAACGACGCCCCGCAGTCCGCGAACGCGAAGACCACCGTGGACGGCACCGGCCGCTTCTTGATCCCCGGCCTCTGGGACTTCCACGTCCACCTCACCTACGACGCGCGCCTCACCGCCGCGATGCCGGGCCTCTTCCTCAATCACGGCATCACCAGCATCCGCGACACCGGCGGCGAGCTCGGCTTGGTCACAGCCGCCGTGCGCGCACTGCGCGCTGACAGCGCACTCGCTCCGCGCGTGTTCTTCGCCGGCCCGCTCATGGACGGCGCGTCGGTCGTGTACGATGGCACCGGTCGCCCGCCGCTCGGCATCGCGAACCCCGACGTAGCGGCCGCACGCGCCAACATCGCGCGACTCGCGGCCGCGGGTGTGGACTTCGTGAAGATCTACGAGATGGTGACGCCTGAGGTGTTCGACGTGCTCGTCACCGAGGCGCGCGCACGTGGTTTGCCGATCGACGGACACGTGCCGCTGATGATGCGCGCGCGCGAGGTGGGCCCGCGTGTGCAGTCACTCGAACATCTGCGTAACATCGAGATGGACTGCGCGGCGCAGCCGGAGCAGCTGTTGGCCGAACGGCGCCAGCGCATGCTCAACCCCGAGGCGGTGTCGGGCTTCACGCTGCGCTCCAACCTGCACACGCTGCAGCGACTCGCCGCCGTGGCCGCGTTCGATGCGCGTGAATGTGCGCAGGTACTCGCTGCGATGCGCAACACCATCCAGGTGCCCACACTGCGTCTCAACGCGATGGGGCTGCGCTCACCGTTCACACGTAGCGACTGGCCGGCGATCCTCGCAAAGCTCCCCGCAGATGTCGCCGCCGAATGGCGCGCGACGGGCGAGCGCACCGTGCAGATGGGCGCGCCGCCGCGCGACAGCACGTACGGTGAGTTCAGCTTGCGCCTGGTGCGCATGATGCACGAGGCCGGCGTGCCGATCGGCGCGGGCACGGACACGCCGATCGGGTTCGCGGCGCCGGGGTACAGTCTGCACAGCGAGATGGAGATGCTCGTGCGCGCTGGACTCCCGCCCATGGAAGCGTTGCGCGCCGCGACGTTGCGGCCGGCCGAGTTCTTCGGACGTGCGGGCGAGATGGGGACGATCGCGCCGGGGATGTTGGCGGATCTTGTTTTGCTGTCGGCGGATCCGCTCGTGGACATCACCAACACCAAGCGCATCGAGGCGGTGGTGACGAAGGGGCGGTTGTTGGATCGGGCGGCGCTCGCGGCGTTGGTGCGCTGAGGGCGGAGTCCCCGGCCGCGCACGCGAGTACATTGCAGGAGCGTGCCGACGCACCGCCGCGCCGCTTCTTCACCCCGGTACCCGACCATGGCCGCTGCTCCATTCACGTCGCCCATCCGGATCCGCGAGATCGTCGACCCGCGTGACCCCGCACTCTCGAAGGCGTATCGGCTCCTCAGCCGCACGTTCGAGAAGGGCGAGCGCGTGGATCGACGCGAATGGGTCGGCAGCCTCCAAGAGGGCGCGGACGGGCTTCTCTCCGATCTCGCGTGGCACCTCATCATCGCCGAGGACGCGACACAGGAAGTGGTGGGGCTTGTGTCCGGAACGTATCTCGGGAACGTGAACGTCGGGGTGATCGGTTACCTCGCGATCTCGGCCGAGGCTCGTGCGCTCGGGCTCGGCTCCCGCATGCGTGGCCGACTCCGCCGCGCATTCGAGCGCGATGCGCTTCGTATCGCCGAGGCACCGCTGATGGCGATCGTGGGTGAGGTCTCGCCGAGCAACCCGTGGCTGCGCAAACTCTCCGCACGCGAAGGGGTGCTGCTCCTTGATCTGCCGTATCATCAACCGCGATTGCGCGACGGCGACCTCCCCTCACCGTTCACACTGTACTACGAGGGGATCGATCGGCCGCGCACGCGGCTCCCCGTGTCGGAACTGCGGCGCATCCTCTTCGCCATCTGGCGACGCATCTACCGCATCCCGCGACCGCTCGAACGTCCGGCCTTCCGTTTGATGATGAAGGCGCTCGACGGCCGACGCACCATCGGCGCACCCGCGCGCCCCGCCACCCCCGCTTCCCGGAAGCCGCGATGATCATCGACTGCCACGTCCACCTCAACAACTATCACGAACAGGTCGCCGTCTCGCTCGACCAGAGCCTCGATAAGCTCCAGGCGGCGATGAGCGAGTCCGGCGTGGACTACGCGCTCGTCCTCACCAGCTACCTCGTCAGTCCGCATCGGCCGAGCACCGCTGAGGTCGTGAAGGCGATCGAGACCATCCCCAACGTCGGCGTCGTCGCGGGCATCAGTTACGAGAACTACCGACAGCGCGACCTGCGCGAGCTCGCGGACTTCCTCGAGAACGGACTCGTGAAGGGACTCAAGCTGTATCCGGGCTACGAGCCCTTCTTCCCGCACGACAAACGGCTCAAGGTCGTCTATGACCTGGCCGAGGAATTCGACGTGCCCGTGATGATCCACTCCGGCGATACCTACTCGGCCAAGGGAAAGCTCAAGTACTCGCATCCACTCGAGATCGACGAGGTCGCGGTGGACCATCCCAATGTGAAGTTCGTGATCTGCCACCTCGGGAACCCGTGGCTCACCGACTGCATGGAAGTGGTCTACAAGAACGCCAACGTGCACACCGATATCTCGGGGCTCGTCCTCGGCGAGTTCACCGAGGCGTTCGAGGACTACATGTCGGACGAGATCAAGGACGCGATCATCTACGCCGGCGACCCCAAGTTCTTCCTCTTCGGCACCGACTGGCCGATCTGCTCCA
>JADYYN010000244.1 GCA_020853635.1 Gemmatimonadaceae bacterium
CGGTCTCCATCAGCGCCTGCCAGAGCTTCGCCGAGTGCTTGGCGTCGTGATACAGCTCGAAGCCGTCCTCACCGGTGTAGCCGGTGCGCGAGAGCGTCATGGGGATCCCCGCGACGGTGGTCTCGGTGAACCAGTAGTACTTGATGTCATCCAAACGATGCGGCGTGAGCTTCTGGATGATCTCCTGCGCCTGCGGGCCCTGCACCGCGAGCAAGCCGATGTCATCGCTCACGTCCTTGAGCTTGCAATCGAACTTGGCCAGGTACTTGGAGATGTGCGCGAAGTCCTTGTCCTTGTTGGACCCGTTCACGACCATCATCAGGAAGTCGGCGTAGCGATACACGAGGCAGTCGTCGACGAACGTGCCCTGCTCCGTGAGGATCGCCGAGTAGTGCACCTGGCCGACCGCGAGTGCAGCGACGTCGTTGGAGGTGACGTAGGTGACGAAGTCGATCGCCTGCGGGCCGGTGATGAGGAACTCGCCCATGTGGCTCACGTCGAACACGCCGCAGCCGTTGCGGACGGCGTTGTGCTCGGCGGTGATGCCGCCCGGGTACTGGATGGGCATCTCGAAACCGGCGAACGAGACCATCTTGGCGCCGGCGGCGACGTGGATATCGTAGAAGGGGGTCCGCTTGAGGGGACCGGAGGTCTCGGACATGGGAGGTCGCGTCGGGGGAGTGTTCGGCTGGCAGGACGGCCGCCGGATTGGCGGCACACTGTAATATGCCGAAACGGCAGACGGGGGTCTAGCGTTTACTATTGAAGTAGGCCCTCCGACCCCCGAATCCATGAACCAGATCCCGACCGTCGTCTACGACGAGCTGAAGCGCGGCAACAAGATCGGCGCGATCCGGGAGCTGCGGGCGGTGAAGAACATGAGCCTCGTGGACGCCAAGAATCAGGTGGAGGCTTGGGTCTCCGCCGACCCAGAGCTCCAACGCCAGATGTTCGAGAGTTCGAGCATGCCGCACGGTCCGCTCGGGTTCCTCGCCTTCGTGATCGTGATGGTCGGTGTGCTCGTGCTCGCGACGTTCATCTACTTCGGGTACTGATGCACACGCTTCGCGTGCTCCTGGCGCTGGGCCCCTTCGTCATCTCGCTGCTGCGTGATCAGCGGCGATGGTTGTGGTGGGGCGCGCCGATCATCCGCACGCCGGCATTCCATCGCTCGCGTGCGGAGCGGCTCGTGGCGCGCATCGCCGCGCTCGGGCCGACGTTCGTGAAGCTCGCGCAGGTGTTCGCCGCGCGCGCGGACCTCATTCCCGAGCCGTATCTCTCGCAACTCGGCACGCTCACCGATCAGGTGCCGCCGGTGTCGTGGGAGGAGATCCGTCGGGAGATCGTTGCGGCGTATGGGAAAGAGCCGGAAGCAGTCTTCGAGACGATCAATCGTGCGCCGGTCGCGGCGGCGTCGCTGGGGCAAGTGCATCGTGCACGCTGGAACGGACGCGATGTCGCGGTGAAGGTGCTGCGGCCGGGTATCGAGCTCACGGTCGATCGCGACCTACGCTCCGCACGCGCGATCACGGCGTGGGCAGCGCGGCGCTGGCCGGTGCCGCATGTGCAGGGCTTCCAGGCGCTGGTGGAAGAGTTCGCAGCGCGCATCGGCGAAGAGATGGATTTCCGCAGGGAAGCCGAGTATGCGACCGAGGTGCGGGCACACTTCGCGGGTAATCCGCGCGTGGTGATCCCGGCGGTGATGCCGGAGCTCACGCGGCAGCGCGTGCTGGTGCTCGAGTTCATCGAAGGCACACGCGTGGACCGACTCACACAGGGCGGCGTCGATGCCAAGCGGCTCGCCGGGCAGGTGATGGAAGTGTACGTGCAGATGATGCTGGTGGATGGTCTCTTCCACGCGGACCCTCACCCCGGCAATCTGTTGGTATCACCGACGGGGAAGCTGGTGCTACTCGATTTCGGCATGATGGTGCGCGTGGCGCCCGAGCTGCGCATGAAGCTCATCCGCACGGTGTTCGCGAGCATCCGTCGCGATCCCAAGGCGGTGGCGCAGGGCTTCCGCGACTTAGGGATCTTCACGCCCACGGCGGACCCGGCGCAGGTGGAGCGCTTGAGCGAACTGCTGGTGGCGATGGCGAGCACCAAGTCGACGACGCAGCAGCGGATCGAGACCATGCTCGCGGACCGGGTGATGCAGTCGCTCTATGACTTCCCCGTGATCCTCCCGCGCGACCTCGTGTACTTCGCGCGTACGGCGGCGCTGATCGAGGGCGTGGGGACGAAGTACGATCCGTACTTCAATGCGGTGGAGGTCGGCACGCCCGTGGTCATGCGGATGCGGAGCAAGATCCTCACGTCGCTCGGCGAGGAAGCGGAGCCGAGCATCGAGGAGATGGCGGCGGTGGCCGGGTTTGCGGCGGGGCGCGCGTGGCGGTCGGCACGGGAGTGGATCGGCGACAAGCTGGCTTTGCGGTAGATTCTCCGGCGATGCCCTCGCCCACCTTCTTCAAGTCGCCCGCCGCCTTCCGCGCGTGGCTCGAGAAACATCACGCGACCAAAACCGAACTCTGGGTCGCCTATTACAAGAAGCACACCGGCAAGCAGACCATCGTGTGGGCCGAGGCGGTGGTCGAAGCGCTGTGCTTCGGGTGGATCGACGGCATCGCGAAGTCGCTGGGCGAAGACGCGCACATGAACCGATTCACGCCGCGCAAACGCACGAGCATTTGGAGCGAGGTGAACGTGCGGTCGGCGCAGCGACTCATCGCCGAGGGGCGGATGATGCCGGCGGGGCTCGCGGCGTTCGAGGCGCGGACGGAGAATCGCATCGGCGTGTACGCGTTCGAGGGTAAGGCGGCCGCGTTCACGGCGACCGAGGAGAAGCTGTTCAAGCAGCGCAAGAAGGCGTGGAGCTACTGGGAAGCCGCGCCGGCTGGGTACAAGCGTACGGCGACTCATTGGGTGATGAGTGCGAAGCGTGAGGAGACGCGCGCGAAGCGGTTGGCGACGTTGATCTCGGACTCGGAGGCTGGGTTGCGGATTGCACAGTTGCGGCGATGAGCAGGGTTA
>JADYYN010000245.1 GCA_020853635.1 Gemmatimonadaceae bacterium
ACCACCGAACCCGCCACCGAACCCGCCACCGAAGCCACCGACCATCAGGTTCCAGTTCACGGTGTTCAGTCCGGCGGTGTTCGTCGCGGTGGGCCGCGCGACAGTGTCGCCCGCCGCATTGAGGATGAAGATGCGTGGCGTGCCGCCGGCAGCAGCGAGACGATACGTGATCGCCGCACCGGCCGGTGTGCGCTCACCGCGCCATGCACGATGCGCACGCGGCTCTGAGCCCACCGGCCGTTCGCCGTACTGCAGCGCCACCGCCGGCGTGAAGAGATGCGCCTGCTTCGCGAGGACCTGTGGCGTCATCTGCTGCAGCGGCGCGACGTCGAGGATCTGGATCGCACGACCATGCGTGCCGGCGATCAACTCGCGATCACGCGGATGCACCTGCAGGTCGTAGACCGGCACGGTGGGCAGATTGTTGTCGAGCGCGAACCAGTTCGCGCCCTTGTCGAGCGAGGCGTACACGCCGAGTTCGGTGCCGGCGTAGAGCAGCGACGAGTTCACCGGATCCTCGCGCACCACGTACACTGAATTGGGCCGTCCCACCTTCAGGCCGTCGCCGATCGACCGGAACGTCTTGCCGAAGTCGTTCGAGACGAACAGGTACGGCGTGAAATCGTTGTCGCGATGATTGTCGAACGACACGTACACGGTGGCCGAGTCGCTGAAGCTCGGCTCCACCTTCGACACGTGCGTGAACGGCGGGACGCCGGCAAAGCGACCGCTCAAGTCCTCCCAAGTGCCGCCGTCGTTCCGGGTGAGCCACACCTTGCCGTCGTTGGTGCCGACGTAGAGCAGGCCTGCGCGGATCGGTGATTCCCCGATCGTCACGATGGTCGCGTTCTCTTCCGCGCCGGTGGCGTCGCGCGTGATGCCGCCGGTTGCGTCCGCCGCCGGCATCCCCAAGGAATCGAAGCCGGTGGTGACGCGGATGCGCGATTCGTCGCGCGTGGAGAGGTCCGGCGAGATCGCGATGGGATCGAGGCCCTTCTTCACCGACTTGAAGAGCTTCTCGGCGCCCGAGTAGAACACGTTCGCGTCGTGGCGCGAGAGGATGAACGGCGTGTTCCAGTTCCACCGCGTCGCGACGTTGGGGTCGGCGAGTGCGGTTTTCATCTGCGCGCGGATGTCGGCGATCTGCTTGGTCTGCTCCGGCGTGAGCGGCTTGGAGCCGTCACCGCGGATACGCGCGATCTGCTGACCGAACTGCGTGCGCGTGACCGTGCGGGCCTTAATGTTCACCGTCTCGCCGGTGGCGACGTTACGGCGCCCGATGTTGCCGCCCTGCGATTCATAGTAGACGTACTCAGGCTCGAACGGGTCCTGTGCGGTCTGCAGGCCGTCGGCCGCGAAGATCGCGAACCAGTCCGTCATCTGCAGCGGCGCGTTGGCCCGGCGGCTCAGACCGCACGACGTGCCGTTGTCCTGCAAGCCGCCGCACACGCGGTACGGCACCTGATAGTCGAACGAGATGCCGTAGAACTGGCCCATCGCCATGTTGTTGAGCGCGTCGAACGTGCCGCCCTTGTCCCAGGTCTGGAACACGCCGGCGTCGCCACCGACGATGTAGTGCTCAGGATCCGACGGATTGATCCACATGCCATGGTAATCCTCATGGATGCCGATCATGCCGCGGCGCCACGAGCGGCCGCCGTCATCGGACGACGCGAAGTCCACCGCCATACGATAGATGCGGTTGGGATCACGCGGGTCCACGCGCACCTGCGAGAAGTAGAACGGACGATTGTTGATGGTGCTCACCCACTCCCAGGTCTTGCCCGCGTCGCCCGAGCGATAGAGACCGCTGAGCAACCGTTGTGGCTTCGCGCCCTTCACGCTGTCGGCCTCGACCATCGCGTACACCACATCCGCCTGACTCGGCGCGACGGCGAGACTGATGCGGCCCTTCATCGTCGCGGGGAATCCGCCACCCTTGATCTCGGTCCACGAGCTGCCGCCGTCCGTGGTCTTCCATAGCGCCGAGCCCGGGCCGCCGCTCTTGAGGAAGTGCGCCTTGCGAATGCGCTCCCAGCTGGCCGCATACAACACGTTGGGATCACGCGGATCGATCGCGAGATCGACGAAGCCGGCCTTGTCGCTGATGAACTTGCTCAACGTCCAGTTCTTGCCGCCGTCTGTGGTCTTGTAGAGTCCGCGCTCGGGGTTCGTCCCCCACAGCGCGCCGAGGGCCGCGACCCACACGATGTCCGGGTTGGTCGGGTGCACGATGATGCGGCCGATGTGCTGCGTCTTCTCGAGGCCGAGCGACTGCCAAGTCACGCCACCGTCGGTGGACTTGTACACGCCGTAGCCCGGCGCCACCGAGTTGCGCGAGTCTTCCTCGCCGGTGCCGAGGTAGAGGATGCGCGGATCGCTCGGGGCGATTGCGAGATCGCCGAGCGACGCGATGGGCGCCTTCTCCCAGAGCGGCATGAAGGACGTGCCGGCGTTCACCGTCTTCCAGAGGCCACCGGTCGCGCCGACGACGTAGAACGTCTTGGGCTGGCTCGGATGGGCTTCGATGTCGGTGATGCGGCCGGCCATGTTCACCGGGCCGATGGAGCGCCACTTGAGGCCGTTGAGCGTGGTGGCGTCAGGGACTTGGGCGCCGGCGGCGCCCGCGGTGAGGAGCAGTGCGGCGGTCGCGCGGAGGACGAGGCGCATGTTGCGGTCAGGATGGAGGTGGGAACCCACAGGTGCTGCACCCTGATGCTACTCCGGATAGCGCTCCGGCGCGAGCCGTCGCGCCAAGTGCCCCGTCGCCTTCGCAGGATCGAGATCGACCACCAGCACACCTTCCTCGCCGTACGGCAGGTGTGCGCAGAGCGACCCATCGGGGTTGATCACCGTGGTCGCCGCCTCTTGAAACCGCACCGCGTAGTTCACGCTCGCGAAGTAGATCGCGTTCTCGATCGAGCGCATCATCATCGCCCGCTCGTAGTACGGAGAGTCGGCGGCACCCCACACACCGAGCTGGCGCCCCGTGTGTTCGAGACCGGTGAGCTGCGGATGGAACACCACCATCGCCCCGCGGCGCGCGGCCCAGCGCACGGTCTCGGGATAGCGCCAACCTTCGTGACAGATCGCGATGCCGAACCGCAGGCCGTCGACGTCGAACACCTGCCGGGTGTCACCCGGGACGTAGTGCGCGTCCTCGCTCGGGTCGAGTTGGTTCTTCGTCTGCACGCCGAGTAGCGCACCGTCCGGGCCGAACACCCACGCCGCGATCTGCCGCCCCGCCGGCACGAGCCGCTCCATCCCGAGGATGATGCCGATGTGCAAACGCGACGCGAGTGCAGACACGTGCGCCACGGCCGCATCCTGGTCGGCGAGCGTGAAAGCGAACACCGGGAAATCCTGGCCGCGCAGTCCCGGGAGATACGCCTCGGGGAAACAGACCACACGCGCGCCCCGCGACGCCGCCTCGGTGCTCAGTTGTGTGATCGTCTCGAGGCCGTGGGCGAGCGAGGTCGCGACCCGAGGGGTCGCCAGCGCGATGCGATGCATCGGTGTCGTGGTTGGCTCAGGCATGCACGTGCGTCAGAGGAGGAGTGCGCCAGCGAGCGCGTCTGCGATCGCACGCTCAAGCGTCTCTCGCTTGAAAGGCTTCTGCACGAACCCGGCGATGCCCGCGCCGTCCGGCACCGCCTCGGCGGAGAAACCGCTGGCGATGATCACCGGCACCATGATCCCACGCGCGCGCATCTCCGTCAGCGTGGCGGGTCCGCTGCGCTTGGGCATGGTGAGGTCGAGCAGGACCACGTCGATCGGCGCACCGCCGGGCGTCGCGAACGCATCAAGGGCCTCGTCCCCGTCGCAGGCCTGTCGCACGTGCAAGCCGGCGGCCACGAGCATGCGCGTCACCACGGCCCGCACGCCTTCTTCGTCATCCACCACGAGCACGGTCCGACCGGCGAAGCGCGTGAGCGGGCGATCGGTCTCCGGCACTGCGGTGGCGTCCGGGGCACTCGCGGCCATCGGGAGGGCGATCTCGAAGCGACTGCCGATGCCCGGGGCGCTCGTGAGTGCGAGCGATCCCTTATGACTGCGGATCACGCCGAGCGAGGCCGCGAGCCCAAGTCCGCGACCAGCGCCCTTGGATGAGAAGAACGGGTCGAAGACCTGCCGCGCCGTCGCCTCGTCCATGCCCACGCCATCGTCGGAGACTTCGAGCACGGCGAAGGTCTCCTCGGTGCGCTCAGCGGCGAGCACCTGGCGCGCGAGCCACGCGCGGTCGAGTCGGGCAGAATACGTGCGCACGCGCACCGTACCAGCACGGCCCGTGGCTTCGACCGCGTCGGAGGCGTTGGTGACGAGGTTCAGGATGATCTGTCGGAGCTGTGTGATGTCGCCAGCGATCGGCAGAGGCTCGACGCTGAGTTCAAGCACGAGTTCCACGCGGCGCGAGACCGACACGCGCAGCATGTCCTGGATCTCGCGCGCACAAGCGGAGAGATCGACGGTGCGCACCTCGATGGCGCCGCGTCCGGCATATGCGAGCATCTGACGGCACAGCGCTGCCGCCTCGTCGGTGGTGCGCAGGATGCCGGTGATGTCGCCGCGGATCTCACGCGGGAGCGGTTCGCTCATCTCGATCAGCTCGGCGCGACCGCGGATGCCCATCAACAGATTGTTGAAATCGTGCGCGATGCCGCCCGCAAGCACCCCGAGGCTCTCGAGCTTCTGCGTATGCAGCAGTTGCGCCTCGAGTTGCCGTCGCTCCGTCTCCGCACGCACGCGATTGGTGATATCGCGGAACGACCACACGCGGCCGCCGTCGACGACGAGATCGCTCAGGGGATCGACATCGATCTCCCACGTCTGGTCGCCGGGCAACTGCAGCGTGCCGCGCGCGACGTCGGCACCGCGCGTGTTCGAGAGCACCGCCCGCGCCTCGGGTGTGGCCACGTGCGAGGCCAGCGGCACGAGGAAGTCCGTCACCGGCGCGCGCAGGGTCGGGAGGGGTAGTTCAGGCGGCCAGATCGTGGTGACGGCGCGGTTCACGTGGGTGATCACGCCCGCCGCGTCGGCGACGACCAGACCTTCACTCGCCGCATCGAGCACGGCGCGCAGCCGTCGTTCGCCGGACTGATGCTCGGCGCGGGCACGCTCGGTGCCTTCGACCAGCGCCGCCGAGATGAGCGACGAGGTCATGACCACGACGCAGAATACCAACGTGAGTGCCAGCGTCTCGTTCGGAATGCCGACGGCGAGCGGGCCCCAATCATGCACCGCGGCGTTCATCGCGATCGACGTGGTGATGAGACCGCCCACGGCCGCGCCGGCCATGCCCAGGCGCAACGACGCCCAGAGCAGCAGCGGGATGGGCACGAAGAACAACCGGGCCAGTACGCCGTCTTCGTGCACCGCGAAGGGCAGCGAGGTGAGGATCGCGACCGAGCCCAGCACTCCGATGACTTCGATGGTGCTGCGGCGCTGGAGGCCCGCGCCGTTGAGTGTCAGCGTGAGCGCGACCGGGACGAGCGTGAGGATGCCCATCGCGTGCGTGAGCCACCACAGCGCGTAGATCTCCTGGAATCTCCCGCTCGGGACGCCCCCCACGAGATCGAGCGAGATCACGCTGATGAACGCCGCGACGGCGGCGGCGAGTCCGCACGCGAGCGCGATGAGATACAGGATGTCGCGCACGCGGCGCATCGCCGGATCGAATCCGACGAACCGCAGCGCCGAGGTGGCGACTACGACCTCGAGGCCGTTCGCTGTGCCGGTACCCACCACGTGGAGCCACGGCTCACCGCGCAGCGCGGTCGCGATCGCGCCGCCCACCGCCGCGCCGATCCAGATGGGGAAGGGCAGCAACAACGCCGCCGCCACGGCGATGCCGCTGGCGGCCCAGATCACACGACGAAGTTCAACCCCCTGACTCTCGCCGAGGGCCAGTGTAGCGTATCCCACAGCCGCGTAGACCAGCGCCACCAGCACGTTGGTCAAGAGTGGGCGCGACCGCAGGAACGGCAGCGGTTCCATGCCCATGAAAAGACGGGACGGACGCGCTAAGCGCAAGCGCGTCCGGTGTGCCTATCGCTCGCGACCGAACGTGTCGCACGCGGCCGGATCGCCACGCTCCAGCCCGGCGCGGAACCACTGCATGCGCTGCGCGCTGCTGCCGTGGGTGAAGCTCTCAGGGTTCACCTCACCGCGCGCCTGCTGCTGCAACCGATCATCACCGACGGCCGAGGCGGCGCCGAGCCCCTCTTCCACATCGCCGGCTTCGAGGTCGCCTCGCCTGGCTACCTGATACGCCCACACGCCGGCATAACAATCGGCTTGCAGTTCCATCGCGACGCTCAGCGCGTTCCGCTGCGCCGGGTTCGCCTGCTGGGCCTGGCGCATCGCGCGCTCGGTGCCGAGCACGTTCTGCACGTGATGCCCGATCTCATGCGCGAGCACGTAGACCTGCGCGAAGTCGCCGGGCGCACCGTAGTTGCGGTCGAGCTGCTCGTAGAACTCCAGGTCGATGTAGACCTTCTGATCGCCGGGGCAATAGAACGGGCCCATCGCCGACGAGGCGTTGCCGCAAGCCGAGGTGACGGCCTGACGGAACAACACCAGCTTCGCGTCGGGGTACTCCTTGCCGTTCTGTGCGAGGATGCTGCGCCAAGTGGTCTGTGCATCGTCGAGCGCCGACGAGAGGAAGCGCACCATCGGCTCTTCGCCCGCATCTTCGATGGGTGCGGCCTCCTGTGCCCCGCCAGCCGACCCGGTCACACCGCCCACCACGCCGAGGATCTCGAGCGGGTTGACGCCCGTGAAGAACGAGATCCCGAGCGCGAGCACGATGCCCACGATGCCGATGCCGCCGGCGCGCCGACCGCCGCCGCCGCGACGGTCCTCGAGATTCGACGATCGACCTTTGTCGGTCCAACGCATGCCAAGCTCGCTGAGAGAGGTTCAGCGGGATAGTATACAGGTGAATCGCTGTCTCCGCCTCTCTTCCGGGGCGTGTCGGCGGTCCTCCCCACCTCTACCCAGAGAGTCAGACGATGAACGTCACCGACATGATCGCCAAGATGGGCGGTCTCCAGTCGATCGCGAAGGAACTCGGCGTGAGCGAGACGCAGGCCGCCTCCGGCGCGGCAGCACTTGTGCCGGCCATCGTCGGCGGCTTCAAGAAGCAGGCGCAATCGAGCGGCGGCGCCGCCGGACTCGGCGGGCTGCTCGGCAAGCTCGGCGGCGGCGCATTGCTCGACAACGTGCTCGCGCCGCAGGCCACCGATGTGAGCAAGGGCAACGATGTGCTCGGCGCGATCTTCGGGTCGAAGGATGTGAGCCGTGCCGTCGCGCAGAACGCCGCGACGCAGTCCGGCGTGGATCCCTCGGTGCTCAAGAAGATGCTGCCCATGCTCGCGATGGTCGTCACGGGCATGATGGCCAAGCAGGGTGGCGCTGCCGCCCCGGCGGCACCGAGCGGCGGACTGGGCGGCATGCTCGGTGGCTTGCTCGGTGGGAATGCGGCCGGTGCGGCGTCCGCGCTCACGGGCGGCGGACTCGGCGGGTTCGCGAAGATGCTCGATGCGGACGGTGACGGCAATCCGCTCGATGACATCATGAAGATGATGGGGAAGTAGTCGCCATCGTCTGGTGCAGGAACCGTAGCACCCTCTCCAGCACTGCCGGCGCGACCGTCTCGTCGATCGTCTCGTATTCGTCGATGGTCCCGTAGGTGCAGTGCTGGAAGAGGTGGTTCGCGCCGCTGACGATCTCTACCTTGGATTGCGCGTGCCATCGTGCGCGCTCGCTCGCGTGGAGCGCCTCACGCATCGGCGCGGCGTTCATGACCGCGGGGACCTGCAGGTCGCGCTCACCATAGAGCGCCAACACCGGTGCCTGGACCCGCGTGATGAGTTCCGCCGGGTTCGATCGAAGAAGCGACACGAAGCCCGGTGCGCACACGATCGCCGACATCTGCGTCGCCGCGGCGCGGGCGTCGTTCTCGGATAGCGCGCCGCTCGGCCACGTCATGAGCGACGCGACGATGTGGTCACGGACGCGAGACTCCACGGCTCCACTCCCGTCGCCGCCGAGGATCGTGTCGAACACCGCGACGTTCATCGCCCGTTCGTGTGCGATGGTCGCGTCGTCGGCGCCGGCCGCGCGCGAGAGCAGCTCCGATTGCGAGAGGATGAGCGCGTGCCCCGGCACTGCAGGGCCCGCGAGCATCACCACCGCGGCGATCTGCGGGCTCGCGCCCATGGCCGCCGCGCGCAGCGCCCCCTCGCTGTGTCCGAGGACGGCAAGCCGACCGGGCGCGACCTCGGGTTGGCGCGAGAGCCACAGCACCGCGTGCGCGGTGTCCACCACGAGATCCTCGTGCGTCATCTGATCCTTGTCGCCGCTGGAACCGCCGATCCCGCGATCATCGAGGCGCAGCACGACGAAGCCCGCGCGCGTGAGTGTGTCGGCCCACACGAGGAACGGGCGGTGACCACACACCGACTCGTCGCGGTCCTGTTTGCCCGAGCCGGGAATCATGAGCACCGCCGCGTGCGGCCCAGGCGCGCGCGGCACCGTGAGCACACCACTGCGCTGCCCAGCACCCGCGTGATCCGCGATGCGGATCTCGCGCGACTCATAGGAATGGGGCAGGGCGGGCTCCTGCGGACGACGTGGCGGCATACGACCTCTCATTTCCTGACAGGCGATGCTGTGGAGTATCGACGACTGCACGACAGAAGTGCAGGGGTCGTGCCGCGGATCCCGCGACTACCACTCTCCACCGAGTAGTACCTCGCATAACACCGAGGGGCGCGCGGGATCGTCGGCGTCGATCACGATGTAGACGCGGTCTTTCGCACCGGTGACGCCGACGATCCCTTCGACTTTGTCTGTGCAGCGCTCTCCGTGCATGCCCGTGAGCAATGCGTAACGCAGATCACCATGCGCCGGGATCACACCGATCACCGAACCACTCACTTCGCCATCCACCGACGCATCCTGCGATGCCTCGGCAGCGGCGGTGTACAGCGTCGTGCCACCGACCAAGGTCGCGTCGGTGAAGCCGAGCAGCAGCCCGTCGAGCACACCGAGTTCGTAGCGCGTGACGGCCATCGGTTCGGGGATGGGCGCATCTGCGGGAGAGGCGAGGAAGGCGAGCAGGTCGGGCAACGAGAGTTCGCAGGTTGCGTTCAGCGGCACGCGCCCCTTCTTGGCTTCGCCGTTGCCGCGCGAGAAGAGCCGCAGCGTGTCACCCACGGCGAGCGCCCCTTCGATGTTCATGTCACTGCCGGCGAAGTCCTTGACGTCCTCGAGGGCGACGTAGAGGCGTTCCGCGTCGATCAACGAGACGCGTGGCGCGCGCGCACTGATCGACTCCACCGTGACCACGCGCCGCCGTCGCTTCTTGGAGCCCGAGCCGAGCGCGAGCAGCATGGTGCCGCTGGAGCCTTCGATGGTGCAGCAGGATTCGAGGTCGAGCTTGTACTTCTTGTTGCCGCGGATGTCATCGAAGTGGCGGCGACCTTCTTCGCCGGCCGGCAACGTGATGGAGCGCGCGAGGCCCGTGCGCGGATCGACCAGCGCGATGAAGTTCGCATCGTCCTGCACGAGGCCGAGTCGTGCGCCCACCCAGGTGAGCGAGGAGCCGCTACGCACGTGCAGCGGGCGGTCGAGCGCTGGGTGGGCGATCGTGCGGTAGCGTAGGGCGCGCCGCGAGACGATGGTCGCGGTGAGGGACGTGTCGTGGTAGGCGCGTCTCACAGCGCGGCGATGGTGCGGTGCATGGGGGATTCTACCAGCGGAACAGGCGGACGCCAACCTCGCGGTCGGCGGTGGGGGGCAGATCGCAGAGTAGGGCGAGGAACCGTCCGCTGCTCGCGGCCATGATCGGGTGACCCGCACACGCCACCGCCGCGCGACCGATGAAGCGGGACCGGTCGAACAGGTCCAAGCCCACGGAGTCACCTTGCGGCACGATCGCGATGATCCGACCGCGCGCATCGCGCTGGAGTCCTCCGTTGCGTCCGCTGAAGTGCGCCCACGGCGCCGCGGCCTCGCGCCGGATGCGCGCGACGTCGACGGGCAGTTCGCGCTTCACGTTGTCGGGGCCGACGAACGGGCGCCGCGCCCGCGCGACGCGTTGCTGCACCTCGGCTTCGAGGGCGGCGCCGGACAACTTCCGCGACGGCAACGACCGCCCGAATCGCTCGCGCACGACGCCCGAGGCGTCGAACTTCACCAGCTCGTACCGGCCACCATTTCCCACGATGAATCCGTCGTCGGTCCGCACATAGCCGGGGATGACCGTTCGTGCTGGCGCCTGCGCTGACCGAGTGAGGGCATGCAGCGGTTCGACCCGTGGCGCGATGATCTCGCGGCCGCGCATCGTCGTGAGCGAGAGACGCGTGATGCCCAGCGTCGCCGTGAGGTCCGGCGAGGAGAACGCATCGACAGAGTCGCCGTGGATCGCCATGGGCAGATCGGTGGGCGGCATGGCACGGGTCCACAGATGCTTGCCGCGCCGCGTGAACGCCGACAAGCGGGCATCACCGAATACGAACAGCGTCGAGTCGCGGAACATCAGCCTGAGCGGTGCCCGGAACTCCCCGGGGCCATCGCCTTTGCGCCCTACTCGCGCCAGTAGCGCGCCGGTGGAATCCACGAGGGTCACGAGCGTCTCGTCGGCGCTGAAGCCGGTGGTGAACGCGAGATCACCACGTTCGGAGACTGCGAGCCAGGCCGTGCGACGCTCGGGGCCGTGGTCACCTAATGCTCGCAGCGGCAGTGCGGTGGGCGCGGCGATCGTCTGGAACAGCGCAAGGGACACGAGCATGGATGGCATCGATCGGCGAGCTCCGATGGAAAAAGAAACGAAAGGCGCGATTCGTCGAGGACGATACGCGCCTTCCATTGCCCGCCGATGACGGGAACATGACGACTGCGTTAGCTCTTCGTCCCGAAGAACTTCTTGGCCGCCGCGGCGGCGGCTACGAGTCCGATGACCACGAACTTCTTCGCCGCGAGCAGTCCGGCGAACAACACCTTGAAGAACCCGGCCTGGGTCGCCACCGCACCGGCCACAAGCCCCATGAGCCCGTACGTCGCGACCTTGTCGCTGCCTTCGACGTAGTCGGTGTAGCGGTGGCCTTCGTTGAACTCCACGGCGGGCAACAGCGCCGCGACCTCGCTGCGGATCGCGTCGAGTCGGCTCATGCCCGCGACCGCATTCAACTCGAGCACGCCGCGACGGCCGAGAATGCGCACCGCGTAGTTGAGCGTGTTGTCGTCGTTGCCTTCGAACGCGAGCTCCTTGGCCCAGAAGATCTTGTGGGTCTGCGCGTCGTACTTCGGCGACTCGGCCCAGCCGAGCAGCCTCACCGTCTCGTAGCCTTCTTCGGCGCGCATCTTGTTGGACTCTTCGGTGGCGGCCTGCATGTCCTTCAACATCTTGTTGAAGTCCAGGTCGGCGGCATCCTTGTCGGACACATAGCCATCATCGTTGAATTCGATCACGATGCCCCAGCTCTCCTCGCCGAGCGGATCGGTGTCGGTGGGGATGATCATCCCGATCACGTCGTCGGCGGCGCCGGGCGGGTTCCCCCAGCCGTTCTCGAGCAGACGCTTGGCACCGGCTTGGTCGAGGAACGAGAGC